>JAICWV010000087.1 GCA_025966365.1 Chloroflexota bacterium | reverse complement strand
CGGCTATCAGAGCGTGCGGAATGAGGAGGGAGAGCTGGTCGCCTTTCTCTGCTTTGGCCCCGAGGCGCGGGTCGCGGGCGGGGAGTACCTGGATGGTCCGCTGGATGTCGGATGCGGCATCCGGCCCGACTTGACGGGGCGGGGCCTGGGGCCGGAGATTATCCGGCTGGCGATCGAGGTGGGCAGCGGGCTCTACAACGCCCACTCCTTTCGTGCCACGATCGCCGCGTTCAACCAGCGAGCGCAGAAGGCGGCCGGCAAGGCCGGGTTCGTATCCGTCGCCTCCTTTCGGCGGCCATCGGACGATCTCCCATTCGTTATCCTTGAGCGCCCGACTGAGGCCGGACGCTAACTCGACCGAGGAGAAGATATGCGAATCGTTCGACGACTGGTTGCTCTGCTTCTGGCCGTTGCCGTACTCGAGGCCGGCCATCCGGCCATGGCGGCCGGGCATGGCAGCATGAGCACCTGCTCGATGTTCACGGCCAGGGACGCGAGCGCCGTGCTGGGCGGCAAGGCCACCAGGACCATGAGCCAGAAGCTGGGCGTCTTCACCTCGTGTGACTACGCCACGCCCAGTCCCTACCGGCTGATCATCACCCTTGCCGCCACCACGACGAGCATCGAGAAGCAGCGCCACGGAACCACCGCGTCCGCGATGTTCGCGGCCAACCGCAAAACCGCGGGCCAGACGACGACGGTCAAGCGGCTGGGGGACAGAGCGTTCTACATTCCCGGCCTGCACCAGCTCTGGGTTCTGAAGAGTGATGTCGTGTTCAACAATACGGGCGAGTCCGGGGGCACCCAGCTGAGCAAGAAGGCGCTGATCAAAGCGGCGAAATTGGTGCTAAAGCACCTGTAACCGTGTCCCGCCACCCGTCGTAGTTCGGCCAATTTATTGGATGCTGCGCCGCAGCTCAGTTTCTGGCCACGTACCTCGAGATGTCGTTGAGGGTGGCGTGGTTGACTCGCTGCCGAGCAACATCGAGGGTGCATGCATCGAAGCTGCGCGGCGGCGCAGACATCAATGCATTGATGGAACTACGAAGGGTGCGGGAGTTGCAGTCAATAATGTGAATAGCCCCTTGCATTTTCTTCATTGCCCCTTTATGATGCTTGTAGAAGCTTCATAGGAGGGACGCATGCATCCCGTTATCGGCCGGTGTCCGATCTGCCACGACGAGCTGGCCGTCTCGCGGCTCCACTGCCGCAATTGTGACACCACCATCGACGGCGCCTTCAACCTCGGACCGCTGCAGCGGCTGAGCCAGGATCAGGTGCGCTTCGTGGAGGCGTTTGTTCGCAATCGCGGGAGCCTGAAGGATGTCGGCTCGGAGCTCAACATGAGCTACCCCACCGTGAACAGCCGACTGAATGACATCCTGATGGCCATGGGTTATAGCGATCGGGTGAAGGTCCCTGAGTCGCAGGATTCGGGTATCAGCGCCGAGCGCAAGCGCGAGATCCTGAGCGCGGTGCGCGAAGGGCGGATGAGCGCGACCGACGCCGAGCGCGCGCTTCGAGGCGGGTAGGCCAGGAGATTGTGCCCGGCCGACCTGCCGGGTATGGAAAGGATGAGCCATGGACACAACGACCAACGACGTGGTTGAGCGCGAGCTCAGCGTAACCGCGCCGGCCCAATTCACGCTCAATACCGTCTCCGGGAGCGTCGTCGTTACCGGCGGCGATGGGGAGACTATCCGCGTACACGCGACCAAGTCCGGGAGCGGGGACGCGAAGGACAACACCAGCATCGAGATCGAGCAGAGCGGCAACGCCGTGGCCGTCCACACCAGGAATGACCGCAACGGCCTTTTCGGCAGGGCTGGGAAGCTGGCTTCCGTCGACTATGTGGTCACCGTGCCGCGGAGGACGTCGGTCGAGGTCAAGTCCGTCAGCGCCGACGTCCAGGTGCGCGGCACGGAGGGGGACCTGCGCACGCAGACGGTGAGCGGCGACGTCAGCATCTCCGACGTGCAGGGCGAGTCCCAGCTGACGACGGTGAGCGGCGACGTAACGGCGGACGGGCTGTCCGGCACGCTGACACTGCATACCACAAGCGGGGACGCGCGCATTACCACCTCCAGCCTGCGGGACTTCAACTTGCACAGCGTGAGCGGCGATTTCTTTCTTGACACGCCGCTCACCGCGGGCGAGCACTACTACGCCCACACCGTGAGCGGCGATCTGGAGCTCGGGATTCCGGAGGGAACGGGCGTAACCGTGCAGATGAAGACGGTGAGCGGCGAGGTCCATACCGGCTTCGCCCGGGCCGACGTGATCAAAGCGGGACGGCGCCACTGGCAGGGACGGATCAACGGCGGAGGCGCCAATCTGGAGATGCAGTCGGTGAGCGGCGATTTGAGTATCCGGGGCGGAAGCTCATCGGACGGAGATCGCGGCCAGGGACAGGCAGGGGAGACGCAGGTCAACGCAAATGCAGCCGAGATCCTGCGGGCTCTGGAGCAGGGAGAGATCGACGTTGAGCAGGCACTGGCCCAGTTGCGCGGCCGGTGAAAGAGGGAGAGTCATGACAGATTTTCGGATCGGCATAGATGCGGAGGCAATCGAGCGCGCGGTACACGACTCGCTGCGCGGGCTGGATAAGACGCTGGAAGGACTGCATGGACTACACGACTGTTGCGAGAAAGATGTGGAGATTGACGAAACCGTCGAGGTAAGCGCGGGAGCGGAGCTGATCATCACCACCATGGGCGGAGACGTGCATGTGCGCGGCAACAGCGGGAATCGCATTCGTATCAAAGCCGAGGGTGAGACCTCCCTCCCCGAGCCGCCGCGGGTCGAGCGAGACGGCAACCGGGTGATTTTCAAGGCGCTACCCGGGTCCGAGATCGACGTCACCGCGACCGTTCCGCGGGATTGCCGGATTCGGGTGAACACCACCGAGGGCGATGTCGAGATCGAGGACACCGGCGCCATCGAGGTCAAGACGGTGAGTGGTGACGTGACGGCAGAAGACATCGCCGGTGATTGCACGGTAACAACGGGCCATGCCGACGTCGCCCTGGAGAGGATGGCCGGTGTTCTGACGGTCCACACCATTAATGGCGATCTGGAAGTGTCCGATTCCCATCTGCACGGTGCTCAGCTGCACAGCGTGGATGGCGAGCTGACCATCGATGCGGCACTCGGTAAGGGCCCGTTCGCCATCCAGACGGTGAATGGCGACGTCAACCTCCTGCTGGCACCCGGGAACGGCGCTGAGATCAACTTCCACACGGCCAATGGCGAGGTGTCGTGTGACCTGCCCGCGCAGGTGACAAAGTCATCGAACCGCGAATGGCAGGCGATGGTCAACGGCGGCGGGACGTACGTCGATATCGGAACCGTCAACGGCGATCTCGAGATTGACAAGGGGCATAGTGTGACGGTCTCCAGCGCACATGAGCCGGTCCCACCGGTGCCTCCCATCCCGCCGGTTCCTTCCGAGTCCGCAGTGTCGCCCGGGCCGGCGGTCGTCCCGGCGCACCCCGAGAACACGAACGAGGTTCTGCGCGCGCTGGAGCGCGGCGAGATCAGCGTGGACGAAGCCATGGAGCGCCTCTCCGGCGCCGAATAGCGCTCTTCCCTAGAGCGGCGGAGCAGCGGGCGGTCCTCTCCTGCCCCTGCTCCGCCTCTTCCTTTTGCTAGGGTGGGGCCGTGAAGGTGCGAGACGTTCAGGCCCATCTCCGCTCGCTGGACGGCGGCTGGGTGGACTGGGAGGACACCACCGACGGAATCCTGGCGGGGGATCCCGAAGTCGAGGTTTTCGGCATCGCGGTGGTCTGGATGGGGACATGGAAGGCGCTGGCGGAGGCAGTCGGTGCCGGGTGCAATCTCTGCATCGTCCATGAGCCTTTGTATTTCGGTGGACTCCGGGAGGAGGAGACGATGCTGCGCTTCGACGGTATCCGGGACAAGCGCGCCTGGATCGAGGAGAGCGGATTGATCGTGCTCCGCTGCCACGACCTCTGGGACCAGATGCCGGGGATCGGCATTCCGGATAGCTGGGCGCAGCTTCTGGGCCTGGAACACCCGATCGTGGCCGAGGGGTTCGTGCGGGTGTTTGACGCCCGCGGAGAAACGGCAGGGTCGGTGGCACGACGGGTGGCGGAGGCAGTGCGGCCGCTGGGACAGGAGGCAGTGGAGCTGCTGGGCGATCCTGCGGCTCCGGTGAGCCGACTGGCCCTGGGCACCGGTGCGATCACGCCGTTCACACAATTTGTGGAACGGTATGGCGCTGACATGGCCGTCTGCACCGATGACGGGTTCACCTACTGGCGCGAGGGCGGTGTGGGGCTCGACCTGGGCATCCCGGTGGTGGTGGTGAATCACGCGGTGAGCGAGCTTCCCGGCATGGAGTCGCTGGCGAGGTACTTACGGGAGCGCCATCCCGCCACGCCGGTGACGTACATTCGCCAGAGTTGCATGTTCACGTTGATTCCGGGCCAACCGGCTGCAGAGTGACGCTTGCCGGATATATGCTGGCGTAGTCGCTCCGGCAAGGTGGATGGAGGAGTGCGCGCGGAGGAAGCGGACCCGTTCGCGGCGCGGGCCGACGAGGTGCGACAACTCTGGCTGTTCGCCCGCCTACCGGACACGGAGCTACTCGAGCTGGCTCGAGTGGCGGAACGAGAGGAGTACAGGAGGACGGACCTCCTCCGGCACACGGCACATGGAACCGGCACGGTGTACGGGTTCTGCCAGGGTGACGCGTGGGTGCTGCGGTCGACGCGGCCGGGGACGACGGTGACCATCGCCGAGATGCACGCCGGAGACCTATGGGGGATGAGCTTTCTGGCGCCGGTTACTCCGAAGCCCACGACAATCGAATTTCTGAGCACCTATGCGCTGGTGTATGTATTTCCGGAGGATGCCGTCCGCCGGGTGTTCGACCGGCATCCCGACCTGGCCCACCGCCTGGTCGAGTATCTCTTTACCTGCCTGGAAGAGGCGCGCGACCGCATCACAGAGATGGCGACGCTGACGGTGGACCAGCGGGTGGCGCAATACCTGGCGGACAAAGCCGCCCGCCATCCTCGCGGCCTGGTGCTGGACACGCAGGTGGAGATGGCGCACGTGGTGGGAGCCTCGCGGGAGACGGTCAATCGAGCAGTGGGACGCTTATTGCAGAGCGGGAAGGTGCTCCACGCAAGAACAGGCCGGGGTCTGGTGGTTCCAGACCCCGCTCGATTGAATACCTCGTGAGGCGGTTCCCTGAGTCGCCGGGTGAAAGCCATAAGGGACGCAGGGCGGCACGTCAGTGCGGAGGCACCGACGGCGTGGGAGAAGACAGACATTGCAAGAGATGCCGGGCAGACGTCCTGCCTGCGACATTGAACTCGACGCGGGCACGTCATCGGGGGTGAAGAGCGCCGCCTGGATAGGAGCCTCCCTCAGACCCGGCCTCAGAGTTCCTGCGCTTCTGACTCCGCCAGTCCCGGCTGCTGATACACGCCCATCACGTTTCCCGCCGGGTCCCGGAACGTGAAGTGCACCTCGGGCTCCCCTGGATCGACCGGAGTGACGATTTCGCCACCGGCGGCGATCACTGCATCCCCTGCCTTCTCCGCGCTTGCCGCCATGATGTACACGAGAATTCCCGGCTCCCGATCAGGCTCGCGTCCAGAGACCCACGTCCCGCTCACGCCACCAACCGTATCGTCGAAGGCGGTTGCTCCGTCGCCGCGCTGCCGTGTGTGCCAGCCGAAGGCGCTTCGGTAAAAGTCGGCCGATTGAGCGACGTCCATTGCAGGAATTTCGAGGTAGCAGATCTTGCCGGTTCGATAGTTCGGCTCGGTCATGTGGGCTCTCCTTGGTGGTGATATGAAACGCTAATGTGCCAGGACGAAGCTCATGGAGCCGATCTGGCGGACGCTGCCTTTGAGCTCGAGCATCATGAGGGTGCTGGCAACGGTGGGGACGGGCATGGCGCTCTGGCGCGAGAGGTCGTCGATGTGGACCGGCTCGTGGGAGAGGAGGGCCAGAAGGCGGCCCTCGTCGTCGTTGGCGGGAATGGCGGCCTTGATCTCCAGCTGCTGAACGGCGGCGGTGAGGTCGAGATCGTCGAGGATGTCGTCGGTCGAGGTGACGAGCTTGGCGCGGCTCTCCTTGATGAGCTTGTTGCAGCCGGAGGAGCCTTTATCGGTAGCGCGACCGGGAAAGGCAAAGATCTCACGGTTTTGCTCGATGGCATAGTCGGCGGTGATGAGCGCGCCGGAGCCGATCTGGGCCTCGACCACCACCGTACCCATGGAGAGGCCGGAGATGATGCGATTGCGAGCGGGGAAGTTGAAGGCGTCGGGCTTGGTACCGAGAGGATATTCGCTGACCACGGCCCCGTGCTCCGTAATCCTTCTATAGAGGGAGCGGTTCTCGGCGGGGTAGATGACGTCGATGCCGCTGCCGAGGACGGCGATGGTGCGGCCGTCCGCATTCAGAGCGGCGTGATGGGCGACGGTGTCGATGCCGCGGGCCATGCCGCTGGCGATGGTCAGCCCCGCCCCCACCAGCTGCGGCACGATGCGGCCGGCGATCTCCTTGCCGTAGACGCTGGGACCGCGCGTGCCCACCACGGCAATCGCCTGGTCGTCCGCCCGCGTGATCTCGCCTTTGACGTAGAGGAGCGGCGGGGCGTTGTAGATCTCCTTGAGGCGCGGCGGGTAGTCGGGATCGTGGCGGGAGAGGACGGTGACATCGAGCTGCGCCAGCCGCTCCATCTCTTTAGTCAGGCTCAGGGTACGGCGCCGCTCCAGGAGTTGGGGCAGGGTCTTGCCGTCCACGCCCAGCGCGCGCAATTGGTCCTCGGAAGCGCGCCAGGCACGCTCCGGATCGCCACAGAGGTCGAGGAGCTTGAAGAAGCGCTGCGGGCCGATGCCGGGCAGGAGGCTGATGCCGACCAGATATCGAAGCTCAGGGCGCATGGAGAGATTGTAGCCGCGGACTACATCAAGTCGAGCACCATCTTCAACGCGTACTCGACCTGTGCCATGGTGCTCTCGCTCACCGCACCGAGAGGGCAGGTAAGACGCTGCCGCGAGATGGCACGAATCTGCTCGCACTGAATGGTGCTCGTTCGGTTCAAGCCGCCTTCCGGTGGCTCAATCGCTACATGCGAACGGACCCGCCGCTGAGTGCTCGTGATGACAATTCCCAGAGCTCGCGCTCGGACACTTCTTCGCTCCAGGCGTCGGGGTCCGTCCGGATGGCCTCATAGTCGTGCTTGAACGCCTGGGCGAACTCCAGTCGATCGAGGGCGTCAATGCCGCGGGTAATAATGTCCTGCATGGTTGCGCCCTGCTCGTGCGCCTTTGGACTCTCGATATCTGTATGGGTCTATAGATATCCCAGGTTCTTGAGCCGCTCGGAGACGAGAGCTTCCTCGTCCTGGGTGTAGGCGCCGTTGCCACTGGAGACGATGTCCGACGGCAGATTGCCGATCTCGACCAGGCGGCGGAGAATCTGGTCGGTATCCTCTTCCGGCGTCTCGCCGACGGTGCTGAGGGTGATCTCGGGGTGGAGCGGAGGCTCGTACGGGTCGGAGATACCAGTGAATTGCTTGATCTCACCGGACCGCGCCTTCTTGTACAGGCCCTTCACGTCGCGCTGCTCGCAGACTTCGAGCGGGGTGGCCACATAGACCTCGACGAAGCGATTGGGATACTGGCCGTTGTTGGTAATCTCGCGGCGTGCCTCATCCCGAATCTCACGATAGGGAGAGATGGCGGCGGTGATGGCGATGACGCCATTGCGGGAGAGGAGTTTGGCGACGAAGCCGATGCGGCGGATGTTGGCGTCGCGATCGGCCTTGGAGAAGCCCAGGCCGGAGCTGAGATTGGTGCGGATCTCGTCGCCGTCGAGCAGCTCGATGTAGAGGCCCGCCTCCTTGAGGCGCTGGACCAGGAGGTTTGCAATGGTCGACTTGCCGGCGCCGGACAGGCCGGTGAACCAGATGGTAAATCCTTCTTCCACGGTGTCTCCTGAGAGGTATGAGTTGTGAGAGACGGCGAGATGATACCCCGCCTTGCCGACATCGGCAATAACTGCTTGGCAGTCGAATCTACTGTACCCGCTGCGACGTTGTTCGGTCTAACAGTGGTTACATTCTCGTGAACGGCGCCTGAGAAATAGATCGGTATTCGTCCGCTCTGACTAACAGAGTCCCCATGACGAGCCCACTAATCTGGGTGCCTCTGGTTGGCGCGGGACCGCCGGTCGAACGTAGATTGACGCGAGGGTACATCTCATGACGTTGTGGCTGATCGCACCGATGAATCTTGCCTGTCCATGCCATAGACGCAGCGACGTCAAGGTCAACCGGCAGTGGTGAGCGGGCGCAAAGTCGTCGCATTCGAGTTCTTGTCCCTCGATGGCGTCGCCGAGGCTCCTGACACATTCGTCACGGGCTGGGACGATGTGATGGACGAGAGCGGGGCCGCTCTCATCGCAACGCAGGACGCGGTCATCCTCGGCCGGCGCAGTTACGACGAGTGGGTTGAGTTCTGGCCGGGCAGCGAGATCGAGCCATTTGCGACCTTCATCAACGGGGTCGCAAAGTACGTCGCGACTTCCGTACCGCTCGAGCGGGAGTGGGCCAATACGACTGTGATCGACGGCGACCTGGTCGAATTCGTGCGGGACCTCAGGGATCGGCCAGGCGGTGACATCGGCCTCCATGCCAGCATCTCGGTCGCCCAGACTCTCCTTGCCGCAGGTGTCGTCGACGAGCTCAGGCTCGCAATCGCACCGGTGATCGCCGGCAGCGGACGAAGGCTCCTCGACGGGTTGCCCTCGATGCGGCTTGAATTGATCCGAAGCGTGACCTCGCCCACCGGTCACCTACTTGTCGATTACCGGATCAGCCGACAGATGGCCTGAGGGGCGCGAGTTCATCACGCCGGCTGCCGAACCGATCTATGGTGCTGCAGATCCATGCAACCGACTCGGGGCAGGAGGTGTTCTGGTATGTGAAAGGATGCGTATGGACGAGACAGGCCTGGCCCCTCTGCTGGCGTGTGACCTGGATGCCCACTTCGAGGTACTGGTGGTTCATTTTCAAGATCGCCTCTATCGCTTTGCGCTGCGCCTCTCCAGTAATACCGAGGATGCGGAGGAGATCACGCAGGATGCGTTTATCAAGGCATATCGCGCGCTGAAGACCTACCCGGCGGATCGCATCAAGGCAATGGCTCTGCGGCCCTGGCTCTATCAGATCGTGCTCAACGTGTGGAAAAACCGGGTGCGGCGGAAGAAGCTGCCCCGGGTGGAGATGGATGGGGAGATCGTCTCTCCGGCCGAGGGGCCGGATCGCCAGGCGGAAGCGACGGCGCGAGGGGAGGAAATCATGCGAGCGCTGGAAACACTACCCGGCCGGCTGCGGGCGGCGGTGGTGCTGCGACATGTGGAGGGGCTGAGCTACGCCGAGATCGCCTCGGTGCTGGATCAGCCGGTGGGGACGGTGAAATCGAACGTCCATCGCGGTTTAGGAGCGCTGCGCGAGGTCCGCAGCCTGGAGGTCTGGACATGACTGATCCCTTTGACGATATTCGTGACGTGAGCGCGCCGCCGACGCTTCTGCCCGGCGTCCTGATCGCGCTCGATCTGGCGGACCGGTATCTGAGCCTGGATGTCCCCATCGGCCGGGTATACGTCGCCTTCAATCGCAACGGCATCTCGGCGGTGACGCAGACGCCGGACGCGGCGGAGTTCGAGTGGTCCTTCCGGGCGCAATTCGGCCGGCCCGCGTTTCCCGTCACCGAGGCGCCGGATGCGCTCCTCGCCGATCTGCATGCCGCGCTGGCGGGAAAAAAGGCACGGCTCGAGTTCGATCTGCGCGGCCTCTCTCCCTTCGAGCGCGCCGTCCTGATGAAGGCGCTGGAGATTCCGCGCGGGCAGATCCGCCCCTACGCGTGGATTGCCCGGGAAATCGGGCGGCCGAAGGCCGTACGGGCGGTGGGGACGGCGCTGGCGCACAACCCCATTCCGCTGCTCATTCCCTGCCACCGCGTGGTGCGGAGCGACGGACTGATCGGCAATTACGGGCTGGGCGGGCCGGCCAACAAGCGAACCCTTCTGGCCTGGGAGGGGGTTGCCCTCGATCCCGTGAGGGGACACGACCGGTGGAAGGCGCATTCGGTCTAGAGTGAGAGGAAAGAGTCTCATTCCGGACTGAAGGAGGGGAGCCATGACCGACGACGTCAATGAAGAGGAGTTTGAGGATGAAGAGTTCGGGGACATCGTCGATGCCTCCGATCTTCTGATCGGTTTTGCCTGGCACGAGGAGGGGCAGCACTGGCATCCCGCGGCCTTTTCCTACCCGGATACGTTTACCGAGGACCAGATCGACCAGCTGGAGCAGCTGGCGGGGGAGTTTGCCGACCGGCTCTCCAGCGCCGGCCTGACCCTTCCTCCCGAGGGGGAGCAGACGTAGGGACGTGACGGGCCGCCTCGCCATCCGGCCCATCGCCGATGCCGATCGTCTCTGGGTCACGTCGCGCGTCGTCGAGCTGTGGGGAGAAGATCGGATGGTCAATCGCGGCAAGACCCACATCGTAAGCGCCTTACCGGGCTTCATAGCCGCGGTAGACGGCGACGTAGCGGGCTTACTGACCTACCACCTGGATGGGGCAGCGTGCGAGGTCGTGACGCTCAACAGCTGGCGAGAAGGAGCAGGGGTTGGGAGCGCCCTTATTGACGCTGCCGTGGAGGCTGCGCGCGCGGTCGGCTGTACCAGGGTGTGGCTGCTCACCACGAACGATAATCTCCATGCGCTGCGCTTCTATCAGCGTCGTGGCTTTCGGCTGGCCGCGCTGTATCCGGACGCTCTGAGCGAGGCGCGCAGAACCAAGCCCTCGATACCGGTGACGGGGCATCACGGGATTCCCATTCGAGACGAGATCGAGCTGGAGATGCCGCTCATCGCCTGAGCGGCTTGGGGAGCCCAACGTGGACGCCGGTGATGCCGGGGCAGTATTGGGCACCGGCAGGCGTGGCGGCGCCGAACCAGGAACGCGTCATCAGGAGTCGATCGTCGGGGAGCGAGGCCTGCGTGCCGGTCTGGGGCCAGGGTGGGTGCCAGATGTGGAATCGCATGTCCCCGAAGGGCGAGCGGGTAAAGGCGGTATAGCGCTCCAGGCAGAAATCCGCCACGCTGCCCGCGGCCGGGGGGGAGAGCGGGACCCCCTCGGGAATCTCGGCCTCGAGGGTCATGCGTCCCTCCTGGGCAAACACGGTCCGGCGGGTCTGGTTTCCTGCTCGGTCGAACTGGAGGCGCGCCAGGCGGTAGCGGAGACCGGGGTAGATGGGGGCGAAGACGGCGCCGATGGGATTGGGGACCCACTCGGTCATGAAGAAGACACCCGGCTCCTCGCCGACGCGAACATAGGCGCGCAGATTGCAGAACAGATTGCTGCCGAGGAAGTGGACGATGTGGGCCAGCGGGCCACCGGCGGGCAAGCGGAAGTTGCGCTGATAGAAGGTGACGATGCTGACATAGGCCATGCCCTCACGCAGATCGAGCGGGAAGGGGACGCTGGGCTGGAGCACCTGGGGAGGGACGGCAAAGTGCAAGAAGACGGTCGAACGCCAGTCGAAGAGCGCTACCGCCCCGCCATCAGATTCCAACCGCCGCCGGGCGACGTCACTTTCCATGGGCAGTCTGTGGAGCATGGAACGGACCACCCGCGCCTCGTAACTTCACCGCCATGGGTGGCGTTGAGCGTGGTATCGTGGTACTCGCGACGCCCATCCTCTTCATGCCAGCCTTATCCTGCGGATCGCCCCCTCGATGATCTTCCCCACGCTCGAGTTCGCGCTCTTCTTTGCGGTCGTTCTCCCTGTGTCCTGGCTGCTTATGCCGCGGCCGGGACTATGGAAGCCTTTCATGATCGCGGCCAGCTACGTGTTCTACGCGTATGCCGACTGGCACTTTGTCTTCCTGATCATCGGAGCGACCCTCTGGAACCAGCTCTTTGCAGAGCTGTTGGTGCGCGTGCCGGAGCGCTACCGCTCACCGCTTCTGGCCCTGGCCCTGGCTGGAGATCTCGGCCTGCTGGGATGGTTCAAGTACTACGGCTTCTTCGCCGGAAACGTGGCGACGTTCTTCACGCGCGTCGGTTTTCCGGTGCCGTTTCCACTGTTGCAGGTGGCGCTGCCGGTTGCCATCTCCTTCTTCACCTTCCAGGCTATGTCGTATGTCATCGACGTGCGGCGCGGGGTGCAGAAACCGGTCAAGCTGCTCGACTTCGCGCTCTACCTCTGCTTCTTTCCGCATCTCATCGCTGGTCCCATCGTTCGGGTGAGCGAGCTGGTGCCGCAGTTTGCCTCGCCCCGCGACCCGCGGAAGATCGAGATGGTGCGAGCCTTTGGCCTCATCACCGGCGGCTTGCTGAAAAAAGTCCTGATCGCGGACCCCATCGCCACGCAGCTGGTTGATCCGGTCTTCGGGACACCGTCGCAACACTCAGGCGTGGATGTGATCGCGGCCGTCTACGGCTACGCCGTTCAGATCTACTGCGACTTCTCCGCCTACTCCGACATCGCCATCGGCCTTGCACTCCTGCTCGGATTCCAGTTCCCGATTAACTTCAACCGTCCGTATACGGCGGTCACTCTCCAGGATTTCTGGCATCGCTGGCACATGAGTCTCTCTCGCTGGCTGCGAGACTACCTCTATATCGGGCTGGGAGGAAACCGGAAGGGGACGGCGAAGACCTACCGAAATCTCTTTCTGACCTTCCTGCTGGGCGGCCTCTGGCACGGTGCTGCCTGGAACTTCGTCTTCTGGGGTGGGTTGCACGGGGCCGGGCTGGCCGGCGAGCGGTGGTGGATGAACAAGACTGGCAACAAGGTGATCCGCTATCCCTGGCTTGGTTGGCTGTTGACCTTCAACTTCGTGTGTCTGGCCTGGGTCTTTTTCCGGGCCCCCGGTCTGAGCACCGTGTCTGAGATGGCGGGGCAGCTCTTCTCCGGTACCGGGCAGACCACGCTGACGACACCGATTCTGCTCCTGATCGGCTTCGGACTCATTCTGCAGTTCCTGCCGCGCCGCCCCGCTCTCTACGTGCGGGACCTCTTCGCGCGCCTCGGTCCGGTGCCGCAAGGGGTGATCCTGGGGGCTATCCTCTTTGTCACGGGCGTCCTTGTAACCGGACAGGGTGTGGCGCCGTTTATCTATTACAGGTTCTGAGTAGTGGTAGCGATCGAGGAATCGGAAGACACACAGGGACGACGGGTTATCGTCGCGCCCCCACGTCCCGTGGGGAGGCAGCGGCAGGAGCGGCTGCAGGTGCCGCTGCCACGTCTCTTTGCGCCCGGTCTCGATGTGGGGAAGATCCGATCCGCCCTTGCTCCGCACGCGCGCACCCTGGAAGTCACAGAGACAGGCTCCCCGACCGTGCCCATCAAGCACGTGCTGAAGGTGATGGTGATCGGCTTTGTGGTCGCCTGCATCTTCGGCGCGCGTGGCCTGGTGCACTCCGGCCAGGGCATGGATATCGGCATCGAGCGGACGGTGACGCTGGGTATCGGCCAGCCGCTGCAGGCGGTGACCCAGGCTGTCGGGCTCACCTGGCCCTGGGACACGGCTCAGCACCTTCTGGGTCGCAATCTGCAGACCAGCGCGCCACTGCTGAGCGCTCCGACGCCTGCCCCCACGGGCGCGCCCAGGCCCGCAGTAGGTGGCAACACCAAGCCTGCCGTGCATGGTAAGACCAGGCCGGCCGCGCCGAAGCCGCCGTCGCTCTTCGTTCCCACCGCCCATCATCCGCTCCGACTGCTGGTGGCCGGCGATTCCCTGACCGAATACATCGGGCCCATGGTGGCGGACGAGGCCACGCGCGCCGGTCCGAGCCGCGCCTACACCGATACCCACTACGGCACCGGCATCGTCCGGCCCGATTTCGTGGACTGGTCGGTGGTGGCAGGCCAGGAAGAACGGGAGTATCATCCCAACGCCGTCTTCGTCTTCATGGGCGGGAACGACAACCAGAATATGGTGGCCGCGGACGGCCATGTCATCTATACCCACACCCCGGCCTGGACGCGGGAGTATCAGCGGCGGGTCGAGATCGTGATGCGCACCTGGCTGAAGGGTGGGGCGCGGCGCGTGTACTGGCTGGCCATGCCGCCGGCCCGGCAGGAGTCCTGGTCACAAACCAACGCCCAGATCAACGTAGCGCTGCGGCGAGCCGCCGCCCAGGTGCCGGGCGCAGAGTACCTGAATCTCCTGGGACCGGTCACGAATCACGGGAAGTACGCCGATTTCGTGATGGTCAACGGCCAGCCCACCCTGGTCCGGACACCGGATGGCATCCACCTGAATACGACCGGCTCGCAGATCGTGGCCACCGAGATCATGGGTGTGGTCAAGCGGGACTGGCACCTGGGCGCGAAGGCCGCGCACAAACAGGGAAAGAGCACCCGGCCGGCGGGGAAGCGAGGGTGACCCGCGGGATCATCCTGGACTGCGATCCTGGCCACGACGATGCCATGGCTATCCTGCTGGCCCACGGCAATCCGGAGATCGAGCTTCTCGCCATCACCACCGTGGCGGGTAATCAGACCCTGCCCAAGACGACGTTGAACGCGCAGCGCATCTGCACGGTGGCCGGCATCACCGATGTGCCCATCGCCGCGGGCTGCGACCGGCCGCTGGTCCGCGAGCTGGTGATCGCACCCGATATTCACGGCGTCTCCGGCCTGGACGGCCCGCTGTTTCCCGAGCCATCGGTTGCGGTAACCCCGGTTCACGCCGTCGATCTG
>JAICWV010000251.1 GCA_025966365.1 Chloroflexota bacterium | reverse complement strand
GTTGGGTACGGGCGAGGACCATCAGCGAGTCCATGAGGGTGTCGCTTTTGACGAGGGTGCCGTCCAGATCGACGCACAAGGGCCGGACGGGCGCCGGAGGTGCCGAGGGATGCAGCGGGATCTGGGTCACGGAGATATCTGCCATGGTTCAGCGCACGAATCGCCCCGCATCGATCCGGAAGATAGCGGTTGCAGCTGTAACTGCCCCGCTGTCCATGTCCTCAAGAGAGCTGAATTCGAGGCAAGTATAGCATTCGGCAACGGCGGTCCCGTCAGGGGTGCCGATCGAGGCACCCCCGTGCGGACAGAGCCCGAGCGCGCTGCCGTGGGCTACTGAACGACGGTCTTTTCGGCTTCCTGTTCGCTGGATTCCGCCGGCTTTTCGACGCGCTTCTCGGGGAAGTAGGCGTTGATGACGTACTGCTCCAGCATGCGCTGCGTGTTGAAGAAGGAGCCGTTCAGGGCAATGGTGGAGCGCATGATGCGCCGCCACTGTCCCTGATCCTTGTAGTAGAGCGGCAGGATGGTCTGCTCCAGGTGATCGTAGAGCGAGCGGGCCTCGCCGGCCTCGTCGTCGTGGTCGTCGATGGCCCAGCCGGTGACGCCTTCGATCCAGCCTTCGATCCACCAGCCATCGAGGATGCTGAGGCTGGGGACGCCGTTGAGGGCGGCCTTCATGCCGCTGGTGCCGGAGGCCTCGTAGGGACGCCGGGGCGTGTTGAGCCAGAGATCGACGCCGCCCGTGAGCAGGGCTCCGAGCTTCCACTCGTAATTCTCGAGGTAGACGACCTGGAGAGGACCCTTGCTGATCTCCTTGCCGATCTCGATAACGCGGCGGATCTTCGCTTTGCCGGGCTCGTCGGCGGGATGAGCCTTCCCGGCGTAGACGATCTGGAGGCCGCCGAATTTCTCCGCCATCTTCATCAGGCACTGCGGATCGGTGAAGAGCAGGTCGGCGCGCTTGTAGGTGGCGGCGCGGCGGGCGAATCCGACGGTGAAGACGTCCGGACGGAGTTCGATGCCGGTGGCCGCCTTGACCTCTGCGATCAGCGCGTTCTTGGAGGCGGTGTGGGCTTCGACGATCTCGTGTTCCGGGATGTCGATCGCGTAGCGCAGGGTGACGTTGTCCTGACGCCAGCGGGGCAGGTGCCGGTCGAAGACGGACTGTGTCGCGGGCGAGGTCCAGCTGCCGGCGTGGACGCCGTTGGTGATGGCGTCGATGGTGTACTCGGGGAACATCTGCCGGGAGACTTTGCCGTGCTGCATGGCCACACCGTTGACAAACCGCGAGAAGCGCAGCGCGATGTAGGTCATGTTCAGCAGGCCGTCGTGGAAGCAGCCAAAGCGCTCGAGCATGCCGGCGCGCTCGGGGCCGAGTATGCGGTAGGCCTGTTCGCTGGAGAAGCGGTCGTGTCCCGCGGGAACCGGGGTGTGGGTTGTGAAAATACAGCGGCGGCGAACGGCCTCCAGGTCGCGCTCGGTGGCGGTCTGCAGGGCGGCGCCGCCGAGCTCCTGCTCGAGCAGGGGGACGGTGAGCAGGGCGGCGTGGCCCTCGTTCATGTGGTAGACGGAGGGATCGTATTCGAGGGCGCGGAGGATGCGCGCTCCGCCGATGCCGAGGATGACCTCCT
>JAICWV010000215.1 GCA_025966365.1 Chloroflexota bacterium | reverse complement strand
TTCTCTTTATCGATGATGACGATGTGCTTGATCGGGTAACGGGCAGCGTGCGAGACAGGGGTCTCCCTGGCGGGGGGCGGCGGTGATGGCGCCGCCAGCGAGAGGGGCCGCTGGAAGGCGAACACCGATAGCGCGGCACAGCAGGCTGCCAGTAGCAGCAGAAATCGAAACATGAATCACGTATGGGCGTGTGAAACGCGTATCCGTAGCCGAGGCCTTCAGGCCGCAGTTCCCGGACAGCGGCCTGAAGGCCTCGGCTACGCGGTTGTATCGGGCAATGGTACCCGATCCAGAAAAGCAGCGTGGCCCCGCGCCAGACGCGGCACGCCCTCGGACGCCTGCACCCAGTACAGCTCAAACTCGATAGACTCCCCGCCGCCGCTGGGATCGTCCTCGTGCCAGATCCACCGCTCGTGGAGCTCGCCGGTGTGGCGGAGGTGATAGAACCGCCAGTGCTGCGGCCCGCTCGGGAAGCGCACGTCCCGCTCTCCCAGCAGCCCGGTCACATCCAGGCGTCGGAGGCCAGTCTCCTCGGCCACTTCCCGCAGGACGCCCTCGACGGGATCTTCTCCCGGACGCAGGGTTCCGCCCGGTATCTGGATTCCCGCCCGCGGAAACATGGTGTGCCGGAACACCAGCAGCCGATCGCCATGGGTGACGTAGGCGAAGACCTTCTCCTTCCGTGGCGGCATGGACCTACTGTGGGGCATGCGGCTTCCAGTACTGCACCCTGGGCTCGACAGGTGGGTTCTCGGAGCCGAGCGCATCGGCGGGGATGCTGCGAATGAACTGGCGCCGCAGGAACCCGCCGTCCACCAGAAAGCGACGGAGGCTGGCAACGTCCGGATGGTACTCCCGAAGGACGGCATTGATCTCGCGCTCGTCGTACATGCGTTCGGGCTCGAATTGCGCCGCCGCCTCACGCCGAGGAATGCCGATCTCGGACGCGACATCATCAACGCTTCTGGACCGAGAAATGATGGCGGCCGCGACCCGGATCCTTCCCTCGTGCGCCAGCGTCTTGAAGAGGCTCACCAGGTCGCGGTCGTCGTTCATGGAGCTCGGTTAGCTGGGCAGGCGGAAAGGAGCGAAGGCGACGGGAGTCGGCGTGGGCGAAACGGTCCCGCCCGGAAATCCGATGGTGTAGTGCAGGATGATCAGAACCGCGATGATGATGATCGCCAGGCCGATGATCGTGTACAGAAGCGCGTTGTTCACGACAATACCTCCTGTGGCTCACTCCAGCGAGCGGGAGCCCGAGCGGACTACGCTCCGTCTATCACCGTAGCAGGTGGTGGCAGAGCCGCCTGCGCGTTGGAGTTATCTCGAGAGCAGCTCACCGAGAATGCGCTCGGTCCGGTCGGCGTAGGCGTGGGCGCCCATGTCACGGAAGAGCCGCAGCGACTCGCTCAAACGCTGTCGTGCCCCCTCGTGATTGCCCCGCGTCAACAGCAGCACCCCCAACTCGTGCAGGGCCAGACCCTCCTCCTGGCGGTACTTCTGTTTTCGGGCTATCTCCAGCGCCTGTGTCAGGTCACGGTCAGCGGCGTCCTCATCGCCGCGGCGAGCCGCCATCATTCCCCGCAGGCGCAGCGCTGCGGCCTCCGCTATTCCTCCCTCCCGCAACATATCTCCCAGGACCTTCTCAGTAGCCTCATTGTCCCCCAGCTCGAGATAGGCTGTCGCCGCGGACCAGCGCTCCCACTGCACGGTGTCGTCTTCCGCTCGCTCGTATGCCTCGACAACCGAGGCGGGATCGCCACGAAACAGGGCCAGTTCCCCGCTGATGTCGCGCGCGTAGGCAAGTCCCTGTAGATCCCCGTAGCTCTCCGACAACGCTCGGCCCTCTTCCAACAATGGCGCCGCCTCGTCCCACTCGCCGGCCAGGACCTGTACGTGGGCCAGCACGAACAGGGCGTACGCGGTATGCCAGATGCGTTCGGTTGCGCGGGCCACGCCGACGGCAGTCTCGGCGTATCCGCGAGCCGCTGCCAGATCCCCGAGAAAGTGGTGGGCCTGAGCCATCATGGACTGCGTCCACATGTGGCCGATGACACTCTGGTGTCGTTGCGCCTGCTCCATCGAGCGCAGGCGGTAGTGCAGGTTCTTCTCCAGGTCACCCCGGAGCATGTACTGAAAGGCGAGATTGTTCAGAGTCAATGCCAGGGCAACGACATTCCCGCTCCGCTCCGCCAGATCGCGTGCCTGTTCCAGTGCCGCGATTCCCTGGTCCCGGTTCCTGTGCGCCACCCCGGTAGCCAGCCGCATCTCGGCATCGGCCAGCAAATAGTCCGATCCGATGGCGCGGGCAATCTCGCCCATACGAGTCGCCAGCGCTTCGGCCTCGGCGTACCGTCCTTCGCCGAAGGAACGACGGCCCTTGACCAGATAGATGCGAGCGAGACCCGGCGACGGCTCGTCATCCGCCGCGAGGTCATCAAATCGTCGAGAGAGGTCCTCATCCTCCAGATGCTGCATGGATGTGAGATCGGCTGCCTCGGCCACCGCACGGCGCTGGACCTCACGATCTCCAAGCTCGCGCGCCAGCCGGTCCGCGTCCTTGAGACGCTGTACTGCTTCGTCAAAGACCCCAATAATGCCCAGTACGGTCCCAAGCTTTTCCAGCGTCTCCATCTCGGCCCGCCTCTCTCCCAGCTCGCGCGCCAGCTCCAGTGCGTTGCGGTAGTGTCGCGCCGCCTCGCCGTGCGCAAATACCGCCTCGGCCTCGTCTCCAGCCCGGATAGCATAGGGCAGTGCCTTCTCGGCGTCGTCACCCTGGAGAAAGTGCCAGGCCAGCTCCGCCACCCGGCGCTCGGGATGCTTTGCCGCCTCGATCGCCTCTCCTGCCGCCAGATGTAAGCGGCGGCGCCGCCGTGGTGACAACTCTTCGTACAGGACCTGCTGGGTCAGCGCGTGATTGAACGCATATGAGTCTCTGCCCTGCGGCCGTACAATGCCAGACGCCTCGGCGGCCCCCAGCGCGTCTTCCACGTTCTTCTCGCCGCGCTCTCCCACCGCCATCAGGTCCTCGAACTCGAAGGTCTGGCCCAGCACGCTGGCTTCGGTCAGAATCTCCTGCGCCTCGTCATCAAGCCGCGACACGCGCTCGCCCACGGTGGACCGGACACTCTTGGGCACCTCGATCTCCTCGACCTTCCGGCGCTCCCAGCGGCCGTTTTCCTCGTACACGTCGCCGCGCTCGACCAGTGCCCGCAGCACTTCATGCGTGTAGAACGGATTGCCCTCGGTGTGCCGGTGGAGCAGCTCGGCAAACTCCGGAGACACCTCGCTCTCGCCAAAGGTCGCCGCTGTCAGCGCCGCCGTCCCCTCCCGATCCAGCCGCCGCACGGCGATCTCCTCAGTGAGACCCTCGCGGTTCAGGTCGCGAAGGGCGCGCTCCAGTGGATGCTGCCGCCCGACCTCCAC
>JAICWV010000015.1 GCA_025966365.1 Chloroflexota bacterium | reverse complement strand
GGACGAGCCCATATTGAGGTACTGATGGGCTTCAGCATAGGGGACGATCCACACCACGGTGGCGCCGGACGCCAGCTCGGGGAGAGCCAGCACGCTGGCAGAGAAAAGGAGGATTGGTCGCCTGGCCAGCATCCGGTACGACCCAAGGTATCCGCCCGGCTCGTCTGCTGCGATTTCCTCCTCCTCGTCTTCCTCCGCTTCATCCGTCGTGACCGCCGGCCGGTGCGGCCGAATGAAGGCCAGCGAGAGAGCGGATATGCCAAAGCTGGCGGCTTCGATGAACAGCAGCGGGGCGATGTGACCAACTCCTGCAACGACGCCTCCAATGGCACTGCCGGCAATCATGGCGATCGAGCCGACCTGCAAGATCGCGGCATTGCCGGCCAGGCGCTCCTCTTTCGAGCCGACCAGGGACGGAATGATTCCGGTGCTGGCAGGGCTGAAGAGGGTGCTGAGCGACGTCACCAGAAAGGCGACCGGGTAGATGACCAGCCAGGTCGAGCCGCTCAGAACCAGAGCCAGCGCAGCGACCAGCACCATGCGGCCCACGTCGGAGAGGATCATGGAGCGGCGATAGCCCAGCCGGTCGGCCAGGCTGCCCGAAAGCGGCCCGAAGGCCAGGCTGGGAACCAGCTTGATCAGCCAGAACAGGCTGATGAGAAACGTCTGACCGTGGCCGTACTGGTAGATCGCGATGCTGAGCGCGATGTTATAGATCCAGTCCCCGCCGGTCGAGATGAGCCGGCCGGCCAACAGCAGAACCATGTTTCGATTGCGAAGGACCGCCGCCAGCTCGCGCATCGCCACTCCCCGGAATGCAATGATGCTATCGTAACCCCACGCGTGTCGGCAACGAAGATGACAACCCTCGCCGGGTGTGCTACGGTGACGATACACACCATATGGCTGTCTCCGGTGCATCCAGCCTGGTTCTTCGCGATGTCGCCCTGTTCCGCGACCTCCCCGATACGGAGTTCGCGGTCCTGGTGCGGCAGGTGGCGCGCCGTGAGTACGGCCGCAACGAGCTGATCTTCTCCCAGGGAGACCGTGGCGATGGGCTCTACATTGTCACCGACGGCCATGTCCGGATCAGCCGCGAGAACGCCAGCGGCGACGAAGTGATCATCACCCTGCACGAGCCGGGCGAGTACTTCGGCGAGCTGGCCCTGTTTGACGACGAGCCGCGCTCGGCCAGTGCTACAGCGGAGGAGCCGACCACGGCCCTCTTCCTGTCCCGCTCACTGTTCCGCGAGTTTCTGGAACAGCACCCTTCGGCGCTTTTTTCATGCCTTCAGGTGGTGGTGCGCCAGCTGCGCCGCTGTACCGATCTGGTGGATGAGCTGGCGCTGATGGACGTCCGGAGCAGGCTGGCACGAAGACTCCTCTCCCTGCAGAGCGGCGGAATGCTGGACGGGACAGACAACACCTTCCGGCTGACCCAGCAACACCTCGCCCACATGACGGGGGCCACCAGGGAAAGCGTCAACAAGCATCTGAACGCATTGGTGGATGAAGGGGTCGTACAGCTATGGCGTGGCCGCATTCGGATTCTGGATCGGGAGGCACTGGAGGAGTACGCGGTAGGAACTTTGTGAGAAATGTGAAGTAGTTCATAGCGCCGTTCCCGGCGCAAGAATACAGTGTGAACTACAAAGCCAATCGGCCACAGTAGTTCAAGTGAGAGGTTAGAGTAATGAACGACGAGAAAATCAACAACGAGTCCCTGGAAGGCGATCACGGCAGCTCGACTTTTGGCCAGCCCACCGAGTCGAAGCATACCCACCACGGTCGTCCTCATCATGAGGATGAGGATGTCGAGGGTCACAAGCACACCCACCACGGCGCTCCCAAGCACGTGCACCACGGTGCCCCCCGTCAGGACGAGACCGAAGACAACGACGTTGAAGGCCACGCCCTGCCCAAGCACACCCACCACGGCGCCCCCAAGCACATCCATCACGGCGCTCCGCGCCAGGATGAGATCGAGGACGTGGAAGGTCACGGCATGCCCAAGCACACCCACCACGGTGCGCCCAAGCACGTGCACCACGGTGCCCCCCGTCAGGACGAGACAGAGGGCGACGACGTCGAGGGCCACAGCTTCTCGAAGCACACCCATCACGGCGCCCCCAAGCACATCCATCACGGCGCCCCGCGCCAGGATGAGATCGAGGAGGACGACGTCGAGGGCCACAGCTTCGCCAAGCACACCCATCACGGCGCCCCCAAGATGACGGGCAACCTTTAGCTCACTACTGTGCGGGTTGGCTTCCCGCCAATCCCTAGCCGAAGCAGAGACGGATCGCACTTGTGCGATCCGTCTCTTTTCATTAGGTATAGTTAGCGTCATGGACGACGAAGAAGACGACGAGCTTCCCGCTTTTAGCTGGCCCACACGGCCGGAAGATCAACCACCCATCATTCCCGTGCCCAATGTCGAAATCACCCCGGAATGGGCCTGGGGCGGGAGTACCGGCAAAGGGGTACGGGTTTGCATCGTGGACTCCGGAATCGAGGCCGATCATCCCATGGTCGGCGGTATGGTCCGCGGCGGGATCCTGGTCGAGAAGGGACCGGAAGGTCCGATCGTGCGCGAGGAGCCGCACGACGATCTCTTCGGCCACGCCACCGCCTGCGCCGGGATCATCCACTCTCTCGCTCCGGAGGCGGAGCTCTACAGTGCCCGTGTCCTCGGTCAGAATCTCAAGGGCGGAGGCGATGCCTTGATCGCGGGCGTGCGCTGGGCCATTGACCAGGGAATGAACATCATCAACCTCAGCTTGAGCACACGCAAACAGGAGCACGTGCGGGCGTTGCACGACCTCGCCGACGAGGCGTACTTCCAGAACACGGTGATCGTGTCCTCCGCCAACAACACGCCGGTCTACAGCTACCCATGGCTCTTCGCCTCGGTGATCTCGGTAGCCAGCCATGCCGAGCACGATCCCTTCACCTTCTATTACAATCCCGACCCACCGGTGGAATTTACGGCGCCGGGCGTGGACCTGGAGCTGGCCTGGGCCGGGAAGTCCACTGCCGTGGGAACCGGAAACAGCTACGCAACGCCCCATATCGCGGGGATCGTGGCGCTAATTCTGGGCAAACACCCCGAGCTGACCCCCTTCCAGATCAAAAGCGTTCTGTACTACACCGCGAAGAACGTCCGGCAGGCACAGTCGAGGAGGATCGGATGACGGAGGATCTGCAGCAAGAACTGGAGTCGGCGCGAGCTACCGTAGCGACGCAGGCAGTCCAGATTCACCGGCTGCAGTCGGAGCTCGAGTCGCGCGGCGCCGCCGGTGCTCTGCGCGGTGTACTGGAGTTGTCGGATGTGGTCAGCGCCACCGTCGGCCAGACGCCGTATCGGGCGCTGCTGGCCGGAATCGTGGAAGCAGCTCGGCGCATCTTCGATGCCCGCGCTGCCTCGGTCAGCATTCTGGACGAGGAGACGAACGAGCTGGTGTTCGAGGCCTCGACCGACGGCGATGCCGTCCTCAACCGGCGGTTTCCGGCCCACCAGGGGATTTCCGGCTGGGTGGTGATGACCGGCGAGCCGATTGCCGTCTCCGACGTCATGCGCGACCCGCGCTTCGCCAAGGACTTCGCCAAATCCACCGGCTACGTGCCCAAGTCCATCCTGGCGGTCCCCTTGATCGTCAGCGAGGACGTCATCGGCGTCCTCTCGGTGCTGGACAAGGCCAGCGCCGCGTCGTTCGGGCTTGACGACATGGATCTGCTCGGCCTCTTCGCGCGGCCCGCCGCTATCGGTGTCGAGCAGGCACGTATGGTGAGCACCATCGGCCGACTCTTGATTCAAGAGCTGGAGAGCGCGGCGGAGGGACGTGGCAACGAGCCGCTGGCGGATGCGGCGCGTGGTGCTCTGGCCGACGGCAACGACGCCATCGACGGCACCCTTGAGCTGGCACGCCTGGTCCAGCGCATCGGCCGTCGCGGAGACCGCTCCCGCCGGCTGGCAATCGAGGTCCTTACCAGCATCGCTCGCAACGCGAGTTAGGATCTGCGCATACTCCGTGCAGATTTGAGTTGAGGACGCAATGGAATCGCGCCCCTACCAGGGAGTGCCATCCGAAACGTCTCAGGTTCACGGCACGACCTGGACGCGAATCACGAAGTCCGGCAGCATGCAGGGCGGCTTCGATTGGCGGCAGGCTGCCGAGAGCTCGATTCCGCTGTCGCCAGTCTTGACTGCCAGCCACTTCCAGTAGAACCCGGCAGCACACTCTGCCTCAGCGCACGGTTTTGCCGTCGTCTGCCCCTGGGCGATCAACTGCAAAACACCGGGGGTACCTGACTCGCGAGGGCTGAAGAACGGTGCCGTGGTACCCGGCTCCCAGAGGTACAGAACATCACCTACATGGAGTGTGATCGAGGCCGGATGCGCGTCCAAAATGCGGACCGTCGGGGACGCAACGCGCTTTCCGAGCGTGACCTGGAGCCGCGGACGCGGGTAGTCGGCCGGACTGGCGCATCCAAGCGGAGGGCCGTGGACCTTCTTGCCGTGTCCGTGCGTGTCATGGGCCACCAACACCACTCCGGCACAGAGGTTGACGCCGGGAGCGGTGACGGTGAAGGTCCCGGTGGCTGTCGGCCGCAAACTCACGGCGAGTACCCACGGGCCGGTCTGAAGGGAGAGCACCACGCGGCCGTGTCCCCACCCTGCTCCGTGCACTCCGACACCTTTCCCGGCCAGGGATACCAACGACAACGACCGAGTGGCTGCGGACACCGGAGCTGCCGTAACCGCCGAGAAGAGCAGCACCGCCAGACAGCACAGGGTTCGGACGTACTTCATGAGTCGCTCCTACCACTACAACGCGGGTCGGTGCTCGCGCGTGACACGTCTCGGGTAGAGTGAGATCGTCTGGAGGTGCGGGTCCATGATCACGGCTATCGTTCTCATCCAAACAGCGCGCGGCTCCACGCCCGACGTGGCCCAGGAGCTACTGGATATTCCTGAGGTCTCCGAAGTCTACTCCGTGGCCGGCGAATACGACCTGGTGGCGATTCTCCGCGTCAAGGAATACAGCGACATGGCAGAGGTCGTGCCGGGCAAGCTGCAGCGCTTGCAGGGAATCGCGCGAACCGAGACGCTCATGGCCTTCCAGTGCTTCTCCCGCCACGACCTCGACCGGCTCTTCGCCATCGGCATGGAAGAGGACCCGCCTGCTGAAGCCGATTCCTAGTGGGTTATGCGAAAGGTCTCGCCGTCCTGGGGTGGGACGCGATCGACCTCAACCCGCTCCACGCTCGCCAGCGACGGTCCGTCTCGTGCCCAGCCGATGAATCGGTTCACCGCGTCTTCGGGGCCCTGAGCCTCCGCCTCGACCGTTCCATCCGGTCGGTTGCGGACCCAGCCGGACAGCCCGAGTGCCGAGGCTTGCCGGCGCGCGTAGTAGCGGAAGGAGACTCCTTGAACGTGTCCATGGATCCGCAGCCGGACGCGGACGGTCACGCAGCTACCCGGCGACGGGGAAGGTGACGACTTCCAGTGCCCCGTGCAAGGAGGGGACAAGGAAGTCGGAGTACTCGTAGCGGCCCGGCTTCTTTGGCGTCCAGGTGAAGGTTTCACCTGGTGTCAGCACTCCGCTATTAAAGGCTCCGTTGTCGGCGATTACACTGTGCGAGCTGGAATCGTCGTTGACGAATGTGACCGGATGGCCGACCTGAACCGTGAGCGAGGTGGGCACGAAAAACCCCCCGCTATTGGCGGCATCGGACACGATGTTGACGTGGTTGACCTGCGGTGTGGGGATGGGCCGGGAAATGGCGGTGGGCGCGGGCGCGGCCGCGGTCTTCGATTGTGATTGCGCCGCGATCAGCCCGACCACGACAGCCAGAATGATGACGCCGAGCAGCCCCAGGCCAAAGCGGATGTCCAACGGCGGTCTCCTCCCTCGCTATTTCACCATATCCAGCGCTCTTTCTTTGAAGCAACGGCCATCAGCGCGGAAGCCAGCGCGATGAGATCGCCAACGGAGCCGGAAACGGGGTTGGGGAGGCCCTGGTTGAGCCGGGCCCTGACGCTGTAAGCGGCAAAAGTCTGCGTTGCTGCCACGCCAGCGCCGAGGAGCCCTCCAACCCAGGGAGACCGGTTGGAGGCCGAGAATTGCGCGGCTGCCACACCTGCCCCGGACGCTGCCCTTGCCAGGAGCGGCCCCGGGTCCGTGCGGGGGGGCGTGAAGGGCAGCTTATCGGCAACGATTTCGCCCAGCACCGAGAACCAGAACAGATTCATGACCCAGGGTCGGCCCAGCAAGCTGAACGGCCACTGCGTGAGCGAGATGCGCCCGGAGACCGTCGCCCAGCTAAGCACCGCCGCTGGCATCATGATGCGCTCGCCGGAAGCAGCGGCCAGGACCGCGGCCCGCAACACCACCGAGATGGTGGGAGACCGGGGTATGTGAGGATGGAGTACAGACTTCATGGAGCGTGACACATGCGAGTTTTGGGCCGTCGAGGAATGGTTGCCTCTCCACACTACCTGGCCACGGGGGCGGGTGTGGACATTTTGCGGCGAGGAGGGAATGCCGTGGACGCGGCGATCGCCACCAATGCGGTCCTGGCCGTCGTCAAGCCCTATGTATGCGGCATCGGCGGCGACCTCTTCGCCATTGTCTACCACGACGGCTCTCTGCACGGGTTGAACGGCAGCGGACGCGCCCCGACCGACGCGACGCCGGAGCGGATGCGGGATCTGGCGGGGAGTGAGACGCTGCCCCAGTTCGGCCCCCTGACCATTACCGTTCCCGGGTGCGTGGATGCGTGGTGGCGGCTGCACCAGCGCTTCGGGCGACTTCCCTTCCAGTCTCTGCTGGACGATGCTGTCCGCTATGCCGACGAAGGGTTCCCGGTATCAGCCGAGTTCGAGCGATCCATCGAGCGGAGTGCAGCGATTTTCCACCCGTCCACGCCCGCCGGAGAGACCTTCCTGCCCGGCGGCACCGCACCCACCGAAGGGAGCATGTTTCGCCAACCCGCCCTGGCAGCATCCCTTCGCACCATCGGCGCCGAGGGACCCGATGCCTACTACCGTGGCGCGACCGGGAAAGAGATTGTCCGCGCCGTTCGAGAGGCGGGTGGTCTGCTCTCCACCGCCGATCTCGAGCAGCACACCGGCGAGTGGGTCGACCTGGTTTCGGCCTCCTATCGAGGCGTTACCGTCTACGAGCTGCCGCCCAACTCTCAGGGCATGACTGCCCTCATCATGCTGAACATCCTGAGCAATCTTCCGTCGGAGGCGATCTGCGGGACAGAGGAAGAGTATATCCACACGCTGTCGGAGGTGGCGCGGCTGGCCTACGCCGATCGCGAGCGCTACTTCACCGACTCCCGTCACATGACGGTGACGGTGGACGCGTTGCTGTCTCCGGACTATGCCGAGCGGCGGGCGGCGCTGGTCGGCAAGTGGGCAACGGTGAACGCCCCGGCCGGTGAGCCGGGAGATACGATCTATCTCTGCGCTGCCGATGGGGACGGCAACCTGGTATCGCTGATCGAGAGCAACTACCGCGGAATCGGCTCCGGCGTCATGGGCGGCAGCACCGGCATCATGCTCCAGAACCGCGGCGCCTGGTTCTCGCTGGACCCCAAACATGTAAACGTGATCGCGCCCGGGAAGCGAACGATGCACACGCTCATGCCGGCAATGGCGTTTCGCGGGGAGCAGCCCTGGCTGGTCTTCGGGACCATGGGGGGGAGCATGCAATCCCAGATTCATGTAGAGATCCTCACCCGGATGCTGGACCGAGGAATGCCGCTCGATAAGGCGCTAGACGCGCCGCGCTTCGACGCCGTTCTGGGCAGCGAGGAGGGCAAGCCGATCCTCGCCGTCGAGGGCCGTGTGGCCGACGCGACCGTCCGGGGACTGGAGCAGCGCGGAAACGTTGTTCAGATCTGGCCCCCGTACACCGCCCAGGCAGGACACGCGCACGCTATCGAAGTGCTGAACAGCGATGCCTATCTGGGCGCCGCCGATCCACGCACTGAGAGTCTGGCGCTGGGCTACTAGACGCGACACCGCCAGCCCGCACACTCCTTTGCCCGACAGGCGTACCCGAGGATGCCCGCACCCGGCCGGTCTCGCAGGGGCGGCCCACCGGGTTCTGAGAGCGGCCCTTAGGAGGAATGCTGCTTGCTCATGTAAAGTGGGCGGCACATTTCTTGCTCTAGGTCGGCCCATTACCGAGGAGAGGTGTTCTTGAGATGACGCACGATCTCACGTTTCTCGATACGACGCGCGACATGCTGGAGAAGGAGCGCACTGCCATTCTTGCTCGGATGCAGACAATTTCACGTGACTCGATGGCCTTTGAGATGGAGTCTGACGGCATTCCCCCTTCCGGCTTCGAGCGGGAAGGTGCGATCGCGGCGGTACTGGAAAGCCGCTTGACGGATATCGACAACGCGCTGGCACGCCTGGAGACCGGCACCTACGGAACCTGTGCCGACTGTTCAAAGCCCATTCCTCCGCGGCGCCTTGAGGCGCTTCCCTTTGCCACCCTCTGTGTTTCCTGTCAGAGTGTCGCCGACAAGCGAGGTGTTCGCCGCGTTGCCGTCCGCTAGGCTGCCGGTTGGACAACCCCTCAGGACGGCGTACACTGGAGGAGAAGACAACCGGTCCGTGAACCGGCCTGAAGGGACAGGGATAGATGCCAGCGAAGGGACGTGAGGGAGATACTGCCGTCGAGGCCGCCCCGGCGACCGAGCAGTTCGTCTACTGCAAGGGCTGCGGAACGAAGTTGGAGAGCAGAGCGCGGCTGAGCAAGCCGCGGGTGGTGGTGAGCTCGATGATGTGCGATGCCTGCACCGAGAAGCATGGCCACGCGCTCATGCCTGCACCGGGCGAGCCCACCTACTGCTACCGCTGCGGGAGCCTCGAGGAAGTCTTCGTCACCCCCGGCATCTCGCCCGCGACCTACCACATCTGTCCGAAGTGCCTGCCCGATCGCTACGCGCGCTACCAGGCCGGCGACTTCGAGACGCCGCCCAAGGTCGCGCCAGAGGACGAAAAAGCCGAGCCCGCCAAGGCTGAGCCCCCCAGGAAGGCATAGTTCGGCTGCTCCTCAGGGAGCGGACCGCACGGACGCACTGCTGCAGCTCCCACCCATCGCCCAGGAGTGGCTGGGATCGAGTGTGCGAGGGCTCGCCGGAAGGCAGAAACCCCTCGCCCTCCGGCACTCTTACTTGGTTGAAGCGGGCAGTTCGCCGAGCTTGACGCTGTAGGTCTTGTGCTGGCCGCCGGGCGTCACCACCGTGACCTGGATCTTGTCTCCCGGACTGTGCTTCGCCAGCACATCCAGCAGGTCGCTCTCACTCCCGATGGTCGTGTTATTCACCTTGACGATGACGTCGCCTTTTTTGAGTCCCGCTCTGGCCGCGCCACCGTTGGCAGCGAGTTTGGCGATCAACGTCCCATGGTCAACCTGTAGGCCATATTGAGCGGCCAAATTGGGATTCACCGAGACCACGTAGACGCCGATAGCAGCCCGACCGGTGTGAACGACCTTGCCTTTCTGAATGATCTGGGAGGCAATCCGGGTGACGACATTGGACGGAATGGCAAAGCCGATACCGGCGGCGGGCGCGTTGAACTCAGGATCAACCGCGGTGAGCGTGGGGATTCCGACCACCTGACCGCCAAGGTTGATGAGTGCACCGCCGCTGTTCCCCGGATTGATGGGAGCGCTGGTCTGGATGGCATTGGGGATGGAGCCTCCGCCCTGGCCCTCGCTCACGGTTCGGTTCAGCGCGCTCACGATACCGTCGGTGACCGTGTGAGTCACGCCGAGGGGGTTGCCGATGGCCATGACCGTTTGCCCGACGTTGAGCTTGGTGGAATCTCCGAAGCTCGCGACCGGAAGGTGATCGGTACTGACCTTGACCACCGCAAGGTCGTCCACCGCGTCGATGCCCCGCACCGTGGCATGGAGCGTCCGTCCATTGGCCAGTGTCACCGACACCGATGACGCTCCCTCGACCACATGATGGTTGGTCACGATGTAGCCGTTTGGCCTGATGATGACGCCGGAGCCCAACCCCCGGTTCGTCTTCACTTCCACAATGGCGGGCCCCACGGTATTGACGGCATTCTCTCGATACTTATCGATATTCGGCACCGGCACCGTGGACTGACTGGCCAGGGCCAGGCCCGACGTGGTGGTGGCCGCAGGACCGGCCGACTGGATGGTATTGCTCGCGCAGGACGCCAGCGCTCCCACGGCGAACCCGAACCAGACCGCAAGGAACACGTCTCGGCGGCGTCGTATAGGATGAATGGTAGGACGAAACATGGGTCAATGCCTCCAGTACCAGAGTGCGCTCCGAGCGGACACCTGCAAGAACGCGACCAACTGCCGCCCCGACACGCCCGTCGTTTCTGGGCCGGCACGGTTCTTGCTGCAGGTTTTGTCCCCACCTCCAGCTTCCTTCATCTCCGTAGGAGGAGCACCATGCATCTACCCCATACCCAGGCCCTCGACCAGTCGCCCGACCGGCGCGACGAGTTCGTTGCCGTCGTCGCCGCCGTTCTTCCTCAGACGAACCAGGCGGTCGAGTTCCTGGCCCGGTACACGCTCGCGACCGCTCTGTGGGGGCTCATCCTCTACATGGCTCTGACCATCCTGGTCTCGTAACACACCCCGACTCGCAACGCTCCGTCAGTCGTTGCGCAGCGCCTCCAGCGGCCGCACGCGGATAGGGCGCCGGCCGGCGACATAGGCGGTCAACACGGCCAGAAGAGCCGCCGCCAGAACGACAAACACCGACACCTCGGGGTCGAACGGCACTGCGGTCTGCAGCGCAAAGTGCGAGATCAGGTCGAGCGCCAGCGCCGCCCCCAGAATGGCCAGCGCCCCCGCCAGCCCGCCCACCAGCGCGTTCTCCACCAGGACGAAGCGGAGGACGTCGCCCGGCCGGAAGCCGATCGACTTGTAGAGCGCGATTTCGCGCCGCCGCTCCAGCATGGCCAGAGCAACGCCATTCCCCACCACCGCGATTCCGGCTCCCAGCGCGATGGCTGTAATGACCGCGAGTACGTCCAGCAACTCGCCCAGGATGCGGTCGATGATCGCCGTCAGGTTTCCGATGTCGATGACGAGCGCCCCGGGAACGGCATTTTGCAGGGATGTCGCGTCGTGCGCCAGCAGGTCCGGATTGATGCCCAGGCTCATCACCACCTGAGCGTCGGGACCACCTAGACGGAGTGCCAGCCGCCGGTCGCCCAGGATGGGCGAGAGAAAGAACGAGCTGAAGCCACGGCGCCGGAACGGCCTCCGGTAGAAACCCACGACCCGCACCCCGCCCGTTCTGCCGGAGCCCGCCTCCTTCACCCGCACCGAATCGCCAAGCTTCAGAAAGAAGGGTCCGGCTCGCAGCGCACTGTTGAGCAGAACATGGTTTGTGCCCGAGTCCCGGGGGCCGAGCAGCCGCCCGGCAACCAGCGTGATTCCTGCCACCGTCTCACCGTGCTGCACATCAAGGCCCGTGATTCCGCCCAGCAATCGCCCCGGACGGTCCGCATCGCCCGATCCGCCCGACCCTGAGGAAGCGACGGTCAGAGGCGCACCGTTGATGGCGATGGGCCGGGTGGAAACGACCACCTGGGTCGCCGCGGTCCGGACTCCTTCGAGCCTCCGTACGGCCCGGGAGGCCGATGCCGAACCGGCGGGGTCCGTGATAAGGACGAGGTTGGTTCCATTCCGGGCGAGTGCCGCCGAGATCTCCGTCTGCAGGCCGCGCGCGATGGTCAGCGAAAGCGCCATGCTCAGGACCCCGATGAAGAAGGCGACGAGGGTCACGGACGTACGAACCGGACGGCGCTGGAGCGAGCGAACCGCGACGGTCAGCGGCAGCAATCGCGAGCCGGTCAGCGAGAGCACCGCCAGCCAGAGGGCGTCGATCAGCAGCAGGATGCCCAGAAAAGGGGAACGGCCGAGGCCGGCCAGGACTGTCAGCGCCAGGAGCACAACCGCGACAGACCAGCCGGCCGGCTGGGAACGAGGCGCGCGAACCAGGCCGAGACCATGAATGGCCCCGGCGAAGACCAGTCCCAGAACAATCAGCGCGGCCGTGGAGCCGAGTACCAGTTGGAGCGCCAGCACAGGATCGCCCAGCAGAGTCGCGGATAGGATCACAAACAGGACCAGGACCGTAGCGGCGACGAGAAGCGTTTGCGGCAGCCGGGCGCCGGCGGGCAGCTCCTCGCCGTAGCGCAGCATCTCGATGGGCCGGAAATCCGCGGCGCGCACGATCGGCAAGAGCGCGAAGGCAAACGTGGATCCCAGCCCGACCGCAACACCCTCGAGCAGGGTTCCTCCATCCAGGGCATACGGCACCTGCAGCGCCATGGCCTGGGCCAGCACGTCGGTGACCGTCCGGCTCACCAGAACGCCAATCAGGGTACCTGCGATGCCTCCGGCCACGCCGATCGCAATTGCTTCTCCTCCGAAGAGCGCGTACAGCGCGCCCTGGCGGAAACCGATGGCCTTGAGCATGGCAATCTCGAGACGCCGCCGGACCAGGAGCGACTGCATGGCGTTGAAGGTGCCGATGCCGGCCGTCAGCAGGGCGAGGAGCGCCACCAGCAGCATGAACTGCTGAAAGTCGTGCGTCTCCGCTTTGGTCTCGTCCAGCGACTGCTGAACGGTCTGAATGGTGGCCACGGGGAAGAGATTTCGAAGCCGGGCCGCAACCGGGCCACTGTTCCCGGAAGGAACATTCACGTACACCGCCGTGTAGCGCCGGGGACGCTTCGTGAGCGCGGCGCCGGTCCGTTCCGTCATCGTCATCACCGAGGCATGCGAGAAGTCGGTCTCGGCCAGGATTCCCCGCACCGTCACTGCCAGGCCGTGCCCTCCGATGGCATTGACCAGCAAACGGCTTCCGAGACCGATGCCCAGCTCGTCGGCAAGAACCGAGGTCACGAGCACGTCACGCGGCCCGCGGAGGAGCGCCCGGACCGAGCCGTTCTGCGGCCGAACAAACGTCGGCTGCCCACCGAGCGGGTAGGACGGGCCCACGATGTCGACGTCGAAGGGGACAAGAGTGCCGTTGGCTCCCACCGAGGTGGCGGGTGCGGACGCGACCGCCGCCCAGCCGGCAATCTGCCTCCGCGCCTCCAGCCGCGGAAAGACGCGCAGGTCGGACCGTGCCAGCGGGCTGCCCTGCGTGGCGATCGAGATGTCGCCGCCGTTGGCCGCCCGGACGTTGCTGATGAGCGCGGCTTGCAAGCTGAGGGAGGCGGTTTGCAACGCCACCACGCCTGCCGAGCCCACTGCCACGCAGATCACGGCAACCAACGTGCGGCTGCCGCCTCGCCACATCGAGCGAACGACATAGTTGGGCCAGAACAGGACGCTCATTGAATGCGTCCGTCCCGCATGTGCAGGGTGCGGTCGGACCGCTCCGCCACCGCTGAATTGTGCGTGGCCAGGAGGATGGTGGTGTGATGGCGGGCTCGCAGATCGAGAAGCAGATCAATGAGCGCATTCCCCGTGTCGCTGTCCAGATTGCCAGTGGGCTCGTCGGCGATGATCAGGGGAGGCTCCGACACCAGCGCCCGGGCCACCGCGACCCGCTGCTGCTCGCCGCCGGACAGCTGTGCCGGTCGATGGCCCAGGCGATGGCCAAGACCAACCTCTTCCAGGACCCTCTGCGCCCGCTCTCCATCGCGTGAGTCGCGGCCCGGCACCAGAAGCGGAAGCTGGACGTTTTCGAGCGCAGTGAGGGTGGGAATCAGGTTGTAGGCCTGGAACACCATGCCCACGTTATCGGCCCGGAACGACGCCAGCGCACGTTCCGGGAGATAGCCGATCTCGGTTCCCGCCACGGTCACCTGTCCGCTGGTGGGCCGGTCGAGACCGGCCACGATACCCAGCAGAGTGCTCTTTCCGCTACCGGATGGCCCCATGAGCGCGACCATCTCGCCGCGGTCCAGCTCGAAGGTGACGCCGCGCAAAATCTCGATACTCTCTCGTCTCAGGGATATGGACTTGCACACGCTCTGAACCGATAGCGCGACGGTCATCCGGCGACCCAGAGATGGTCTGCGCGAATCGCGGCCAGAACGACCTGCGCCAGCCGCGCGTGCCCGGTGGTGCTGGGATGCAGGCCATCCGGCGCCAGGTATTCCGGGTGGGCGGCGAGCTCGTGCGAGAAGCGCGAAAGATCGAGGAAGGCTGCCCCGGCCTTGCGGGCGACTCGCGCCATTCCCGTGTTCCAGCGCCTGGAGATGGGTCCCGCGTCGGGAAAGGCCTGGGCGGCAGGAAGCTCTGCCAGATCCGGCATCCCAATGATGAGGACCCGCGCGCCGCCGCGGCGCAGGGTGGCGACAAGATCGTACAGCTCGGCGGTGAAGTTGTCCTTGGTGACCCCGGCACGCAGGTCATTGACACCGAAGAAGACGGTACACAGCGCCGGGTGTGCTGCCAGGGCCCGCGTCAACTCCGTCTGGTAGGCCGCGTCAAGGGTGGCGCCGGGAATCCCCAGATCCAGAAAGCGGCGGGCGTGAAGCGATCGAGCCACCCGGTAGGCGTAGCCGTTCGTATAGGGCTGCGCTCCGGTGCCGTAGGTTTCGGACGCGCCGAGGGCCACATACACTCCTGCACGGGCCGGGACAAGCGTAGGGCGCGTAATGGTGGGGCTGGGCTGGGTCGCGGCCGGAATCGCCCCGCACGCCGACAGGACTGTCAGGAGGGGAGAGAGGATCAAAAAGACTCGGCGCACGGACAACCTGTATCGCAGTATAGCGAGGGCTCGGCGCGCCACGGAGAGGGCATGGGCCCCGGCTTACCGCCGGGGCCCATGGAGACGTCGCGATTAGCGCTGAACGAGAAGGTCCGCCGCCGATGTGATGGTCGGCGTGGGGCCGGGGAAGCTGGGCGACTGCTGGATGACCGCGGTGGCCATGGGACCGGCTGCCGCCAGTGCCTTGTCCTTGCCCGGATACGCGGCCTGGATGCCGTTTCCACCCACGAAGCCCAGCGTCTGGAGGACCCCGACTGCATCGGAGACGTACAGCAAGAAGCCGGTCTCAAAGGCCTTGTCGTTCGGGGGAATCCCGGCGTCGTCGCCGTTGAGCGCAAGCGCGGCGCGCGCCAGCGTCCGGTGCTCCGCCTCGACACCCATAACCTCGGCTGCCAGGAGGGAGAAGGTTGGCTGACCCAGCTCGGCGCCCTCACGCACAGCGGCGAGATAGGCGGCGACAAAGAGGCTCTCTGCCGCCCACAGCGTCGTAAAGAATGTGACCTTGTCGGTCAGCATCTTGGGGTCGGGCACCGTGAAGGTGGTGGTGAGCGGGGTTGCGCCGAAGCTGGCCAGAACATCGTAGTGGTCCTGCTCCTCCACCAGCGCCGCCTGGACAATCGCTGTTTCCAGGCTGTTCAATCCCAGCGCGCTGGAGCCCAGCGCCGCCGTGAGAAACGTCACGGCGAGGGCTTCGGCGGTGATCGCCGTATTGATCATGGTGGGTATGGACTCCGGAGAGTACCTCCCGGGCACGTTGGGAAAGAAGGGAAGACTCAGCACGGTCGGTCCCTGCGCGTGAGCGGCGCCCGGTATGGCAATGGCTGCCGCGGTGGCCGCGGCACCGCTCAACAGCGTTCGCCGGGACATTCTGGACTTGATCGACTCGCGTATGACCGATTCTTGAAAGTCTCGCTCGTCCTTATTCACCTATTTTCCTCCTGGTCATCTGATATATCAGCAGGCAAGTGCGCCTCGTTCTATTTATACGTGTTGTCCTGCCTTTTAGATCACCATGCGATACTGGAGCGGCCTGCCGGTGATCCGACGCGGTATCGATCACGTACTGATTAGTACTGAGGAAACGACCTGGAGCTGATGGCTAGCGAGTCACCGACCGACGATCAATTGATCGCAGCGATCCAGGCGAGAGATATGCAGGCACTGGAACAGCTATTTGATCGCTATCGGGTCCTTGCCTACTCCGTGGCCTACCGGCTGCTAAACGATGCCGGTGACGCCGAGGACGTGGTACAGGAGTCGTTCTTGAACGTGTGGCGCGCCGCCGGAACGTACCGTGCCGGTCGGAGCGGTAGCCGTGCCTGGCTGATGAGCATCGTCCATCACCGAGCCATCGATAAGCTGCGCGGCCGGGGCAGCCGCCCCATGACTACCCCGCTGGACGACGCGTTGCCCGTCGCCGATTCCTCTGACGTCTGGTCGGAAGTCTCGCAGCGGCTCACGGGCAGCGCCGTTCGGTCGGCACTGGACACCCTCCCCACCGAGCAGCGAGAGTCAATCGAGCTGGCCTACTTTGGGGGCCTGTCCCAGTCAGAGATAGCCGGCCGTCTGAATCTACCGTTGGGCACGGTCAAAGGGCGCATGCGGCTGGGACTTCACAAGCTGCGATCCCTACTCGAAGCAGGGACGAAGGAATTGGAGCTAGAGTGATGGACGACGGCGAGATGCACGATCTGGTCGGCGCCTATGTCCTGGACGCGCTTTCTCCCGCAGAGACGCGCGCGTTTCAGGAACATCTCCAGTCCTGTCCCGAATGCCGGCTCGAGGTGTACCAATTGCAGGAGGCGGTGGGGGCGCTCCCTCTGGCGGTGGACCAGGTCGAGCCGCCCGCCGATCTCTTCGACCGCATCCGGGACACGATTGAAAACGAGCGACCGGCTCTGAAGCCGATCACCGGCGGCCGGCCCACCCCGCGTCGCCCCGTGCCCTGGAGCTATCTGGAAATCGCGGTGGCCGCCGCGGCGGCTGTTTTGATCGTCGCCCTGGGGGCCTGGAACATTCATCTCCAGTCCCAGATATCCACAAATAAGGCCGCGCTCCGGTACCAGCACGCGGTCAACCAGGCGATTCTGAACGGCGGCCGAGTCTCGAAGGTTCCCGGAACCGCCGTCGCCCCCGGAGCCACCGCGGCCCTGGTCCAACCCGCGCACCCCGGGCCTGGCTACTTGATCGTTCAGGGCCTCCCCAACCTGAAAGCGAACCGTGTCTACGAGGTATGGCTGGTCAAGCCTTCCCGGCCGCCCGTGCCCGCCGGTGTCTTCGGCTCCCCGGGGCAGGGCCTGCAAATCTGGCAGTTGAGTAAATCCGCCAAAGGGTTCCCGATCACAGCCGTGACCGAGGAGCCGGGACCACACGGTTCTCAGGCCCCTCACGGGCCCAAGGTACTGGCGGGCGCGGTCAGCACCTAGCCTCCCGACATGCTGGCGCGAATCTTGCCCCGCAAGCCGCTTGCATTACCACAGGTATGGAGGATTCTCAGGTGTTCAAACCCGTGCGACTACTGCTCACTCTCGTCTGTTTGACCGGTTTCTCGGCGCTGGCGGCGACCTCGGCCCATGCCCAGACACCCGCGGTGGCTCCAGTACCGACGCTGCCAAGCGGCGTGTGCGGGACAGTCACCTCGTATGCTGCCGCCACAGCCTCGGCGGCGGGCTCGCTCGTTCTGGCCACGACCCCACCCAATACCGCGTCGAGCCAGACCTACGCCATCGCTCCGGGGTCGACCGTGACCGGTGACACCGGCCTCACCGCCGGGGCATCGGTATGCTTCGTGCCGGGCGCGGCGAACTCCAGCAACCAGATCTCCGGTGGGACGGTTCTGCCGCCCACCTCCACGACATTGACGGTCTGCGGGCTCACCGCAGCCTACACAGCGGGCACCGTCCTGAGTGTCGGCGGTACGACCTTCACCCTGCAGAGCGACGCCGCCGTAACCGGCGGGACACCAACCGCCGGCCAGACGCAGCAGTTCACTCTAACCTTGAGCCCGCTCGGCCGGGTCACGGCGATGACGGTAGCGGCAGGAAACTGCGCCGCTAACACCATCACCGGAACCGTGACCAACATCGTCAGCTCCACCCAGACGACCCAGGGCTCATACATGGTCGGTGCCGCGACGTACTACATCTCGCCAGGCTCCACCATCGTCTTCAGCCAGGTACTGGCGGCGCATATCCTGCCCAACCGCATTCCGAGGATCTATCAGAACTGGGTGAGGTAGAACCGCCGGTTCTCACCTGCGTCGTAGAGCCAGGCGAACGCAGAAAGGGCGCGGTCCCAGCCGCGCCCTTTCTCTATTTCTTCTTCTTGTGCTTTGCCGACTTCTTCTTGGTCTTCACACACTTTCCGTGCGAGATGTGATACCCCTTCTTGCAGTGCAGCCGCTTCTTGACCGGGGTGGCCTTCGGCCTGGGAGTGGCTGTCGGCCTGGGCGTTGCAGTCGGGGTGGACGTGGCCGTGACCGGTGGCGGATCACCCACTCTGGCGCGTGCCAGCGTGGCGGAGCCGTCGCCCAGGAAGCCAAGTTGCGCGATATAGGTGTGCCCGTCGGTGGGATCGGTAAAGGTGCTGGTTCCGAGACCGGAGGCCGTAACCGCGGCCACGGCATCGGTCACCGACATGCCCTGGGCCATATCTTTGAAAAACAGCGCAGCGCTGGGCTCGGTCGTGACGCTATCGACATCGTTATTCCAGCTGACCATCGTCGAGGTGTTCTTCGCGGACAGGGCATTCCAGAAGGACGGGGCGGCCAGCAAGTTGCAGCCGTTGATGAACACGATGGTGCTGTTGGGGAAGGTACCGTTCAGATCATCCTGAATGAAGCGATCGGTGATGGCGTTGTAGAGATGGCCGGCGTCGTGTCCGGCAAAGCCCTGCATGAGGGCGCAGTAGCTCGGGTTGGAGGCGGCGCAGTCACGGCGCATGGTGGTGTAATCATCCGCATCCTGATCGCCGGTCAGGATAAAGCCGTGATTGTCCACGGTCTGTGAGTGGGTCTCGATATAGACGACCGAGTACTGGGACATGCTCTGCATCACCGGCACGGTCACCTGTTCGTCGCGCAGGATATCCACCGAGAAACCGGCAGCGGTCAGTGTCGACGCCACAGCAGCTCCTGCGGTCGGTCCGTAACCGAGCTGGGTGGCGAACGGCTCGAGCACCAGGGCCCGGCCCGGCGGACTTGGGTCCGGCGCCCGTGACGTGGAGGCGCGAGCGAGACCCGGCATAGCAACGGCGAGCATCAGGAGGACGGCGAAGAATCGTGACAATCGCATGTCAGAGTATAGGGCCCAGGGCAGGGATGCCGGTCACGATATCATGGCAACCATGGGCCTGAAAACACACAAACGACTGGCGCCACGCCGCTGGGCCGACAAACAGAGCCGCACCTGGTACCTCACCATCAGGTTCCTGCTCCAGCTCATCTTCCGGTTCTATGTACGGCGATTCCGCGCCTACGGAGTCGGTAACGTTCCCACAGAGGGGTCTGCCTTTCTTGTGGCCAATCACGCCAGCGGCATCGATCCCCTCATGATGGGCGTGGGAATCCCCCACCGCATCCTGCTGGGCCCCGGAAAGGTTGAGATCTTCAAAAATCCGGTATTCACCTACGTCATGGAAAAGATCGGGATCTTTCCGCTCCACCAGGGAACGGCGGATGCCGCGGCGGTGCGAACTATGGTCGACGCCTATCGCAAAGGCCGCATCGTGGTGGTGTACCCGGAAGGAGGGCGAAGCAAGACAGGCGAGATGATGCCGTTCATGGAGGACTTCACCCGACTGGTGATTAAACTGCGGGCCTGCCTCATCCCGGCCGGAATCGCGGGAGCACGCGAATTGTTGCCGCTGGGAAGCTGGATACCCCGGCCAGACACCGCCTGCGCCGTGGTCATCGGGGAGCCGTTCGATCTCTCGGAGTTCGAGGGGCGAGGCCTGAGCGCCGAGGTGCTCGCCGAAGCGACAGCCGTGCTCTGGAACCGCGTGCACGACATGGTGCAGGAAGCGGAAGAGCGCAGGCAGACGCTGGCCGCCGATCAGTGACACCTGGCCGACGCCCGCGAGACGGCATGCGCCCGACTCTAGAATGGGCCGTGCCTCTCGCTCTCGGCCGCATTCGTCATCTGCTGATCGACCTGGACGGCGTGCTGTACCGCGGAAATACCGCCCTTCCTGGTGCTCAGGAGTTTATCGCCTTCCTCCGTAGGAAAGGCATTCCCTTTCGGCTGGTAACCAACAACTCCAGCCGAACACCGGAACAGGCGGTGCAGAAGCTGGCCGGAATAGGCATCGAGGCCCAGGCAGGCGAGATTTTTTCCAGCGCGCTGGCGACGGGCATCTATCTGCGCGAGCACGTGGACGGAACCGAGACGGCGCAGGTCGTGGGCGAAGCCGGGCTGCGCCAGGCGGTGGAGAAGAGCGGGCTCCGACTGGTCGAAGAAGGTGGCGACTGGGTGGTGGTCGGACTGGACCGCAAGGCGACCTACGAGATGCTTGCCCGGGCAGCGCTGGCACTGGAGGGAGGAGCTCGCTTCGTCGGCTCCAACCCTGACTCCTCCTTTCCCACCGAGCGTGGACTGGTACCGGGCGCCGGAGCACTGCTGGCAGCTCTGGTGACCACCACAGGCCGGGAGCCGACGGTGATTGGGAAGCCGCACCCACTCCTGCTGGAGCTGGCCATGAAGGACTGTGGAGGAACGCTGAACGACACCGCCATGCTGGGCGATCGCCTCGACACCGACATCGCCGCCGCCGAGCGCATCGGAATGAAGTCGATACTCATCCTCACCGGCGTCTCGACCAGGTCCGACCTGGAGAAAACGTCCACCCCGCCGGACCTGGTCGTCGAGAATCTCCAGCAATTGATGGACGCGTGGGCGAGGGCGTAAAGACGGCGCTGGCGGCGGCCGTCGACACACTCGCCGTTCTCATCCTCGGCTATCTCGGGTTCCGGCTGGCGGTTGCCGCCGCGCCCTGCAACGATCTGGGCGAGTGCGCGATCCTGACCCCCATGGTTGTCCTCGCGGCGCTCATTCTGGTGGGCGCCTACTTCCTGGGAGGCTACCTCGCCTGGCAGCGCACACCTGGAAACCGTTTCTTCGGCTGAGACGGGCACAAGCGGGCGCCCCCTACCTCCCTACAATGAGGCACACGTCGCTCCGGGAGGTCGCGAATGCGCTATGCCGTCATCATGGCCGGTGGGGCAGGAACCCGCCTCTGGCCGGCCGCGCGCCAAGAGAGCCCCAAACAGCTTCAGAAGCTGATCTACGAGGAGCCGCTTATCGCCGTCACCGTGAAACGGCTCTCGGAAGCCTTTGACCCCGACCACATCCTGGTCGTTACCGCCCAGCGCTATGTGGACCCCATCCGCAGCCACCTGCCGTCGGTTCCCCCGGACAATGTAATGAGCGAGCCCTTCGGGCGCAACACCGCCGCGGCCATCGCCATGACGGCCTTTCGCATTGCCAGGGAGGACCCCGATGCAGTCTTCGGCGTCTTTCCGGCAGATCACGTCATCCTCCATCCGGACGTCCTGCTTCGTGCCGTCGACTTTGGCTCGGATCTGGCGCGCCGGCACGACGTAGTCGATATCGGCGTCCCACCCGGGCACCCGGAAACCGGATACGGCTATATCGAGCTCGGGGACCTCATGACCTCACGCGATGGCCTGGATGCCTATCACGTGAAGCGTTTCGTGGAGAAACCGACCGTCGAGAAGGCGCAGGAGTATCTCCAGGCCGGCAACTACATGTGGAACTCCGGCATCTTTGTGTGGCAGGCTCAACGCTTCCTGAATCAGCTCCAGACGCATCTTCCCCAGACGTACGAAGCCCTGGATACCGCCTTCACTGACGGCTCTCCCGAGGCACTTCAGCACGCCTATGAATCGATCCCCGATATATCGGTGGATTACGCCATCATGGAGAAAGTGTCCGACGTGGTCGCGATCCCGGCTGAGTTCGGCTGGCGCGACGTCGGCGACTGGAACGCGCTCTACGAGCTGATGAGCCATGATGCCGACGGCAACGCCTCCGAGGGCGCCAGTGTTTTGCTGGACACCAAGAACTCCGGCTTCTTGATGCGGAGAAAGCTGGTCGCCGCCATCGGCGTCGAGGACCTGATCGCGGTGGACACGCCCGATGTGCTGCTGCTGGTGCGACGCGATCGAACCCAGGACGTCAAGAAGATTCTGGAAATGCTCAAAGAGCGCGGGGACGAGGGATACCTGTAATCGAGTCCGGACGCGCGCCGATCTGAGACACGACACGACCCGCCAGGACGCTTCCGGCAGTCAGCGCTTCTCGTGGTGAGCCGCCTGCCAGCCGGGCTGTGAGGAACCCGGCCGCGAACGCGTCGCCGGCACCGGTAGTGTCCACGACCCGCACCGTCTCTGCCGGTACCCGGACGATCTCTTCCTCGCCGCGACACCAGAGGGCGCCCGCCGGTCCCAGCGTCAGTGCCACTTCCCCATATCGCTGTGCCAGTGCACGGGCCATCGCTTCCGGGTCCGCGTGCCCGGTAAGCGAATTCCCCTCTGCCAGGTTCGGGAAGAGGTAATCGGCCCCCTCGGTCCATTCGAAGAATCGATCGGGCCCGATTTCCAGAAGCTGCGGGTGATTCGAGGGGTCGACGGCGATGTTCATGCGGTGATGCCGCGCCTGGTCGATGGCATACAGTCCCGCCTCGCGCACTCCCGGCTCGAAGAAGCTGTACCCGGTTATGTAAAGGCAACGATCCTTGCGGAAGAGACGGCCGGGGAGATCATCGGACCGCAGGTCCAGATTAGCGCCCCGGTCCGTCAGCATGGTACGCTCACCGTCGGTGTTGACGAGTACCACGATCGAGCCGGTGGGAAGCAGCAGGTCCACTGATAATCGAGCGTCGACCCCCAACCGTCCCAGCTCCTGCCGGTGAAAGTCAGCGAAGACGTCATTGCCGACCCTACCCGCAAACACCACCTCCGCTCCCGCCACCGCCATCCATGCCGCGGCGTTGGCAGCCGATCCACCGGCACGAGGTTGAACGCTGCTTCGGGTATCGGTTCCCCATACCACCGGCTCGCGAAGCTGAACCGCGATGTCGGTGATGACGTCCCCGACGGCCAGGATTGCCGGCTTCACTCCCCGGCGGCCGCCCGTTGTCCGGCGTGGGCACGCGCGATCCGCGCCGCCAGTCGCGCATTGTTGTAGATGATGTCCATGTTCACGCGCAGGCTGCGGTCCTCGGTGGCGCGGTGAAAGTGGTCGAGGACGAAGGGAGTCACCGCCTTGCCGGATATTCCGGTACGTGACGCGGCCGCCAGCGCTTCTTCAAGAACCCGGTCGTGCAGACCCCGGTCCAGCTCCTTCTCTGCCGGAATGGGATTGGCCACCACCAGCGCGCTCTCCGCTGCCAGCGCCACCCGCACTGCCATGATCGCCGCCACCTCCTCCTCGTTGGAGACCGACCAGTCAAGATCGAACCCGGAATCGGCCAGATAGAAGCCGGGAAAGCGACTGGTCCGAAATCCCACAACGGAGACAGAAAGAGACTCCAGCCGTTCCAGGGTCGCGGCGACGTCGAGGATCGATTTGACACCGGCGCAGACGACGGTAATCGGCGTGCGGCTGAGCGTCACCAGATCGGCCGACTCGTCCCAGCTGTCGGCCGCGCCACGGTGGACGCCGCCGAGCCCACCGGTGGCGAAGATGGGAATGCCGGCGCGAACGGCCAGGACCGAGGTGCTGGCCACCGTGGTTGCCCCGTCGGAGCCGCGGGCGAGGGCAATAGGCAGGTCGCGCACGCTCACCTTGGGCACGTCCGCCCCCGTGCTTAGCTGCTCGATCTCCTTGGAGGTCAGGCCGACCACGATCTGTCCGCGGAACAGTCCGATGGTTGCGGGCACGCCGCCCTCGTCCCGCACGATGCGCTCGATTTCGGTGGCCACCTCCAGGTTCATCGGGGGAGGCAGGCCGTGGACGAAGAGGGTGCTCTCCAGTGCCACCACCGGCTGGCCGCGGTCGGTGGCATCGCGAACATCAGGACGGATGCGGATGAGACCGTTCATCACTGCGGCCTCATCCTACCGCACCGACAGGGGGAGGGCGCGCCACGGCGCTTGCGCACCGCGGCGCGCGGAGTAAGCGACTCGCACATTCAGTCTGGAGCCGGAGCGACGCCGCCGTACAGGGGAATGAGTCACCGGGGTAGTGGGCCATAGGCCCTGTTCCTGTCTGCCGCACCTCAAACGCAGGGCAGACGGGCAACCACCTGAAACGTGGCGGCCGACTTGCAACCACCTGAAATGTGGCGGCCGATTGCAAATCGGCCCGACGCTTCTACCGGCAGTTGTAAGTGGCCCCATATTTGAGGTGGTTGCGAATCGGCACCACATTTGAGGCGATGGCGTGTCGGGCGTGCATTGGGCCCGAGTACACCTCGTCCAATTCCCATACAGACATGGACGCAGTGACGGGTTGATGCCGTTAGCGCACGGCAGCCGTGGATAATGGCAGGTCATCATGTCCAATTCACCCACCGCCATGCCGCCGCTGGTCACAGACAGGCTGGTGATCCGGCCATTCATCTCCTCCGACCTCGACGCCATCCATGCCGCCCTCCTCGATTACGCCCCAGCGACGAGAGAGGAGCGGGCTGCCTGGCTGCGCTGGAGCATCGACAACGCCGAGCAGCTCGCCGCTCTTTTCCAGCCGCCCTACGGCGACCGGGCCATTGTCCGCCGAGCGGACGACACGGTCATCGGCTCCTGCGGGCTCGTTCCGGCCATGGGACCGTTCGGCCTGCTGCCCTCCTTCGCCGATATCCCACCTGCTCGCCGCGCGCACAACGTCCCACAGGTGGGACTCTTCTATGCCCTGGCCCCTGACGTTCGCCGGCAGGGCTACGCCACGGAAACGGTCCGCGCCCTGATCGACTACGGCTTCAGCGCCTGGAACCTTGATCGCATCATCGCCCAGACCAGCTATGACAACGAGGCCTCGATGGCGGTCATGCGCCGCGCTGGGATGCGCATCGAGCGCAATCCCGCGCCGGAGCCGGAGTGGTTTCAGGTGGTGGGTATCATCGACTCCCTGCCGGGTCGGCCGGAAGCTGACCGTGATGCCGCTCAACCGTCTTCAACCTCGGAGAGTAGTAGCGATTCAGCCAGCGGGTGAGCCCATCCAGACCCGGATAGAGCACGCGCTCGGTGATGTTGGAGTTGTCCAGACGGTCGCGGACCTCCGGCTTGAGCTCCCTGGGCACGATGATGCGCCGGTACACATCCGGATGCTTCGACAGCCACTCGTCCAGCCGCACTTGCGGGTCGGAGACCAATGAGAAGAGCGCGTACTGGTTGATGATCCGCTCGTCCAGTGACGGCGGCTCGAAGAAGGCCACGAACGGCTCACGGGAGAGCGCGTCAAAGGCACGCAACGACTGCGCCGCCCGGCTCAACATATCGGCGGTGAAGACCGCCGTCCCTTCGTCCTCCAGGAGCGCGCTGAGGCTGGACGGGAGCAGTGCGTTGGTTTTGGTATGGTCCACCGCCCAGATCACACCGTCCTCGTCCAGGTGCTCCGGCCCTTCGGTGACAAAGTGCATGGCAACCAGCGGCGAGTACGTCCAGTCCAGCAGGCGAGTACTGAGCCCGTGATGCTGTGCCAGGGCCAGCCACTGCCAGACCGAGTAGGAGTCGAGCGCCGGCGCGTAGGCGTACTTCCGGAACGCCCGAAGGATGTGGTCTTCCAGCTGGCGCGGCCCCGTGCTGCGCGCCAGACTGGTGGTCAGGTCGTATCGGGCGCAGGTCATGCCCCGGAACACAAATGGGGAGCGGAACCGCTCGATGTCCGGCTGCCATGAGCCGGCGAAGAGCGCTTCGGTCAGCTCGTTCCAGCTCGACACGCGAAGATCTTCCATGCCCGGCACCTCCTTTCACGCTATCAGCTACTACCATGTTGAGCGTGGCCCACAAATCGCGGCTGGAGGAAGTGATGACGCAACCGCTGTGGTGGCAGAGTGGCGTGGTGTACCAGATCTACCCGCGAAGCTATCTGGATACTGATGGCGACGGCATCGGCAATATCGCCGGGATCACCGAGAAGGTCGGCTACCTGCACGACGTGCTGCGCGTGGACGCGGTCTGGCTCTCGCCCTTCTTCCCATCCCCCATGGCCGACTTCGGCTACGACGTCTCCAACTACGTTGACGTCGATCCCCAGTTCGGGTCGCTGGCCGACTTCGACGCCCTGACTGCGGCGCTGCACGGGCGCGGCATGAAGATCATCATCGACTACGTGATCAACCACACCTCGGATCGCCACCCCTGGTTCGTCGAGTCGCGCTCCTCGCGCGATAATCCCCGCCGCGACTGGTACGTCTGGGCCGACGCCGGGCCGGACGGCTCGCCGCCCAACAACTGGCAGAGCATCTTCGGCGGCGGCGCCTGGGAGCGGGACGAGCAAACCGGCCAGTACTACCTTCACTCCTTCCTGAAGGAGCAGCCCGACCTGAACTGGCGCAATCCCGAGGTGGAAGCGGCCATGTTCGATGTGCTGCGCTTCTGGATGGAGCGTGGCGTGGACGGCTTCCGCATCGACGCCGCCCACCTCATCATGAAAGACCCGGCCATGCGGAATAATCCACCGAATCCCGCACACACGGGCGCCCCGGATGAGTATGACGCCTTCCTCCATCCCCACGACAAGGGGCACGAGGATATCCACGCCACCTTCCGGCGACTGCGCTCCGTGCTCGACGAATACAGCGAGCAGTCGCCGCGCATGGCGGTGGCCGAGATCCACATCTTCGACTGGCCGGTCTGGGCATCCTACTACGGATCCGATCTGGACGAGATCCATATGCCCTTTAACTTCGGGCTCCTCTTCGGCCCCTGGACCTCGGAGACTGTTCGGACCGTCGTCGACAGCGTGGAAGGTGCGATCCAGCCGGACGCCTGGCCCAACTACGTTCTGGGAAACCATGACGTATCCCGCCTGGCCTCGCGTCTCGGCACGGAGCAGGCGCGGGTGGCGACCATGCTGTTGCTGACATTGCGCGGAACGCCGACCCTGTACTACGGCGACGAGCTCGGCATGCAGGATGTGCCCATTCCGGTAGAGAAACTCCAGGACCCGGCCGGCCACGGCGTGCCGGGACAGGGGCGCGATGCGGAGCGGACGCCCATGCAGTGGACCAGCGGCCCCCACGCCGGCTTTTGCCCGCCGAACGTCGAGCCCTGGCTGCCGGTATCAGCCGATGCCGATCGCGTGAACGTCGAGGTCGAGCGGAACGATCCCCGATCCATGCTCACCCTCACCGCCCGGCTCCTATCGCTGCGGCGCTCCTCTCCGGCTCTGGCGCTGGGTGCATATCGTCCCCGTGAGAGTGAAGACGGAACAGTTGTGTACGAACGTGAGGCGGACGGCGAATCCTGGCTAATCGCGCTCAATCTGACCTCGGACCCGCGGACGGTCCTGCTCCCCGGCACGAAGCCCGGTCAGGTCCTCTCAACGCACCTCGATCGGGAGTCGGTGGACGGCCTGGATCCGCTCGTCCTCCGACCCAACGAAGGACTCGTGATCCAGATCGAGGGCGCATGACCGACGCCATTCAGGTCTTCACCACGGTGGATTCCAGGGAGGCAGCGGAGACGATCGCGCGCGTGCTGGTCGAACGCCGCCTGGCAGCCTGCGTTCAGGTGCTGGGACCGCTGCGGAGCACCTACTGGTGGGAGGGAGCAATCGAGACGGCTGAAGAGTGGCTCTGCCTGATCAAGACCACCGAGCGGGCCTACACGGGCCTACAAGAGGTGATCCGCGAGAACCACCCCTACGATGTGCCCGAGATCCTGGCTGTGCCCGTTGTTGCCGGGCATTCGGATTACATCGCCTGGCTGGAGAGCCAGGTTTCCGTCCCGTCCTGACCGTTAATCCGCTGGAACACTGGCCGAGTCGTCGTTTTCGTCGAGCGGGTAGAGCGCCGAGTCCGGTGGAGCGTCTCGCCCCGGAATCTCATCGCTGATCATATCGAGCGCCTTCGAGCCCGCGCTGCCCTGGTAGGGATCCTCTTCCACGTCCGCGACCCCGAGACCTAAATCACGCCGCTCTTCCGGATCGACGCCAGCATCGAGAAGCTCCGGCGCGTTCTCTGCCGTTTCTTCGGTCGTCCCCCCGAAGACCCCGCTCACAAACTCGCGTATCTTCTCACCCACGCTCTGGTGCGTGTCTTGCGTCTGCTCGGGCTGCGGCGCGTCCGATCCCGGGTATCCGGGGGAGGTGTTCTGATCGTGCTGGCTCATGACTCCTCCTTTGGTCCACGAACCGGCAAGATGCGTACCTCTACTCGGAATGCGCCGTCAAACGATGATCGATGAGTTTGGCGAAGTGGACCGCTTTGGGCAGAGGATCGGACTTACCGATATAGGATGTACTCACGCTGACCACAAAATCGCCGTGCCGGAACGTGATGTCGGCAATCCGAGAGCCATGCTCCGTTCCGGTATGGATGGCGACGACCTCATCCCCAATCGACGGAACAGCCGTCGACAGCGTCCCGTACCCTGCCCGTTTCATGTGCTGGAAGAACCAGTGAGCGCCGGAGGTGGACTTGAACTGGGTCACGTTATCGGCCACACCGTAGAAACCTGGCGCCGTGCTCTTTCCGTTGTAGCGGCGAGTGAACCCCGACTCGTAGCCGTTTACGAGGCCCTTCTTGGTCAGCGTGGCTGCCTTGACGCTGTAGCGGGTCAGGGCGTCCGCAAATGAAACTGGACGCACATAGTCGGTTTTGGCATTGAAGCTTGCCGGCACGTCGGAGCGCTTCAGGATAAACGTGGCGGCGCCGACCGGATGAGTCGCCGCCAGGACGCTGCCGGTGCAGGCGGCCGCAGCCAGTGTGGCGACAAGCAGCGCCGGGACGGGTGAAATCGGATTGCGCACAGGTTACCTCTGCTGGGAAAAGTTGGACCCGCCATCATACCCGATACGATGGAGTCTGGGGGCAATGATGACTTCGACCGACGAGAAGAAGAACGAGGCGGTGTACCACGCCATCCTGGCGGAGATGCATCGCCTGCGCGCGCTCCTTCTCAACATGCAAACGGTTGATCTCGACTCGGCCGAGGAAGGTGTGCGCGCCCACCTGAGACGGGAGCAAACCATCGTCCTGGGGAAGCTGACGGAGTGGAAACAACACCGGCCACAGATCTATCGAAAGGCAGAAGAGGAATTTCAGCGCCTCTACCTGCACGATGCCACCCACTCCTGATCAGGGGCGGAGCAGATAGACTGCTTCGCCCGGATGCGCCAGAGGCTCGACTGAGCGGAACCCCACTTCAGCCGCGACCTCCCGTAGCTCGGCACTTCCCAGCATGTATTCCCTGGTTTCGGCCCGAACCTCCGACTGCACGCGCCCCGAGGCGCTGTCCCTCCGGCGCAGGACGGTACGGCAGATGAGCTGCGGCTCCTGAACGTCCCAGGTCTGGGTCAGGTCGCTGGTCATGCCCTCCTCCTCGCACCGGCCGTAGGCGTGGGACTGTCTGGATGCCCCGCGGAGACGGTCAAAGTCCTTGATTCCGACCACACACGCGCCGGCAGGCGCATTGAAGCGGCGGAGGGCGGCCAGAGCGCGCCCTACCGCGTCACGCGTCGGGCAGTGACAGAGCCCATTGCCAAGTGCGATCACGGCATCGAATTGCCCTGAAAGTGTCGTTGAAAGGCCCTCAAAGTCGGAGAGAAGCCAGGCGATGGAGAGGTCACGTTCCCCCGAGAGGCGCTTCGCCTCGGCCAGCATGGCACCACAGGGATCGGCTGCAACCACCAGGAATCCAGCCTCTGCCAGGGGAATCGCCTGGCGGCCGATACCACAGCACGCGTCCAGCACCGTCCGTGCCCCCAAGCGGTGGAGCAGCGCAGCCAACCACGCCCCTTCCTCACGCATTGTCCCTTCGTAGTCGTGGTAGAAGAGGCGGTAGACACGCGCGAGCGCCTGGTAATGCTCGACGTTGGATTGCATCAGGACACCGTCCGGTAGCCCACAGGATACGCACAATTACGGACCGCGTCAAGATGCGCCATGAGTGGGTACCGACCGGGGGGGTTGGACGGTGGTCCCTTACGCCACGGCGGGCGGCATGATTGTTGCACTCCCTGGCACACGCACTGCGAAGCAGTGAGGAGGATGCCACCGTGAACGAGAACATGGCCGACCAGCAGGTCGAGCGTCGCGAGACCAACGAAGACCATGAGCTGACCGATGGGGGCCCCGAGGACGAGAAGCTGAAGCACAATTCACTCCTCGAAGAGATTGAGGGGGGCCTGGCCGCCGCTGTGGAGCTGAACGCCAACGCGGGCAATCCCGACACGCCTGCGACTCTCGGCGCCAGCGGCGCGGGAACGCCCAACAACACCTAGCAGGCTCCAAGCGCGTCTCGCCTGACGCGGGCGGACCGGTGAGAACGCCCATACTGGTTGCGTGTCTCAACGCGTGCCGTCCGTTGTCCGTGTCATGGGCGCCGTCGTCTCTGTCCAGTCGGGCTCGGCGATCGCCACCCACATCTTTACCTCCGTCGGTCCGGCAGGGGCGACGTTATTGCGTGTCGGCTTCGGTGCCATCATCCTTCTCGGATTGTGGCGGCCGCGCCCCGGACAGTACGGCCGTCACGCCTATCGTGACGCCATCCTCTTCGGCCTGACCACGGCGGCCATGAATCTCTCCTTCTACTCGGCGCTGAACCGGATCCCGCTGGGAATCGCCGTGACGCTGGAATTCCTCGGCCCCCTGACACTGGCCGTGCTCGGCTCGCGGCGACCACTCGATCTCCTGTGGGTCGGCTTCGCTGCCACCGGTGTCCTCCTGCTCACGCCGCTGGGCGGACACTCCATCGACCCGGTCGGCCTGTTGCTGGCCCTGATGGCCGGGATCTTCTGGGCGCTCTATATCCTCTTCAGCGCACGCGTGGGCCGAGCATTTACCGGCGGGAACGGCCTGGCGATCGCGCTGCTGGCCGGTAGCCTCGCTCTCCTGCCGGTGGGCCTGGTTACCGCCGGACCGCGACTGTTCGATGGCCGCGTCCTCCTCATCGGTCTGGGCGTCGGCCTCCTCTCGGCCGTGATCCCGTACTCGCTGGAGATGGAGGCCCTCCGGACCATCTCCACCCGGTTGTTTGGGGTCCTGATGAGCAGCGAGCCCGCCGTGGGAGCAGTGGTGGGGCTCATCCTCCTTCGCCAGGTCCTCAGCCTGCGCGCTGTTGCGGCTATCATCCTGATCATGGCCGCCTCCATCGGCGCCACCCGCAGCACCTCCGAGCCCTCTATTCCGCCACCGGCGTAGTGGGGCCATCGCTCGCACTATGCTGAGAGGGAGGGAGACGGCATGGCATACGAATCAATCAACCCCGCGACCGGACAGCGAATGGCGAGCTTCCCGGAGGCGAGACCGGATGAAATCGGCGCGGCGCTGGACCGCGCTCGCGTCGCCTTCACCACCTGGCGCACCTGCTCCGTGGAGGAGCGGTCCGAGCCCATGCGGCAGGTGGCGGCCTATCTTCGGACTAATAAAGACCATCTGGCCGGCTTGATCACCGATGAGATGGGGAAGCCGATTGCCGAGTCCGAGGGCGAGATCGAGAAAGCAGCCTGGACCGCCGAGTTCTATGCCGGCCGCGCCGGAGAATTTCTGGACGATGTGCCCGTATCGACCAACGCGAGGAAGAGCATCATCGCCTTCGAGCCGCTGGGGGTGGTCTTCGCCGTCATGCCCTGGAATTATCCGGTCTGGCAGGTCCTCCGCTTTGCCATCCCGGGTCTCATGGCCGGAAACGGCGCCGTGGTCAAGCACTCCCCCAACTGCCCGCAGAGCGCCCTGGCCGTGGAGGAGATTTTCCGCGCCTGCGACTTCCCCGACGGCCTGGTGACCAACCTCTTCCTCAGCAATGAGGATGCCGCGCGTGTCATCGCCGACTCGCGCATCGCCGCAGTTACTCTCACGGGCAGTCCGCGCGCGGGAAGCGCCGTGGCCGGTGCGGCGGGTGCGGCCCTCAAGAAGAGCGTCATGGAGCTCGGAGGCTCCGATCCTTTTATCGTCCTGGAAGATGCCGATCTCGGCGGCGCGGTCGAATTTGCCGTCAAGTCCCGCTTCCAGAACACCGGCCAGAGCTGCATCGCAGCCAAGCGATTTCTGGTGGTCGATGCCGTGGCCGACGAGTTCGAGCACCGGTTCGTGGAGGCGGTCTCCCGGCTCAGGGTGGGAAACCCCAGAGATCCCACCACCCAGATCGGCCCTCTGGCACGGGAAGATCTGCGTGAGAATCTGGAGCGACAGGTGCGAGAGTCTGAGGCGATGGGCGCCAGGGTGCTGACCGGCGGCGCCCCGACCGAGGGGCCCGGCTTCTTCTATCAGCCCACCGTCCTGACGGACGTCACCACCCAGATGCCGGTCTTCACCGAGGAGACCTTCGGGCCGGTGGCTCCCATCTTCCGGGTCCGCGATGCAGACCAGGCCGTGGAGATGGCCAACGACACCCAATACGGCCTTGGCGCCGACCTCTGGACCGGTGACGGCGAGGCAGGCGTGAAGATCGCGCGCCAGATTGAATCGGGAAGCGTGTTTATCAACGGCATGGTCTTCTCCGATCCGCGCCTCCCCTTCGGGGGCGTCAAGCGCAGCGGCTTCGGGCGCGAGCTTTCCACCTTTGGAATCCATGAGTTCACCAACATCCAGACCATCTGGGTCGGCCCGGCGACCGGTCCGCAGATGCAGGTCGCCGGGCCGGCGGAGTAAGGGATCATGGCCATTCACGAGCGCCGACTTCTGAAATGGGAAGGCTGCCCCAACGCCCGCGACCTCGGCGGGTACCCAACCGCGGACGGGCGCGAGACCCAGTGGGGCCGGATCCTTCGGTCGGATAACCCCTACGACCTCACCGAGGCAGGGCGCCAGTCGCTCCTGAATAGCGGAGTCGGAACCATCATCGACGTGCGCGGGACCGGCGAGCTCGCCGAGTACCCGTCGCCCTTTGCCGATCACCCGACGATCCTGTACCAACACATCCCCTTCGTGGACGAGTCGCAGCCGGACACGCCGGAGGGGCTCTCCATGTCCGACGGCTATCTGCATATGCTGCAGCGCGATCGGGCGGGTGTCGCCGCCATCCTCACCGCCATCGCCCGCGCGCCGGAGGGGCCGGTCCTCTTTCACTGTCATGGCGGCAAAGACCGCACCGGCCTCACCTCGGCCCTGATTCTGCGCCTCGCCGGCGTCCCTACCGAGGTGGTTGACCAGGACTACGCGCTGACAGAGGAACTGATGCGGGACAAGGATCGCGCGTGGGTCGAAAGCGCTCCCACGCCCAAGGAAAGGGAGCAGCGGCACCGCCTGTCCGTCAGCTACGCGCCGAAAGGGGAGGTCATGGACGCGGTCATCCGCGGCCTGGAAGCGCGCCACGGCAGCATCGAGAACTACGTGCGCTGGGCCGGCGTGGAGCCGGAGGACATGGAGCGGTTACGGACCAGACTGCTGGACTGAGATGAAAGCCAGTCCCGGCGAAGTAGCTCGAAGACAATCTCATCGTGCCAGCGGCCGTCCACGAAGTACTGCCGCGTGCGATGCGCGATGGGGCGATACCCGGACCGTTCCAGGGCACGATGCATACCCACGTTCGCCGCAAAGCTTGACGACTCCAGCCGCTCCAGACCCAGTTCATTGAATGCGAACGCGGTTCTGAGGCGCACCACCTCGGTGGCATAACCGTGTCCCCACATGGAACGCTCGCCGATCATCATGCTGCTCATAGCGTGACGGCTGACATAGTCGATACCCAGGAGAAAAGACGTCCCAATCGACCGTCCGTCAAGCGCGATCCGCCACAGAACTAACGATTCGTCTCGCGCCGCACGGTCCGCCGAGGCAACGTCCGCACCCTGCAGCGGGACGCCGGGCGAGGTGTAATACCGGGCCACGATATGGTCGGCAAACCAGCGGATACGCGCGGCCGAATCCTCGGGGCGCGGCGGCTCCAGGCTGATCCTCTCACCCTGAAGAACGGGGCCGAACACGTTTCAGCGCTCTGAAGCCAGAAGTGACAGGGCAAATGATCGGAGCGCGTTCATGCTGCCATCATACGGGTGGCGATGGATCGGCCACAGAGTCGACTACGCTGGGGACATGTCTGGTGAGTATGTGGGCGATGAAGATCTCCTGCGGCTGCTCGAGCCAGGCGACGCCCTGCGCGAAGCGGTCGCTCGTGCTGGTGGTGAGGTGCATCGGGTCGGGCCCTTTGAAGCCTACCTTCATGCCGATCCCCACGCCCTCGGCTTTCAGTATGCGCAGCCGATCGCGCCTCTTCCAGACGAAGCCGAGGTCGTTGTCGGCCTACGCGACCTGAAGGATCTCTTTCGAGAGCGCGGCCAGCCCCTCTCCATCGAGTTCAATACTCTGCTCTTTCCGGAGCTGCCCGAGCTGCTGGAATCTGAAGGGCTCGCCGTGGCCGAGCGCGAGCCGCTGCTGGTGCTCGATCCCGCCGACTTCACGCCCTCCCGGCGCGGCGACGTGGAAGTGCGCTTCCTGCGGCAGGACGATGGGGACGACGCGTTTTCCGCCTATCTGCGCATCTTTACCGAGGTCCTCCTGGAGAGGTCCTACGCGGAATCATCGGATAAGATTGCCAGGCTCCGGTCAGAGACGCAGCAGTCAGGCGGACGATCACACGCCCTGGCAACGCTGGCCGGCAAGCCGGCCGGAACCGGATTCATCTCCGTCCTCGACGGCGTGGCCGAGATCACGCGCGTTGCCACCACGCCCTCAGCCCGCCGTCGAGGCGTAGCCGCCACCCTGACCAGCGTCATGCTGGAAGACGCCTTCGCCTCCGGCGCCCGTGTCGCCTGGCTTACCGCCGCCGGACAACCCGCCAGGATCCTCTACCAGAACCTCGGCTTTCGCCTCATCGGCGAGAGGCTGTACTACTCTCCCGCAGCGCCGTCTTGACCGGCGCTCAGCCTCGCTGCCCCGTATGTGAACACTATCGTTCAGCATTGTTAAGCAACCTTTAAGGCCGAAGAAACCGCGTGCTAAGAGGTGCCTTCTACCCTCGTAGTAGTTGTCGTGGAGAGGAAGGGCACATATGAGATTTCTGGTCACGTTTCTCGCCGCCGTGGCGGTGGTTCTGAGTGCAATTGCCGGAATTGGCTACACCCAGGCGAGCAGTCCGTACGCGCAGAGCGGTGATCCGGCGCTCAAAGCCGCCAGCGGCATCCACAAGATCAAGCACGTAATCGTCATCATGCAGGAGAATCGCTCCTTCGATACCTACTTCGGCACCTACCCGGGCGCCGATGGGATTCCAATGCAGAACGGCCAGCCCACTTCGTGTGTCCCCGATCCGGTCAATGGCGGCTGCGTCAAGCCGTTCGTGGATCACAACGACCGCAACGGCGGTGGCCCCCACCTGGCGGCGGCGGCGACTGCCGACATCGACAGCGGCCGGATGGACGGCTTCGTCAAGGAGGCCGAGTTCGGCAAGAAGGGCTGCACCGACCCCACCAACCCGGCCTGCGTGCAGGCCGCCAATGCCAAGGGCGCTCAGGTCATGGGCTATCACACCCAGAGCGACATCCCCAACTACTGGACCTACGCCAGGGACTTTGTCCTCCACGACCACATGTTTGAAAACGTGGCAACCTGGAGCCTTCCCATGCACCTGGCCATGGTCTCGGGCTGGAGCGCGGAATGCGCGTCAAGTGCCAACCCCATGAGCTGCACCAGCAACTTGCAGGCTCAGGTCTGGGGAAAGACGCACACGACGCCCTACGCCTGGACCGACATCACCTATCTGCTGCACAAGAACCACGTCAGCTGGGGCTACTACCTCGACGATGGCGCTGCCACCACCGGCTTCGGGGCCAATAACAAAGGTGTTCCCTATATCTGGAATGTGCTGCCGGGCTTCACCGATCTCCAGGAAACGGGCCAGTCCGGCAATATCCAGAACCTGACCAATTTCTTCACGAAGGCACAATCGGGCACGCTCCCCGCCGTCTCCTGGGTCATGCCGCAGGTTGCCGACAGCGAGCACCCGCCGGCCCTTGTCAGTCGGGGACAGTCCTACGTCACCAGCATCATCAACGCCGTGATGAAGAGCAAGGACTGGAAGAGCAGCGCCATCTTCCTGTCATGGGATGACTGGGGCGGCTTTTATGATAACGTCAAGCCGCCGGCCGTGGATGCCAACGGCTACGGCCTGCGCGTTCCCTCTATCGTCATCAGCCCGTATGCCCGCAAGGGGTACATCGACCACCAGACACTGAGCCACGATGCCTATCTGAAGTTCATCGAGGATGACTTCATGAAGGGACAGCGCCTAGATCCGGCTACCGACGGCCGCCCGGACTCGCGGCCCGACGTGCGCGAAAACGTGGCCCAACTGGGCAACCTGGTCAACGACTTCAACTTCAAGCAGAAGCCCCGCGCTCCGGTGATCCTGCCGACGAACCCCACGACTACGCTGATTGCACCAGCACCCGGCACCGGAACCGGCACCGGCGCCAAAAAGGGAAAGGGCAAGCTACTGGGGAGCGGTCAGCTGACGGCGCTGAACGCCACCACGATCACCATCACCACGGCCACCGGCCCCTTGCAGCTGAACCTCGGTCCCAGGGCCATCTTCACGGCGCGCGATCGCGCCAGCCTCGAGGCCGGACTCAAAGTCGGAGACTACGTCGCTGCATACGGCAAGAAGGCGAGAGTCACCCGCCTGGTTTACTCGACCACATCGTTTACGCCGGCGTAGGTACTGAGCCTGGCGCGGAACGCTCTATTTGAAGGCGTTCTGCGCCAGGTGCATGCCGATCTGCTGCACCATCGGGTTTCCGAGCAGCTGCATGATCCCACCGCCCCCGCCGGAGCTGGAGTTCTGGCTAATGTGGCCGCCGAGGAGCGACGCCAGGACCTGAGGATTATTCTCGGCGGCCTGAGTTGCCAGCCCGGCCAGACCCGACGCCTGCATACTGTTGGGATCGGCGTTGTGCTTCGCCAGCGCCTGCTTCGGATTCCCGCCCCCCTGCTCGATCGCGTGCAGCAAAATCGAGCCGAGCTCGTTCCGCTGGCCCTGCGACGCCCCCTGAGAAGCGTGGTGCACGCTCTGTCCGAAGCCCTGCGGCCCCATCTGGCCCAGCGCGCCCTGAACCGCGCCGACAACCGATGGCGTCGGTGCGTTGCCGGCCATATGTCGCACGTGCTGATGCAGCGTGTCTCCGTCCAGGTTCTGAGCCTGGCCACCGAGAAACTGCTGCACGATTGAATCCAGCATATCGTGACTCCTTTGCCCTTGTACTGGACCAGGCACGGCAAGGTCCGTGCCTTCCTCGCAAATGCTGACGCAGAATGGCACCATTGCAGGAGATGATGGGCATGAGGTACGACGAATGGATGAGCATCAACACGCGGCTCGGCTGGAGCGATGGGGGCAAACCCCGGGCAGCCGGGTGCCCGACCCCGAGGCAGCAGTGCCGCTAATTGAGCGGCTGGGACTCATCACCCACTTCCCCGCCTCCCCCGAGCTCCCCAACCTCTACCACGCCTACATGGGTGACCCGGACGCGGCGATGGATTCAAAGCACGACAGCCCCGCCGGCCATGTCTATGCCTGGCGCTGGCATCTTGGCCGCTTGCGACCCGGCTTCTATACCGCTATCGTCCGCAAGCGACCCACGTGGGTGCACTGGGACCTGCTGCCCGCGGTCCTGCGGCTGCGCGGCGAGCTGCGCACGCCCGACGAGCTGTTCGATCTGGGCGTGATCTCAGATGCGGCCTATCGCATCGCCTCGACGCTCGAGTCCGCGGGTGGGGTGCTCAGCACCGGGGAACTCAGAAAGGCCGCCGGCTTTCCCACCGGAAAGGAGCAGCGAGCCGCCTATCAGAAGGCGGTGGAGGAACTGGATACCCGTCTGATGCTGACCAAAGAGTTCTCGACCGAGGACGACGACATGCACCATGCGCTGGTCATGGAGCGTTACCGCGACTACCTTGGCGCCGCCGGCAGGCTCAGCTTCGACGAGGCGCTCGACCGCCTCCTGACAACCTACCTCCCCAACGCCGTCTACGCCCTTCCTGTCCCGCTTGCCCGTCATCTCGGCATCGATGAGGCGCCCCTCCACTCCGCCCTCGATCGCCTCGTGGAGCAGGGACTGGCGGAGCGTCACAGCGAGGGCAAGACCGCCCGCTACGTCTGGACAGAGGCGTAGGTGGGTCTGCGGCAACGTAGGGAACGAGCAAACCCATGCCCGAGCAGCAAGACACGCGGTCCGATCGGATCTCGCTCACGGCGGTCCTGGTAGATACTGCGGCCGCGGCGGCCTTCGACCGATGGGTGGTGCCGGAGCAGCTGACCCAGTGGTGGCCGCCAATCGCGGAGGTTGATCCGATGCAGGGCGGCTCGTATCACTTCTTCTGGCCGGCGCAGAATTGGCACCTGCGGGGCCGGTTTGCGGAGTTCCAACCCGGCAATCGCCTCACCTACACCTGGCGCTGGGACCACGACCCACACGATGCCGAGACCATCGTCGATGCCCATTTCGACGCTCTACCCACCGGAGGGACTGCTCTGGCGGTGACGCACGGTCCGTATCCGGATACAGAGGCCGGCCGCGAGCGCCGCCAGGAACACCTCGACGGCTGGATGTACTTCCTCGGCCGGCTGGAAGCTCTGGGATAGGGGCGGCCGGGAAGCTGAGACAGGTAGGATGCCCGGCCACGCTGGGGCAGATTGCCATATCGGCTCGCAGAACAAACCAAAATGGAGGACGGTTCCACTATGGCTGGCAGCACGCACCCGGCACATGTGTTCGTGCGGC
>JAICWV010000058.1 GCA_025966365.1 Chloroflexota bacterium | reverse complement strand
GCCGTCCACGGTGACTTTGACCGCGGCTTTGCCCAGCGGAGCGTGCCTGGGAACCTTCCAGCGCTTGACCAGCTTGCCGGAGGCTCCGATGGTGGCGCGATACGTGACCGGCTTGCCCCGGTGGTAATGAACGACCAGTGTCACTCTGTCATCGCTGGTGGCGGTGATGGATGCCCTGGTCGTGCCGCCGCGCTTCACGTGCACCGGGGCCAGTTCCACGCTCACCACGTGCTCGACGGGAACCGCCGACTGCCCCAAAGTGGGTACGGGCGTGGGAGGAACGGGCGGGCCTCCGCAGGACCGGCAGCCCGGCGGGGTGGGAGGAGCCGGGGGATCGGCATGGGCCGCGGGCACGCCAATGACAGACGCAGCGGTCAACAAGGCGGCCGCGAGCAGTACCCGTCTCACGTCGTCCTCGTGTAGTGGTAGTGCGCAGTGTCGCGCTCGACAACGTTCCCTGCCCGCCGCTCGACGCGCCGGATCAGCAGGACCAGGCCGGTGCCGTGATCCACCCAGAACGTGGATGTGTACTGGGTCCCTTTCCGGGTCATCTCATAGCGGAGGCCGTCGGTTTGCCGCCCATCTATCGTCCTTCCTGGAAGCAGAGCGAAGCGGTTGTGGCTCAGGCTCGAGGGCAGGGTGGCGAAGGCCCAGTCCAGGCCACCGACGCACTGCGAGGCGCTGGGGGTGATCTGATACCAGGTGCCACTCGACCAGAGATAGGCCCGGTCGCCGCGGAAGTACAGCCGCTGACCGGAGGTAAGCTTCGGATTGCACTGGGCCGACAGATCGGAATCGCCTCGCCTGCGATTGATCGTGACCTGCCAGGCCGTCACGGTAGGGGCGGTACGGGCCAGGGCCCTGGTGATGCGGGCAGCCACGGCCGCCTGGGTAGGTGCGTGCCCGGCGATGGGCAGTCCCCAGACCATGAGGCTTAGAATCAATGCGGCCGCAAGGGCCGGCGGCGCCACCAGCGTGAGGCGTTTGAGTCCCGTGAGGCGAGACATGAGCGTATCTACCGCGCGCTGCGTCCTAACAGCAGACAGCTCCTGGTGGCGCCGCAGCAGCTCTTGACGGAGTCGCGCTCGAGAACGCGGGTCAGGCTCGACTCCTCGGCTGAGGTCGGCAATGGTATCAGCCACGGACAGAACGTCCGGGTCCAGTCCTTTGTCATGCATCGTCCATGACCGCCTTGAGCTTGCGCAGCCCGCGATGCAGCAGCATGCGCACGGCCGGCTCTTTCTTTTTGAGGATCGTCGCGATTTCCGAAAAGGAGAGATCGGCGGCAAACCGCAGCAGAATGACATCCCGCTGATCGGGGGAGAGGTCATAAACGAGGGCATGCAATTCCGACCGACGCTCGTTGCCAAGGGCGTGATGGAGCGGATCGGCGTCGGGAGACTGGTGCTCCATGTCCTCGATCGGGTCTTGCCGCCTGCCACGGCGGTAGTGGTCTACCACGCTATTGCGGCTGATACGGAACAGCCAAGGAGCGAATCCGCTGCGGCGCGATTGAAAGCTGGGAAGCGCTTCAAGTGCCTTCATAAAGACCACTGCGGTGATGTCCTCCGCGTCAGCGGCGTTTCCGACCCGATGGAAGACGTAGCGATAGACCCGGGCATGATAACGCTCATATAACTCCCCGAAGGCACTCGCGTTGGTCCTGGCTGCTTCTGCGAGGAGCGCGTCATCTGCTTCGTGGTCACGTCCACCTGTGAAGGCGCGGGATTCGATCGCGTCTTCCATCCTCTCCCCTGAGTCTTCTCCCCTTAGTACGCGGATGGATCGCATTTGTAACGCATTCCCCGAAAATTCGCCGGTTCCAGTGAACGAAGCCGGTTTATTGGCCGCCCATGGAGGGGCCGAGGGCGAGATACATGATGATCGACGCCACCACTGAGGCGTTCAGGGATTCTACTCCAGGCTGCATGGGGACGTAGACCGCCTCCGCGGCGCGGCTCTTTGCCGCTTCCGACAGTCCATGCGCTTCACTTCCTACGATCAGGGCGGCCGTGGCCGGCCAGTCGAGGTCAAAAACAGACGTGTCCCCCTCGATTTCGGCCACGATTGCAGTCACGCCGACGAGGTCCTCGCCGATCTGGTCCCAGGAGATGGACTGGTATAGCGGCAGGAGGAAGTGCGCCCCCATGCCGGCCCGCACGACCTTGGGCGCGAACAGGTCAACCGTGTCCGGTGTTGTCACCACGTAGCCGGCCCCTGCTGCCGCGGCCGTGCGCAGGATCGTCCCCGCGTTGCCCGGATCAGCCAACCGGTCCAGGATGATCCCCAACCGGTCCTGCCGGTGGGACTGAAGGGGTGCGTTCGTTGGGTAGCGAAGTGCGGCGACGATGCCGGCTGGCGTGTCCGTCTGAGCAGCGGCGGCCAGCACCCGCGCATCTGCCTCATAGAGGGAATGGACCCAGCCGGGAAGCGCTGCCATCAGTGCCCTGCCGGCCTCGGATCTGGACAGCGCGTCCGGATCGTACAAGACGACCTCGGCGTCCTGCTCTGTTGCCAGCGCCTCGCCGATCAGCCGCACCCCCTCGGCGACATACACTCCCTGCTCGCGCCGCGCCCGCCCGCGTTCCAGCGAGTGCAGCCGTTTCACCACCGGATTCTGCGGGCTAGAGATTCTCTGCATACCGAGCTCGATGACGCACGAAATTGTAGGGGCGCGATTCTATCGCGCCCTCCATGTCCTCGTCCCCGGATGTTCGGGATTCTCCCGATCCATGCCCCATTTGGCTGGATTCCCGACGACATACTCTCGCACCCGATCCAATTCGATCTCACTCCGGATGACGTGCTCGTAAAAGCTGCGCTGCCAGGCAAAATCGGGCATTCCCGCCGTCCGGACCAGCCGGGTGGATGCTGCCTTGAAGGTTCTCACAACCTCCCCAAGCGGTGCGTTCTCGTTGCGATCCGGGAACACAATCACGCCGTGCACGTGATTCGGCATCAACACGTGGGCATCCAGTTCCAACCCAGGAAAACGGTTCGGCAGGCTATCCCAGACGGACTGAACGATCTGACCAGCGGAGGAGAGATCGATACCGTTGTCAACCACGTGAGACAACAGACACTGTTTGTCCTGGACGCAGACGGTGACAAAGTAGGCGCCGGCGCGGCTGTAATCGTAGTTGCGGAGGCGTACGGAGTGGCGATCGTGGTCTTTCCCGTGCCTTCCTGCCCGGTGACAATGATTAGGCGACGGTCCTTGGGCATAGCTGAGGGATGGCTCCGGCGAAGCGAAAAAGAAAAGGGCCGATGAACGCGTGTTCACCGGCCCGCAAAATCGCTACTTGTGGCTGTTTGTCAGGCGCTGGGCTTGACGCTACTGACGATCTGCTCGAAGGTCTCCGGCTCGCGCACGGCGAGGTCGGCGAGCATCTTGCGATCCAGGCCCACGTTGTTCTCCTGCAGGAGGTGCATGAACTTGCTGTAGGAGAGTCCGTGCTGTCGGGCGGCGGCGTTGATACGGGTGATCCAGAGAGATCGCATCTCGCGCTTGCGGTTGCGCCGGTCACGATAGGCATAGGACAGCGCGTGCAGAACTGACTCGTTGGCCGAGCGGAACCGCTTGTGGCGCGAGGCGCGGTGCCCGGAGGCTAGCTTCAGAATCTTCTTGTGGCGCCGCCGTGTCTGCGGGCCGCCTTTGACGCGTGGCATGTCGTCTCCTAGTGCTTCTTGGGGCTCAGGCCCGGAACGCGGCGCCGGATCTGACGGGCCAGGCCGGTGCTGACCTCGGTCATGTCGTCCAGCTTGCGCAGCGTGCGCTTCGCCTTGGCGGAGCGCTTGTGGTTCTGAAAGCCGTGGCCCATCAGGATCTTGCCGTTCCCGGTTACTTTGATCCGCTTGGCCGTGGACTTGTGGGTCTTAATCTTGGGCATTGCTTCCTCTTTACGTTGCTGCCGGGGCGACCGGTGGTTTCACCTTTGGCGCCGTGGGACTGAGAATCATGGTCATGGAGCGGCCTTCGAGAAGCGGTGCCCGCTCGACCGCGCCCAGGCTGTTGAGGCGGCGAACGACCTCTTCCAGCACCTGGCGTCCTAGCTCGGGATGGGCATTTTCGCGGCCGCGGAAGTTTACCGTGACCTTGACCTTATCCCCTTCCTTCAGGAAGCCCTCGATAAGCCGGGTTTTGAACTCCAGGTCGTGCTCGCCGATTTTCGGTTTGAGACGCATCTCCTTGATGGTCTGGGTCTTCTGGGCCTTGCGGGCTTCGCGCTCCTTCCGCGTCTGATCGTATTTGAATCGACCGTAGTCGAGAATGCGACAGACCGGGGGGACGGTGGTGGGGCTGACCTCGACGAGGTCGAGGCTGCTCTGTCTGGCAATATCCAGCGCCCGCGGCAACGGAACGATTCCGAGCTGCTGGCCATTCTGGTCGATCACGCGCACTTCTCGGGCGCGGATCTGGTTGTTAACGCGAAGCTCTTTGGCTATCGGTCACCCTCCATAAAACGTAGAAACGCAGCGCGAGCGCGCTGCACCTGATGAAATCTTACCACCGTTCCGACAAAGTCGTCAATCACGCGGAGCCGCGCTCTTGCCAATGCTCGCACCACGCTGTCTGCAGGACCTCGTCGCCGTCGCGGTACACGACCTCCCGCCCCACGTAGACCGACTGCGCGTTGCCGCAGCGGTCCTCAGCGGTCAAAAAACGGCAGTTCTCGCAGTTTTCGTCCTGGAAATCGGCGCTCATAGGGTCTTTCCACACGGCTTGGTGCCGGCGGTGGGACTCGAACCCACACGGCCGAGGCCCCGGGATTTTAAGTCCCGTGCGTCTGCCAATTCCGCCACGCCGGCCGGCACCCGGAAATGCTAGCACGCGGGCCAATCCCCGGAATCAATCTGGTATTCTCGGTATGGGACGTGGAGCCCGAAAATCCAGCGGGGATGTGCTGGAATCGGCAGACAGGCATGACTTAGGATCATGTGCCTCAGGGCGTGAGGGTTCGACCCCCTCCATCCCCACCAGACATCGTGCGTCGGTCACGCCCCGGCCGGCGAGTGGGTGTAGGGCAACCGATGAACGTTGAAGTAACCAGACTTCCTGAGAGCCGCGTCACGCTCGCCATCGAGCTGACGCCCGAGGAGGTCGATGGCGCGCTCGACCGCACCTACCGGCAGCTGGTCCACCGCGTCAACATTCCGGGGTTTCGCAAGGGCAAGGCTCCCCGGCCGGTGGTCGAGCGTATGCTGGGCCCCGAATCCTTTCTGCATGAAGCCACCGACGAAGCCGTGCGCTGGGGGTATCGCAAGGCCATCGATCAGGAGAACCTCTCGCCCATCGACACCGCCGACATCAATACGTCCGGCGATGGGCACGAGCACCTCCATCCCGGCGAGCCGTTTCACTTCGAAGCGACTGTCGCCGTCCGTCCGGCGGTTGAGCTTCCTGATTACCACACCATCAGCGTGACCCCGCCGGCGGTCGAGGTCTCCGACGATGACGTCGAGGGCCTGGTCACCGAGCTGCGCGAGCGCGCAGCTACCCTGGAGCCGGTGCTGCGGCCCGCGCAGCTCGGCGATAGCGTCACCATGAACGTGGCGGCCAGGGTGGGCGGCGAGGAAGTGATCAACGAGGAAGAGGCCGACTTTCCTGTTCAGTCGCCCGAAGACGAAGCTGCCGCCAATCCGGTCTTCCCGGGCCTCTCCGAGGAGATGGTGGGAGTTCGGCCCGGCGACATCAAAGAGATCGCGCTCCCACTTCCCGAGGATTATCCGCGGGAGGAGTGGGCCGGCAAGACAATGTTCCTCCGCGCTCTGGTCAAGGAGGTCAAGCGCACCGTTCTTCCTGAGGTGGACGACGATTTTGTCCAGAGCGTGAGCAACTTCGAGACAACGGACCAGCTACGCGAGGCGCTGCGGGACAACATTGAGGCGGAGCGGCAGCTCCAGGCCAATGAGCAATTGGTGCGCGACAGTGTCGACGCTCTGACGTCCCGCACCTTTGTCGACATTCCCCCGGTCCTGATCGAGGAAGAGCTGGACCGGATGGTCAAGGATCTCCAGCAGGCATTCGAGCAGCAGGGCATGGCGTTCGACCTGTATTTGAGCGCCACCGGCAAGACCGAGGAGGAGATGCGCAATGAGCTCCGCGAGGGAGCGACCGAAAACGTGAAGCAGTCCCTCGTCCTGGGAGCTCTCGCCGACGCCGAGGACATCGAGATCAGCAACAGGGACGTGGACCAGGAGATAGACGCGCTTCTGCGCGGCTTGCGAACCGGCTCCGCCGAACGGCGCCGCATCCGCAACGACACCGATATCCGCTCCGGCCTGCGCAGCAGGCTGCGACGTCAGCGAGCCGTCCGGCGTCTGGTGGAGATCGCCAGCGGCGAGTCCGTTCCGGATGCCGCAACCGACGCCGCCGAGGCCGAAGCCCCAGACGTCGCCGACGAAGCCTCGGAGGCACCCACCCCCACAGCGGCCACGTGAAGGAAGAGTTATGGATCGCTATATAGTTCCCACCGTTATCGAGCAGTCGAACCGCGGCGAGCGCGCGTACGACATATATTCGCGCCTCCTCCGCGAGCGCATCGTCTTTATCACCACCCCGATCGACGACACCGTGTCCTCGCTGGCCACGGCGCAGCTCCTCTTTCTGGAGAGCGAAGACCCCGACCGCGACGTGTTCATGTACATCAACAGTCCCGGCGGAGTTGTCTATTCCGGTCTGGCGATCTACGACACCATGCAGCACATTCGCCCCAACGTGGTAACCATGTGCATGGGCTTCTGCGGAAGCATGGCCACGGTCATCCTGGCCGGTGGAACGGCGGGCAAGCGGTTCGCACTGCCGAATTCGACCGTCCACATGCACCCCGCGGGCATGCAAAACCTGGGCGGATACGCGCCGGATGTGGAGATCCATGCGCGCGAGCTTCTCCGCCTGCACGAGCGGAACTTTGCTATACTTTCGAACCATACTGGGCAACCTGTAGAACGTATCAGGGAAGACTTCAGCCGGGACCGCTTCTTCAATGCTGAACAGGCCAAGGAATACGGACTCGTGGACGACATTCTGACCGCGGACGAGATGCCCATGGCGAAGACAGGGAGTTAATTGGCAATGGCGGGATCCAAGAACGCACGGGTTCAATACCGTTGCTCGTTCTGCGGCAAGAGCCAGGAGCAGGTGCACCGGCTGATCGCGGGTCCGGGCGGCGTGTACATCTGCGATGAGTGCATCGATCTCTGCCAGGAGATCATCGCCGAAGAGCAGACGCAGCCGGCCACCACCCGACTCCCCCTGAGCAAGATTCCGTCGCCACGGCGGATCATGGAGCAGCTCAATCAGTACGTCATCGGTCAGGAGCGCGCCAAGAAGGTTCTCTCTGTCGCCGTCTACAACCACTACAAGCGCGTTGCCGCCGGTATGCAGATCGACGACGTCGAGCTGGGCAAGAGCAATATCCTGTTGGTGGGGCCGACCGGCTGCGGCAAGACTCTGCTGGCCCAGACCCTGGCCAAGATTCTGGATGTTCCCTTCTGCATTGCGGACGCCACGGCCCTGACCGAGGCCGGCTACGTGGGTGAGGATGTCGAGAACATCCTGCTTCGCCTGATCCAGTCAGCCGATTTCGACATCAGCCGCGCCGAGAAGGGCATCGTCTACATCGACGAGATCGACAAGATCGCCCGAAAGTCGGACAATCCCTCCATCACCAGGGATGTCTCCGGCGAGGGCGTGCAGCAGGCCCTTTTGAAGATCATCGAGGGCACGGTTGCCAACGTGCCGCCGCAGGGCGGTCGCAAGCACCCGCATCAGGATTTCATACAAATCAACACCGCCAATATCCTGTTCATCTGCGGCGGCGCCTTCGAGGGTCTCGAACAGATCATCGAGAAGCGCAGCGGCAAACACCGGCCCATCGGCTACCGCGCCATGCCGCCGAAGACGGATGACGTCGTGGCCCTCCCCGGCCAGATCACCCCGGAAGACCTTCTGCAGTACGGGCTCATCCCCGAATTCGTGGGACGCCTGCCCGTGATCGTCGGTCTGGAGCCGCTGGATAAGGACACCATGATCCGGATCCTGACGGAGCCGAAGAACGCGATCATCAAGCAGTACCGGAAGTTCTTCGAACTGGACAAGGTGGATCTACTGTTCACAGCGGAGGCGCTGGAGCAGACGGCCGTTCAGGCCCTGGCCCAGAAGACGGGCGCCCGCGGCCTCCGCAGTATCGTCGAGGACACGCTCCTCGAGATCATGTACGAGATCCCGTCGCGCAACGACATCGGCTCGGTGACGATTACCGACAAGGTGATCCTCAAGCAGGAAAACCCGATCCTCGAGCCTTCCACCCTGCCGACCGCGCGCGCCGAAGAGGATGATTATATCGCCGAGAACGAGTCGGCCTAGGCAGAGGACTGTCGCGGCTCGAAGCGAACCGTGAGTGTTGAGCCTTCGAGCCCACCCGACGCATTCAGACCCTGCCTCTCGGCAACGACCCTCGCTTGCGCGATCATCCACGCCGCCCAGTAGTCCACCGCGCCCCATGCCTCGAGCGGGGGAAGCTCGTCTCCGACATCGACGCGCATGACCCAGGTCTCGTCGTCCCGAGCGATGTCCACGTTGCGATGGAAGATCTTCATGGCCGCGGCATTGCGCTCGATCCACGTCCGCGCGTCGAGCGGATGGCCGCCCGATCGCTGCATGGCCGGCTCCATCCAGAGCCGAAGCGCCTCCTCGGGAGACAGCCCCTGACGCCGGGCAAGCGAGAACGCATAGCCGGCCAGATTCATGCAATGTCGGCGCAGGACGGAAATCTGTTCATCGACTGAGAAACCGCTCATGTCGACCTCCAACGAAAACGCCCACGAGAACGCATCTCGCGGGCGCGGAAAAAAGGAAATAGAGAGGAGCGGTCCCGATACAAGGACCGCCCCACGTCACCGTATCACGGAATCAAAGGGCACACAAGCCCGAAAACTTCGCGCTCGATAAGGCCCGTTACACGGCGAATACTCTGCATCTGCCTCACGTCTCACTTACCGGTGTTCTGGCGTGCTTGGAACGAAGCCGTCCACACGCTTGGTACGAGTGCCGCCAGCCGCATGCCGACCTTCCCCGCAACCCGCATCGAGGCGCCGTCGGTAGTGCGAATCGGGCTGATCGGGCGAGGCAGGTACAGCTCGCGGAAGGCATGGTCGCGGACGGCGGAGGCAGCCTCGGTGGCCAGCCCGCGGTTCCAGTAGTCGCTGCGGGGGTCGTCGGGGCGTTGTCAGGACCGGAACTGTCGACGGCATCACGCACTGTCAGCCTCTCACGGGTAGCGCCTTCGCCGGGCAGATTACAGACGCCACCACCTCTCTTGCTCATCATTGTTGAAAGTCGTATTATGATTACAAGTTACGTAATACAAGGGGGCACGGATGCGCAAAGGTAGTCACGGCAAGTCGGTTCTGCGTCACGTCCGCGGTAAGGCGACGAGGCGAGCACGACGTGCGATGGAGCTGGCCGAGGCCGAAGCCCGCCGTCTCCACCACAGCTATCTCGGTACCGAGCACATGTTGCTCGGCCTGATTGACGAGGCAGAAGGCGTTGCCGCGGCCGCGTTGGGCCGCATGACCGCCGACTCAAACGATGTTCGCGCCGCCATCACAGCCATCGTGGTCCCCGGTGACAGCGAGGACGAGGGTAGCGAGGTCGAAGCGACGACTCAGGCGGGGCGAGCTATGCGGCTGGCCGAGGACGAGGCGCAATCTCTGGGCCACCACTACATCGGCACCGAGCACCTTCTCCTGGGGCTGATCCGCGAGGGCGAGGGAATCGCTGCGGGGGTGCTGCAGAGTCTTGGCATCGACCTCGAGCGCGCCCGCCAGACCGTGATCGATGTACTGGTATCCATGGGAGGCAGCGAACCAGCCGCCAGGAGGGGACACGTCATCACCTGCCGGGTGGATGGCCGCGACCTGGACGCCATCGATGCGCTGGTCGAGGCCGGCGTGCGCTCCACGCGAAGTGATGCCGCCGCCTGGCTCATCCACGCCGGAATCCAGTCGCACCAGGACGTCCTGGACCGTGTCTACGGCACCGTGGCCGAGATTCGCCGCCTACGCGACGAAGTCAGCCGATCGCTCGAGTCCGATACGCCCGAGACCGGTGACGCCACGGCGGCCGGGGACCAGGGGCAGATTCCTTCGTAGTTGCCCGATTCATCGGGCTTTCGGGTAGCGCGCGAGCCCCGCGTTCAGCGGGGCGATGCGAAGGGGGAACCATCGAACGGACCGGTACGAAGGGTAGTGCTTCTCATGATGATGCCGAGTCTTGACACAGCGACCGTGGGACCGGTGATGACCCCGCTTACACGCACCTTTGTGCGTGGGAGCCGACGTCGGCATGGCGGTGGGACGGGGCGCTGGGGTGACAGCGTCGGTCCCATGCAGGGCGTCCGCCAGCGTCTCGTCTCCAGCGCCGCGGTATCCCACATGCGCGACCTGCCCGTCCACCAGACTTACACCGATCCCCTCGGTGACGGCTTCATTCACGACGGGGCCGACGCTCTGTCCCCTGGCCAGCTGGCTCCAGACATACGATGCCGCTGACTCATCGGTCGTCACCTGCGCTTGCGCATCCCAGCTGATCATGGCCGCGAGGCCGCGACCGTGAACGGCGCTCCAGAATCCTGAGGCGCTGAGGACGGAGCAGCCGTTGAGATACAGTAGGCTTCCGGCGCGAAACGGCTCAGCATGGGCCACATAGAAGGCGCCCGTCACCGCGTTGTAGAGCTTCCTGGACGGATCACCGGCCACGGTCGCTTGCCTCAAGGTGTGATCGCGGAAATAGTCGGCATAGGGATTGGGATCGCTTTCTCCCGCGACCACCACCGCATCTCCGTTGTCCAGAACACCGGAGTGCGTGTCGACGTAGGTGACGGCGTATTGAGGAATCCGCTGCAGCACCGGCACCGTCACCTGCTGGTTTCGGAGCACGTCAACGGAGAAGCCGGCATCGGTCAGCACCTGTGCCTCTTCATCTCCCGCGCTGGAGCCGAGCCCGAGCTCATCGGCGAACGGTTCGAGGACGAGCGCCTTCGCACCCACATCGGCCCTCTGTCTCGCCAACGGGACACGCGGCGAGGGAGAGACTCGCACTGGAGCCGTGCCGGGAGGAAGGATGACGAGCTGACGGCCGTCGCTGTACCCCAGCTCGATGGTTCGGCCGTCCCTGCCTAGCCTCACGCTCGAGACAGATGGGGCGTGCCGCGCCCATTGCATGGCCCTCTGGACGCTGCGTCCGGCGAGCTGCGTGGCGAAGAGCCCGACCTGGCGGTCGGTTGAAGAGAGGAGGAAGGCGGGGGGACGCATTGCGGCGGGGTGAAGGACGACTGCACCCAGGAGAGCCAGGGCGCTGATCAGCGATGAAAAGAGCAAACGCTACCTCGGCGGGACGAAAACGGGCCCGGCCGGCGTGTGCCGGCCGGACCTTGAACAGGAGGCGCGAACCTACGGTTTCTGATTCTGGACGGCAGCACCCACCGAGCCGGCCGCTTGCAGCGCGGCAGCGCGTCCGGGGTACATCACCTGGGTGCCGCTGCCGCCGATGAAACCAAGCTGCTTGAGCATGGTCGCGGCATCGGCCACCGTGTAGACGACGTCGGTTTCGAAGGCTTTGTTGTTTGGCGGGATATCCATGGCGTTGCCACCGAGCGCCAGGGCAGCTCGCGCCAGAAAGCGGTGTTCCGCCTCAACCCCGCCGATCTGGTAGGTGTACTGCGCCAGCGTGGCGTTGCCCATGGTCGAAAACTCTCGCGTGGCGGCCATGTAGGCGCCGACGAAGATCGTCTCGGCCGCCTCGACGGTGGTGAAGAAGGTGGTCGGATCGGTCAGGATTTTGGGGTCCGGAACCGTGAAGGTATCGGTTAACGTCTTGGCCCCATTCGCCTCCAGGAAGTCGGCGTGGTACTGCTCCTCGGCCAGTGCCGCCTGGACCACTGCCAGCAGAAGGCCCCCGCCGGCACTCAAGCCGAGCTGCGAAGCATTGTTGACAGCCGCGGTAAGGAGGGTCACAGCCAGATGCTCGGCGGTGTCGGCAATGTTGATGATGTCCTGAGTGGACTCCGTGGTTGGGGTGGTCTGCCCGTGGGCGATCTGGGGCAGGGTGAGAGCGGCAACCCCGGCACCGGCGGCGGCCAGCAGTCGGGCCCGGGATACTCGACGGGAAAGCCCAGATTCCAGCTCCGCCCGTTCGTCTGCGTTCATGTCGTAGCTCACGTACGTTTCTCCTTGACCTAACTCGTGCCGTCTACTTGTGATGGTGGTGGCGCTTGCTGTGCCGCTTGTGGTGGATCTTGGTCTTGACCGGGTAGGCGGCCGTCGGCGTGGACGGTGTCGAGTTGTTGGGTGTGGTCTGGATGACCGAGCTAATAATCGGCGCTGCGGCCGCGAGCGCGGCCGCCCGGCCGGGGTAGGTCACTTGCGTGCCGGTGCCGCCGATGAAGCCCAGCGACTGCAGCTGCTTGGCGGCATCCCCCACCGTGGCCACCACGTTGCTCTCAAAGGCCAGGTTGTTGGGCGGAACGCCCTTGGCCAGATTGGTGGTCAGCGCCTCGCCGGCACGGGCGCCGGCCCGATGCTCGCACTCAACACACCCGATCTGATAGGCGTACTTGGCCAGTGCGGGCTGGTTGAGCGCGGTGAATTCCCGGACGGCCGCCATGTAGGCTCCAATGAAGAGCGTCTCGGCGACTTCCACCGTGGCGAGAAAGGTCTGCTGATCCGTCAGGATTTTGGGATCAGGAACGGTAAAAGTGTCGGTCAGCGCCTTGGCGCCGTTGGCCTCCAGGAAGTCGGCATGATATTGCTCTTCTGCCAGCGCCGCCTGGACCACCGCCAGCAAAACACCGGTCAGACCAAGCTGTGAAGCGTTCTTCACGGCCGCGGTGAGCAAGGTCACCGCGAGATGCTCGGCCGTATCGGCGATGTTGATGATGTCCTGCACCGTTTCTGGAGTCGCTTGTGCCCCTGCCACGTTCGGGACCGCGAGGGCGACTGCCCCGGCCCCCACGGTCGCCAACAGACGGCCGCGGGATACACGTCCCTGCAGGTAGCCAATCATCGAGTGCTCGTAGCCTTCGTTTAGGTCCTGGCTCACGTACTACTCCTCACCTGTGGATGCTGAATTGGTCTCATACGTCACAATCCGGCCACGATTGATCTCCCCGGCCACACCTCCACCGACAGGTCGAATCCGCGTGGCGAACCACCGCTACTGATGGCTACGTATGCAGTAGCGAAATGGATCAACGAAGGGGCAGATGACGTGCGCTGCGTGAAGGAGCTATTTCACTCGAACAGCGCGATGAGCCCGTCGGCCAGGGTTCCACGCCAGCAGGCATAGTCGTGCCCGCCGGCAAATTCGGCATAGTGAACCTGGTAGCCCTTCGCCCGCAAGACGTCGCGCATGTGCCGGTTCACGATTACCTGGGTGGGGCTCTCGGACGCGCCTTTCGTTTCCAGGATGCCGACATCCAGGTAGAAGCGAACCGGAAGCGTCTCCGACCTGACAAATTGCCGCGCCAGCCACTCCCACTCCTCATCACTTTCGGCGGCGGCATCCTGGCCGATGACGAATCCCGGCTTCCACCAGAATGAGCCCGACTGCGAAAGGACCCGGCAAAAAACCTCGGGATGGGTATAGGCGGCGAAAGTGGCAGCAAGGCCGCCATAACTCGATCCGGCTGTCACCGTCAGCTCGCGGTTGGCTGGAATCCCGTATTCCGCTTGCACCCAGGGAACCAAATCTGTCGCCAGAACGTCGGCGAAGTCCCGGTTGCAGGGCAGCTCCCGGCTTCGCGTTTCGCCAACCTCTATCGTGTTCCCACCGGCGTTCTCGATCAATACCGCCGCCAGCGGTGGGATCCGGCCGGCAGCAATGAGGTTATCGAGAATGGTGGGCGTGGGAATGGCGGTGTTATACGACCATGCGTCGAACACAACCAGCAGCCCCTCCGGCTTCGAGGGCGGTAGGTAGACCCAGATGTCACGCTCGTTTCCCAGACGCTCGCTCCGAAACCGCCGGTGCTCTACGGTGCCCTTGGGAATATTCTCCCGCTCCTCACTCCAGGGCTGCGGTGGTGCATGGGGTAGCGTTACTACCGAGACCACTTCCTCCGGATAGGGACCGAACGCGGGCCAGCGCAAACGATCCGGGTTCAGCGAATCGGGCACCAGCGAGTGGAAATACTCGTCCAGCTCCTGGGGAGACATCTCCGACCAGGGACGGAGGGGATCGTTCACCCGGAACTGATAGGAACCCCGCACATCACTCCGGGCTTTGTATGTCCGAAAGAAGACGTCTGTCCCCGGCACTCGCTCCATCAGGTTGTCGGCAGGTTTCTCTTCGGACCAGGGTGAGAGGAGGAGAACGTTTTCTGTCTGCGCGTCGCCGCGCCAGAGGAAGGTAACCAGGACGTGCCGGTCGTCGCTCTCGATGGACTCGATGAGTGGCGTCCCCTTGGCCGCGACCTCGTCCCAGAACTCGACCTCGGCATCGGCGGAGGCGACCCGTGTGGTAAGAGCCTCGACGTGCTTGCTGGATGGTGATTCCGTCACGTGCTTTCCTGCACCCTTGATTACGCTTCACAATCTACCGCGAGAGCCCCTGCTCCCTCGCTCTTCGTCATTTGGGAAACTCAGTTCCACCAGCCTTCATAGTTCTCGCAATTCATGACCAAGTAGCTTCGTAGTTCCATCCATTCATTGATGTCTGCGCCGCAGCGCAGCTTCTGGCCACGTGTTCCCGGACATGGAGGAAGGTGGCAGGTTCGATGACGCCGGTAGGCAACCATCAGGGTGCATGAATTGAAGCTGCGCTGCGGTACAGACCGCAATGAAGGTGCGGTAACTACGAATTGCCGCGATCGCTGTGGGCTGCTGAAGCGAGTCGCTCGCCGCGTGCTAGACTCGGCCAGCTAGGGGAGCGCGCCGGCGCTGAGAGTGTGGCTCCGTCCACAGACCCTTCGAACCTGATCCGGGTAATGCCGGCGCAGGGAACGCATCCAGGCTCTCAAGGACCGCTCTCCCGAGGGACGAGCGGTCATTTGATTTCAGAGAGCAACGGCGAGCAGTTTGGCAAGATCGCATCCGGCGTTTTCAAGGATGTGATTTTTCCCCACCTGGGGGCCGCACAGCAGGACGTGCTTGTCGGCCCGCGGCACGGCCTGGACGCCGGCATCATCCAGCTGGGTGGCGGGCAGGTCATGGCGGTCACCACCGATCCCCTGTATGTCCAGCCGGAGCTCGGCTGGGAGCGAGCGGCTTGGTTTGCCATTCAGATCGTCGCCTCTGACGCAGCCACCACCGGCCTCGCGCCCACTCACATCAGCATCACCCTCAACCTGCCGCCATCCATGACCGACGGCGACCTGGAAGCGCTCTGGCTGGGGATCGACCGTGTCTGCCGCCAGATCGGCCTGGCGATTATCGCCGGACACACCGGCCGCTACGAGGGTTGCGCGTTCCCCATGCTCGGCGCCGCGACAGTCCTCGCCTTCGGCAGCGATGACGCATATGTGACTCCCGCCATGGCCAGACCCGGAGACGCCGTACTGATCACCAAAGGCGTGGCCATTGAGACCGCGGCCCTCCTCGCTGTCTCCTTTCCGGACCTCCTCGAGCGCTACCTGGGCCCCGGCGCCGTCACGGCGGCACAGCGCGATTTCTGGGGTCTCTCTGTGGTCCGGGATGCCCGGATCGCGGCGAGTGTGGGCACCGGCCACCGCGGGGTGACGTCCATGCACGACGCCACCGAGCGCGGGCTCTTTGGAGGCCTCCACGAGATCGCCGAGGCCTCCGGCGTGGGACTGCGTGTGGATCGAGACGCCATAGGCATGCCGCCCGAGGTGCGGGCTATCTGCGACCTCTTCCACATCAGCCCCTACGAAACCAGCAGCGAAGGCACGCTAATCCTCACCTGCACGGCTGAGCGCGTGGCGGAGGTGATGCGCGGACTGGGAGATGAGGAGATTCCGGTCTATCGCATCGGCGACGTGGTGCCGGCGGAACAGGGACTGAGGCTCGCGAGCGGGGGACGGGAAGGACCGCTGCCGGCCCCAGCCGAAGACGCCTTCTGGCCCGCCTACGTCGCGGCACGAGAGGGGAGGGTGCCGTGAGAGCGATGCCGGATCGAGCCGTGCCTGCGATCAGCCATGCCGTTCCCCTGCTGGAAGCGCGCAGCATATCGAAGAGCTTTGGCGAACGTGGGCAGCGCGTGGAGGCGCTACGCGACATCACCGTCACCGTCGGCACCGGTAGCATCGTCTCAATTGTCGGTCCCAGCGGCTCCGGCAAGTCCACCCTGCTCAACATCCTGGCCGGCTTGCTGCGCCCGGATACCGGGGCGGTGCTCATCGGCGGCGAACCGGCCACGAATCCGATCGGCCGCACCGCCCTCATGCCCCAGCGGGACCTCCTGATGCCCTGGAAGACCGTGCTGGACAATGTGACGGTCGGGATGCGGCTGCGCGGTATCTCACGAAAAGACGCACGCGCGGAGGCGCTGGGTCGCTTTCCGCGCTTCGGCCTGCAGGGATTCGAGTCCGCCTATCCACGGGTTCTCTCCGGCGGCATGCGGCAACGCGCTGCACTGCTCCGGACTATCCTCACCGGTCGGGACATTCTCCTGCTGGACGAGCCCCTGGGAGCGCTCGATGCCATCACACGCATGGACATGCAGTCCTGGCTGCTTGGCATTCAGGCCCAGTTCGGCAAGACGATGTTGCTGGTCACGCACGACGTCGACGAAGCCCTGTACCTCTCCGACCATGTCTACGTGCTGTCCGGCCGGCCCGGGCGGGTCATCGGCGAGCACCGTGTCCCGGTCGAGCGTCCCCGCTCCTACGACGACACGGTCACGTCGCCTCGCTTCGTCGCCCAGAAGCGTCAGGTTCTGCAAGAGCTCCGAGAGGGGAGCACTACGTGATACGGCGCACCTCCCGCTACGCCCTTCCCGCCCTCCTGCTCGTGCTGGCAGGGCTCCTGTGGCAGCACGTGGTTGACACGGGAACCATCCCGGACTTTGTGCTGCCCTCCCCGGCCGAAATCTGGCACGCGGCAGTAGTAGACCGGGACCTGCTGCTGAGCAATGCCGTGCCGACCCTTCTGATCGCGGTCGGCGGACTGGCACTGGCACTGGGAATCGGCGTCTCTCTGGCCGTCGCCATCGCCTACTCGCCTCCTCTGCGCGCCGCCGTCTATCCGCTCGTCGTCGGCTCGCAGACAGTTCCCGTCCTGGCGCTGGCGCCGGTGCTGGCCCTCATACTTGGGTACTCGATCCTGCCAAAACTGGTGATCGTCTGCCTCGTCTGCTTCTTCCCCATCACCGTCAACACGGTGGATGGCCTGCGCAGCGTGGATGAGGAGATGGTGAGTTTGCTGCGCACCATGGGCGCAGGTCCCATCGCACTCTTTCGCGAGGTCTCGCTCCCGGCGGCCCTCCCGTACCTCTTCTCCGGTGCCAGGGTCGCGGCCACCTTCAGCGTCATCGGCGCGCTGTTCGGCGAGTGGGCCGGGTCATACTCCGGGCTGGGTTACCTCATGCAGCAACAGCAGGCGCAGTTCGACGCCGCCGGTCTCTTTGCTGCCATTGCGGCGCTTACCCTCCTGGGTATCGCGCTCTTCGGCGTGGTCACGCTGCTGGAAAGAATTCTCATCCCCTGGCATCGCTCCGCCGGCGACGCTGTGCTCCGAGGAGGGAACGAGTGAGCCGCCATGCTCGCGCGCTCCTGCCCATCTGCACCGTCCTGCTGCTGGTCATTGGCTGCGGCACTCCCGCACAATCGCATACCGGTGCGCCCGCGCAGCGCGCCAGCCTGGTCCTCGACTGGTACCCGAACTCCGACCACGCCGGTATTTACACCGCCATGGCACGGGGCTATCTGCGCCGCCACGGCGTGGACCTGGGAAAGCCGCGCGTCCCATCCGACAGTACCGCCCAGATCAAATTGGTGGCAGCGGGTACGGCCGACTTTGGCATCACCTATGAGACGGACCTCCTGGCGGCACGGGCGCATCGTATCCCTGTACAGGCCGTGATGTGCATCGTTCAGCATCCGCTCGACACCATCATGTCGCTCAGCCGCAGCGGGATCAGGAGTCCGCGTGACCTGGCCGGAAAGCGCATCGGCATGGCCGGGACGCCGGGAGACCGCGCCATCGTCTCAGCCGTCATGCGTGCTGACGGCGTCTCTCCGGCCCGCGCCACCATGGTGAACGTTGGCTATAACCTGCTGCCTGCGCTCCTCTCGGGCCAGGTGGACGCGGTCGTCGGCGTCTACTGGACCTGGGAGGCCATTCAGGCCCGAATGAAGGGGTACCCTGTCAACGTTCTGCGGGTGGAGCGCTGGGGCGTTCCCAACTACTGCGAGCTGACGCTGATCAGCGCCGAGCGGACCATCCGTGCGCGTCCCTCTCTCGTACGCGGAACGGTGCAGGCGCTGCAACAGGGTTATGCCTATGCCGAGGCGCACCCGCAGGCGGGTTGGAGGGCGCTCCACGCCGCTGATAGCTCACTGAATCACTCTCTCATCGTGCACAGCATTCGCCTGCTTCGCTCCGCGGTCGTCACCGGTCCCACCATTGGCTACCTGAATCCGGGACAGTGGAAGCGCTATGCGCACTGGCTGGGAGTGCATGGATTGATCGACGCGCCGGTCAACGGCAGAGCGGCCATGACCGACCGCTTTCTCTCACCGTCCATCCACTGACCGCAAGAAAGTCGAGTGACTGTCGTCATATAACCGACCACAGCGCAGGGGGAGTTCCGGGCCACCTCCGCTCTCTCAAATTCTGGAGGTACACCACTTATTTGCGTGTCAAGTGGAGTACGTCCTATCCTCGGGTTGTCCAGCAGAGACCGGCGAGTGGGAGGTAATTGGAGTGAGCCAGCGAGGCCTGAAGCTGCGTCGTGTAGATCCCGAGTCCGTCATCGAGCGATACCAGGAGCTGCGGAACTTAGAGAAGACGGGACGGGAGTTCGGGATCACCCGGGAGCGAGTCCGGCAGATTGTGAATCGAGCCGGGATCTCCACCGCCCGGGTGTTAAAGCCCAAGCCGGAGAAACCG
>JAICWV010000112.1 GCA_025966365.1 Chloroflexota bacterium | reverse complement strand
TCACGCCAACCCACTGGATATCGAGACTCAGCTGCGGCCGGACATGTCGGACAAGAAGCTGAAGCCCTTCCTGGCGGACGTCCATGCCGATATCCTCGCCTTCGGCCACATCCATCTCCCCTATCTGCGGACGGTGGATGGGATCCTGCTGGCCGACGTGTCCAGCGTGGGGCATCCCAAGGACCTGGACCGGCGTGCCGCCTATACCGTGATCCGGCTGGAGGGCGATTGCCGTTCGGCGGAGCAGGCGCGGGTGCCGTACGACATGGACCGGACGGCGGAGCTGCTCCGCGGCTCGGGGATGCCGGGCGCGGAAGAAGAGGTCGAGTCCCTGTTCAAGGCGTCATATTAGGAAGAGTCATGGCAAAACGATCAAAGAAAATCGACCCGGTTGATGAGGCTCGCCAGCGGGTGGCCAAGGCGCAGCTTGACCTCTTTGTCGCCCAGGAGAAGCGCGCCGACGCCATCGCCCGCGGCGAAGGGGAGATCAAATCGGCGCAGGAGAGGGCGATCCGACGGGAGCGGAAGGCTACCGAGCGGGTGGAGCGGCGGGCCGGAGCCCTGAGCCGGGCTGAGGCGTGGCTCTATACGGTCACCGAAGGAACTGAGCGCCGCCGGCCGGACCCGACCGAGAGCCGGACGTGACTGACCGAAACGCGCCGGTGGGAGCGCTGGACATCGGCTCCAACACGGTCCGCATGCTGGTGGCGCGGCCGGCGGCCGGCCGGCTGGAAACGCTGCTCGACCTGGGCGTCTACGCCTCGCTGGGTCAGGGGGTGGACAGGACCGGCGAGCTGCAGGAAGAGAACCAGAAGCGGGCGCTGGAGGCGATCGCCGATTTCGTGAAGAAGGCGCGCGAGGCCGGCGCAGGGGAAATCGTGGCGGTGGCCACCAGCGCCATGCGCGACGCGAAGAACGGCCAGGAGTTCGTGGATCGGATCAAGGAGGTGACCGGCATCGAGCCCCATATCATCAGCGGCGACCGCGAGGCGGAGCTGACCTTTATCGGTGCCACCGGGGGCCGGAGCCTGGAGTTGGAGACGGTGGTGGTGGACCTGGGCGGCGGCAGCGGGGAAGTGATCGACGCCGAAGCCACGGTGCCCAATTGGGCCAGAGCGCTGCCCATCGGCAGCAGGCGGCTGACGGAGAAGTTTATCCAGACCGACCCGCCCAACGCCGAGCAGATCGTGAATGTTGCCGCGCACGTCCGCTCCCAGCTCCAGACCCTCCCCGCAGCATCTCCAAAAAAAGGGGTCTTTGCCGGCGGGACCGCCAAGGTCCTTCCCGCGGTGCTGGGCCGTCCCGGGCCTCCCACGATCCTCTCCCCCGCGGAATGGGACCGTCTCCTGACTATCGTGCAGGGGCTGACGGCTGATGCGCTGGCGAAGGAGTATCGCCTCCCCGGCGAACGCGCAGGGGTGCTGGCAGCAGGCGCCGCGGCGCTGGATGCGATCGCGGAGTTCTACGGACTGGATGAGGTGGCCATCGCGGCCACGGGGATCAGGGAAGGGATGATCATCGACCTACTTCGCCGAGAGGGCCGCTGGTGGTAGAAATAGTGCCGGCTGCGCAGGCCAACCACTCGGCGGCAAAGTCGACGGCGGGCCGCTGCGGGAAGAGAAGAGCCTGCGCCGAGCCCACGAGCCCGCGGGCAACCTGACCGGTCTGCTCGAACGCCTCTCCGATCTCCGGGAAGACGTCGTCGTTCAGGTCGATGTCCTTATAGACGCGCCACACGCTCCGCTCACCCTCCATCACTGCCGCGCCCTGCTCGATCTCGGTTCGTCGCTCGATCCGGTACTCGGCCAGGTGAAAGGAGGTATTGTTGGCGAAGGCGACACCCAGCAGCAGGACCCAGCCGGAGAGGTCGTAGATCCGGGCCAGGGGAGAGTTTTCGCCGAGCCCGTAGTCGAGGGCGTGATCGCTCACGATGGTGTCGGCGTTCCGGCCCCAGGCGGCGAATGACATGGCCGGATGGTCACTGCGCCGTACTCCCGGCCAGGTCCGGAAGGTATCCACGATGCGGCCCATGCTCCGGGTGGGCGTGACGCGCGGATCGTAACCCGGCATTGCCTCCCTGATGATCGGCCACCACTCCGGCGGCACCGGCGGGTTCCTCCAATGCGAGGGCTCGGAGTTGTCGCTGGAGTGCGTGGGCATGACCAGCGTCCCGTCCGGCGTAATCACATCCATCAGCGCCTGGACCACGGTCACCGGACCACCGGCCACCCAGCCGAGCGCGCTGAGCGAGGAGTGGACCAGCACGGTCATGCTCGCCTCCAGCCCCAGCTGCCGCAGGTTCGTAGCCAGGCTTTCCCGCGTACGCGGCATCTCTGCCCGCGTAATGGCATCGCTTTCCGGCATGGTTCGACTCCCGGCATCAGTATATGGATGCTATCGAGTGCCGCAGTGTGTGTGCTCGCACTGAGGAATTCGCATCCTTCGTAGTTCGGCCAACTTCATTGGCCGCCGCACCGCAGTGCGGCTTCTGGCAACGCATCCCGAGACGTGGTTGAGGGTGGCGTAGTAAACTCCACGACTCAGCACCATTGAGGGTGCATGCACCGAATCTGCGCTGTAGCATAGACACCAATGGAGTTGATGTAGCCACGAGATATGGGGGGATGAGCACCTGAAACCGATGCGGCAAAATCGTGTGCGGCACCTGTTTGCAGGAGGGGTGAATTGGAAGGAGATGCCGAACACAGCGATGCCGGCCTGAGACACGTCGATGCCTATACCGATGGAGCGTGCATCGGCAATCCAGGACCGGGAGGGTACGGTGTGGTGCTCCGGTTCGGAGACCATCGACGTGAGCTTTCGGGTGGGTATCGCAAGACAACCAACAATCGAATGGAAATCCTGGCGGCAATCACAGCCCTCGAGGCGCTGAAGGAGCCGTGCACGGTCAGCCTCTACAGCGATTCCGAATATCTCGTCCGGATGATGCAGGGCGGCTGGCCCCGGCAATGGGAGGCCCATGGATGGAGGCGAAAGAGCGGTGCGGCGCTGAATCCGGACCTATGGGGCGCGTTGTTGCGGCTATGTGACAAGCACCAGGTCGAGTTCATCTGGGTCAGGGGACATGCGGGCAATCCCGAGAATGAGCGCTGCGACCGGCTGGCGGTGCGAGCCGCGCAGCAGCCCGACCTGCCAATCGACGACGGCTACGAACAGCCTGACACTCACGTTGACAACCTCTTCGCCACGCGCCATGATGGTGCCTGACATCTGAGGAGAAGCGGAGACATGGGGAGGAAGCGGAGGGGCAATGGGAAGGGCGGAATGTATGGACTACCAGGTGTTGCAGGTTAAGCCGGCGGACCTGGAGACCGCTCTGAACGAGATGGCGCAGCGGGGATGGGAAGTCCAGAGTATCGTCGCGGCTGAATTCTCCGGAAGGCAACTCTTCGGCCGGCAGTCTCTCGATGTTGACCAGTACCACGTGGTATTTCGGCGGGAGAGTCGTGGAGCAGAAAGGCGATAGTACCCTGTCAGGTCCTGGTGGCAGGATTCTCGCCGTGTGAAAAAGATCAGCGGCGCAGAGCCGGGGGAGACGGGTATCCGTCTCCCCCGGCCATCACTCGCTGATGCCTATTGCACCACGAGCGTGATCTGTTTGAACTCGTTGACGTTCAGAGTGAAGCTCGTGTTCGTGTGCCTGTTCCCGACCGTCGCTGTGAGGGTGTAGTAGGAGCCAGGCTGCGTTGCGATGCCGACCGCTTGCAGGTTCTGGTTCTCGTACTGGAACTGGATCCGCTGGCAGCTGGTCGGCGGATCGATCGTTGTCAACGGCAAGTTGCTGAGATTGATGTTGACGGGCTTGGTGAGCCCGTGGCTCTGCAGGCTGAGCTTGCTCACCGTTGGGACAATGGCTCCGCTCGTATTCTTCACCAGCACCCGAATGCCGCGTCCTACCGACTCTCCGCACAGCGGGATGTCCGGACTGGTGGCGATCACGGGTCCCGTGAGCACATCATCCTCGACGTGCAGGGTGCCGGTTACTTTGCGCGCGGGACCGCCGGTGGGATGGAACGTCACCGCCTCCAGGAAGCTGTTGCTCGGCTGTACGCGCGTCAGGGGGCTGGTGGGCCCGGGCCCCGAGAACGCGCTGCTGCCGCCAAAGACGAGCTGGTCGAGGATCAGCTCTGCTTGCCCGTTATTGGTGATGGTTTCGTTCTGCGTCGCTCCACAACCCGGCGTTGGGCCGCACTGCGGGTCGTAGACGGTCGGCCCGAAGATGAGCCCGGTAGGCGGGGCCGGTGACGGGTTGATCGACGGCAGCAAGCCCTGCCCGTCCAGACTCACCGTCATGGTCGGATTGGCCGGGTCGTCCGTGGTCACGGTCAGCGTTGCCGTCCGATCACCACCGGCCGTGGGATCGAAGCGCACGGTCAGAGTGAGACTGTTACCGGCCGCGATCGTGGCGGGAAGCGTTGGCGGAGACACTATCTGGAAGTCCGTGCCGGCAAGACCGCTCAACCCCGTAAGGTGCAGGTCGCAGAGCGGACAGGAGGACTGATTGCTGATGGTCAGCGACTTATCCGCGTAATACGGCGTCGTTCTCTCGTCTACTGGCACGCTGCCGAACTGCAGCGCGGTGCTTCCGAGCGTGGCCGCCGGAACGCCTGGCGTGCCGCTTGCCCCCACCGTCTGAACGGGAACGCGGACAGCAGAGTACAGGGCGTCGTATCCTCCCACATCCAGGGTTCCCGTCCGCAGTGCTCCGTTCGACGTCGCCGGTGGAGCGAACTGAACGGTAAAGCTGACCTGATCGCCCGGATGGATGGTCTGCGGCGTTGTGGGCCCGAGCACCGAGAAACTGGGGTCGCTGCCGCTCTCAAACGCGGCGGTATCAATCGTCAGTGGCGCGTAGCCCGAGTCGTACACCGTCACCGTCTTGGTAGCGGTGGTACCGCGCGCGACGGTGCCGAAGTTCAGGTCGCCGCTGACCGTCATGACCGGGCCGCCCCCGGTACCGCTGGCGGCAATGGTCCAGGTCGGCGTGTTCGGATCGTCGCTCTTTATCTGGAACTGCGCGGTCTCTGGCCCTCCGCTGGTGGGGGCGAACTGAACCGTGTAGTCGATCTCCTCGCCCGGGTTGATGGTGACGGGCGGGGGTGGTCCGGAGATGATGGTGAAGTCGGTGCTGCCAAAGACACGGCTGAAGCTGGACATGTGGATGTCCGAGGAGCCGACGTTGAAGATCTGGACGATTGAGGTTGTCTTCCCGCCGATGGGGACGACCCCGAAGGCGAGGTTGGAGTTGACCGAAAGCCCGGTGCCCGCCTTTAGCTCGAAGTTGCTTCGCCCGTACGTGCCCACGCGTAGTAGCGCGGGACTCGCACTGGAGTCGATCTGCAAGCTCGACGCGAGCACGGTGGGGAATCCCGCGCCCAGGACCTGCCAGGTGGCGCCGTTGTTGCCCGAGCGAAGCACGGCAGCATCGGTGGCAATGATGATCCCATGCGGCGTTGTTCCGGGGTCGATGACCACGTCACTGACCGGCACATCGGGGAGATTCTGAGTTGGGTCGCCGCCGTCGGTCCCGCTGATGTCGTTCCAGGTTTGCCCGCCGTCCGTGGTCTCAAAGACGTGCTTGGTGCGATTTGCCTGGGCGCGACCGTTGAAACCCTGGTAGGTTACTACCACCATCTGTGTGTTGGTGGGATCGATAGCGATCCCGGAGCATGGGTAGGGGACGCCGGAACCGTTCGTCGGTGCGCCGTTGACGGTGTGCGACGTCCAGGTCGAGGAGGCGCCGGAGAGAGCGTTGGTCGTGGACCAGACGGTCCCATCTCCGAGGCAAGCCCAGAGCGTGTTGGAGTCGCTGGACACCGTGGCGAGCCGGTCAATCGTGTGGTTGGTGAAGACGGATGGGCCGAGGGTGAAGGCCTTCATCAGGGTGAAGTTGCTTGCCGAGTCGGTACTCAGGTACAGGCCCAACCCGTTGGTTGCGTAGACGTTGGCGCCGTTGTTGGGGTCAATGGCGAGCAGGGAAACGAGCCCGCAGCAGCCGCTATGGGGAAGCCCGGTGGCAGAGGCGGTGGACCAGGAGCTGCCGCCGTCGTTGGTGATCACGAGCTGCGCATTGTAAGCGCCGTAGGCGTGTGCCCCGTTAGTCGGGTCCACCACGATCGGGCCGCCGTCGCCTCCTGTGGCCAGGGTCCAGTCGTTGCCACTGTCGCGTGCCGGCTTGTGGGAGGGCAGACCGGTGTCCTGATCGGCGTTGTAGGTGTAGCCGTTGTTGGCGGTGCTGCCGCGCCCCATGTCCATGTTGAAGACGAGGCTTGTCGCGACGCCCTCGTTCAGGTTGGTCCAGTCGGACGATGCAGCACCACCATTGACGGCAGCTGACAGGCCTCCATCGGTTCCGATGAAGAGGTGGGTGGGAGCGGCCGTCCAGTGGCTCTTGGGACTGAAGGCAAGCGCGTGGTTGTCGTCATGGCTATCGGAGTCGCCAAGATTACTAAAGCTCGCGCCGCTATCGGTCGAGCCCCAGAAATCGACCATGCCGACATAGACACGAGTGGTGTCCTGAGGATCGACGCCCAGGGTGAAATCGTAATTGCCCTGGCAGCCGCCGATGCCGGATGCAGCTTGTTGCGTGAAATTGGCACCGGTGTCGGTGGATCGATAGACCCGCGCGTTGCAATTGTTGCTGGTATCGTCCTCCGCCGCGACGTACACGGTCGCGTTGTTGGGAGGAGCGGCTTGATCGATGGCGACCCGACCGAGCGGAAATCCTCCAGGTGGGCTAAACCAGGACGCGAATGTCTGGCCGCTGTCCGTGGACCGGTAGATTCCCTGGCCGAAGACGGACGCGTAGACGGTTCCGGCCGCGCTGGTATCCAGCCGTACGTCTGTTGTCTCGCCCGCGATCAGGGGATTGCCGTCGTTGAATGCGGGTGCGTTGGCGCCGAAGTTCTGGCCACCGTCAACCGAGCGATACAGCCCCTGACTGGTAGCGGCCAGCAGGACGTTGTTGGACAGCGCCAGGATGCGGTATATCCCGTTGCCCGTGAAGATGCCGGTTGGTTGAGTAAAAGTGCCTGGATTCAGGATCGACCAGGTGTCACCGCCGTCGATCGACTTGTAGATCCCGATCGCCTTCAGGTTTGGTGCGCCCAGGCAGCAGTAGCGCCCCGCGCCGTCCTGCGCGTCTCCCGTTCCCGCGTACACGACCGCAGGATTAGTGGGGTCGAGTGCCACGGCGTCCATGGACAGCGACGGCATGAAGTCGGTCTTCGGGGCCCAGCTCGTGCCGCCGTCGGTGGACTTCCAGATGCCGCCGTCATTCGTGGCCGTGTAAATGACGCTGTCCGTTGTCCCGCGCGGGTCGATGGCGATGTCCGTAACTTGCCCGGAGACCGGTCCTTTCCCGTCCACGCTGGAAACCGGGTTCACCCGGATGGGCGCCGGGCCGATCTGCTGCCACTGCACTCCCACCACGCTATTGGGTGTGAGAGCGTGCAGCCGCCTGGAGCCGGGCTTGCGTCCGTTCCCTTTGTACGCGGTGGGGGCGCCGGTACCCGCTGCCCCGTAGGGCAACGCGGTGACCCGCTTCATGCCCTTGATGGCCTTGACCGCCTTGAGCTCGAGGTCAGGCCGCACCTTGCCGGATGCGTCGGTATGCGCCTGCTGAATCTCTTCTTGCTGCTGCTGCCTACAATTGAATTCCTGTCCGGGACTGCATTGCGGTCCGGGCGGGTCTGCGGCGACAGGCAGCGGCTGGATGACGTTTGCTAAGGCGAGTGCTGCGGCTACAGCGAGCAGCCGAATGAGCTTCATGAAAGTCCTCCCGTTGGACCAAGTGGGGCGTCGCTTGCTCCAGACTCATAAGTCCGGAGCGGAGGGTGGACGACAAGGGCCGAGAGCCGGCCCACCAACGGGAGGAGGCACGAAAGACGTGTTGCCGGGAACCTTGAATAGGTTTACTATTGGCGTGGGAGATGTGGTCACGGCACACGACGGTTCGTCGTGCCTGTTCCCGTCTTTGCCCTGCCGAATAGCGCCACTAATCGGCAGGGCGTGTCTATCTACGGGTCCTATCGTCGATTCTCGAGATAGCCCTCCCTTCCGGAAGAGACGGAAGCTCGGTCGCACACAGGCCGGGCCCCATCACGACTCCAGACAACATTCAGCTGCCTGACTGCCCTGCCCCAGTTCATCCTGCGGATGGACTGGGGGTTCCTCCGTGCCTCCTCTAAGGTGTCATTCACCGTATCACGGCGTTGTGGCTCTGTCAATAACCTTTTCGCCCCGTTTTTCGCACTGGGTAGAGTAGCGCTGACCTGGGTGAGTCAGTGCCTTTCTTGGTGGAGTGCACAATGGACGGGTGCCATCAGCTCGGGCACGGCAAGGAGTGCGCGGATGATGAAGCAGGGAGCGATTCGGTGGGGCATTCTGGGTACGGCGAATATCGCGCGTGCGTCCTTCCTGCCAGGTCTGCGCTGGGCTGAGGGGATTCCGTACGCCGTGGCCGGGCGCGACCTGGCGCGGACGCAGGAGTATGCGGCGGAGAACGGGATCGAGCGGGCGCTGGAGGGCTACGAGGCGCTGATCGCCGATGAGCGGGTGGATGCGATCTATAACCCACTTCCCAACAGCCTGCACGCGGAATGGAGCATCAAAGCCCTGCGGGCCGGCAAAGCGGTTCTCTGTGAGAAGCCGCTCTGCTTGAGTGTGGAAGAGACCGAGACGGTGCTGGAGGTTGCTCGTTCCAGCCCCAGGCCGCTGTGGGAGGCGTTTGTGTTTCCGTGGCGGCGCCAGACGGAGCGTGTATGGGAGATCATCCGGTCGGGGCAGGTGGGGGAGATCCGGGAGGTCCATTCCGCCTTCACCTTCAAGCTGCGCAATCGCGCCAATATCCGGCTGGACCCCGGTCTGGGCGGAGGGTCCCTCTATGACGTGGGCTGCTACCCGACCATGTATGCCAATATGCTCTTTGATTACGACCCTCGGAGCGGCGTTGCCCTGGCCCGCTGGGCACCGGAGGGAGTGGATGCCGCCATGGAGGGCGTGCTGGACTTTGCCGGCGAGCGCCGCCTGCTCTTCTCCTGCGCGCTGGACAGCGCCGAGGATACCTTTACCCGCTTGCTGGGAAGCGAGGGGCAGATCTGGCTGAGCAACGCCTTCCACCCAGGAGAGCACGACACGCTGGAGATCCATCACGGCCATGATGTGCAGACCGAGCATCCGAACGGGGATGAGCCCTCCTTCGGTCCCGCCATCGCCCACATCCAGGATGTCGTGCGTGGGGAGGCCGAGCCGCGGCATGTGGCGGCGGACGAATCGCTGCCCAATGCGAAGGCAATCGACCTGCTGCTGCAGAGTGCGCGTCAGGGCCGCCAGATAGCAGCGGTGTAGGAGCGCGTGACACAAACCGCGGCCCGCTTTGAGGGGAGCAGAGTCGTTGACGCTCGGGACGCGCTGTGATAGCGTGTTTTCATCGCACGGTGAAGGGGGTATCGGTGACGCGCAGATTGATGCGGGTCATTGTCCTGGCGACAGTGGCGCTCGTAACAGGGGGAATGGCGCAGCCGATCCAGGTGGCTCGGGCAGCGATTCCGGCGAGTGGATCGGTATCCAGGCAGGTCAAAGCGCTCAAGAAACAGTACACGTCGAAGGTCCGGCCGGCTCTGGCCAGGGCAGCGTTGACTGCCGGCGTGTCGGACGCGGACAGCGCCCTGCATACCTACGAGAGCTGGATGAAGAAAGTGACTGCTGCCCCGAAGGCTGTACAGAAGAAGCTCAATGCCGTCCGCGCCCAGGCCGTGTCTCTCGCGACCGGCGTCTACTACCAGGCGCTGCGGACCATCGGCAGCGAGTGTCCGTCCAGCTCCACGCTGCAGGTGTATGATTCTCCGCAGGGCGCGCAGTACGGTATCTCCGGCTGGGTGGTCAATCCGCCTCAGGTTGGCACGTTCGTCTCTTTCATGACCAGGCACCGTGCCTGGCTCGGCATTCTCCAGAGCTCACTGGATGGTGACGAGTCCGCCGCCTTCACACCCTGCCGCCCCACCGGCTTCAAGTTCGAGGGGCTCTCCTACATCGAGATTGACGGCGACGTGACGATCACACAGCAGTACACAGGTGAGGTGTGCGGTCCCGATCCGTACGGTGCCCCCTGGAAGATCACCGTGAACGAGACGATCGTGGATCCCGATGGGAGCGATTCCAGCAGCTATACCGCGACGATCACCCTCACTCCCACCAGCTGGGTGGAATCGGCACCGGATGGCGTTCCGTACTACGGAGCATTTCACATCAATACGGATGCCGCGCCGCCGCAGATGCAGATGCGGGTGCAACCCCTCAACGATTACGCCGAGGCGGGTGGGACCCCGTCGGCAGATCTGACGGAAGGCTGCTGATGCGACCAGCCGCGCTGGCCGAGTCCCGAAACACAGACCCGCGGGTGTTCGTTCGTGGGAGTGAGTGCCTCGGCTAAATTGATGATTTCCTCACCCGGGTGTATGGTGTCTCTAACCTCCGTTGTGGAGCGTACGGCGGAAGCCGACCAGGGCAGGGAAAGGAGTCGAGGACATGGTGCGCGTTGAAGTGGATACAACGATCAACCGGCCGATTGAGGAGGTGTTCAACTACGCGTCGGACATTGACCGCCAACCGGAATGGGTGTCCCCGCTGATCGAATCTGAAAAGACTTCGGACGGGCCGACGGCGGTTGGGACGACATACCGCCAGGCTGCCAAGTTTCTCGGGCGACGCATGGACATGAATTGCGAGATTACAGGCTACGAATCGCCAAGGCTGTACGCATTTCGCGCCAAGAACGGCCCCATGCATATGGAGATGCAGTTCACGCTCACATCTGAGGGACCGGAGAGCACCAGGGTGACGCAGGTGGTCGAGGGCGAGTCCGCCGGCTTTTTCAAGCTGGGCGATCCAATTCTGGCGCGAACCATGAAGAAGCAGTTCGTGGCCGACCTGGAGACGCTGAAGACACTCCTGGAGAGCGGTTTGGAGAGCGAAAGCACCGCAAGCTAACGGGCTTTTGCATCTGATATCGGGCGTCTCGCGATGTGAGACCCAGGCACCGCCTATACACGGCCTTTGCCGCAAGCGGAACATCTGGTGCCCACTTTAATAACATCAGATGCTATGCCACGGACTACTGTTGATCTCGACTCCTCTGTCCTTGACGAGTTGCGCCGCCGCGCCGGACGCGAACACAAAAGTATGGGGAGGCTGGCATCCGAACTCCTGGCGCAGCAACTGACCGGTGATCAGGGCAGTGTCCCACACGAGCTGCTCCAGTGGACGAGCCGGAACCTTGGTATCCCTCGTGTCGATCTTGAGGACAAAGACGCTCTCAACGCTCTACTAGATGAGAGGTCGTGATCAGGACTTCCGTAGGTACGAGGGCATCACAGTGCGCGATCCGATTCCCTGAATTGGCTTCCGGGGGATGGCAGAGGCACCGTTCGCATCACTCCTGGCCGATTAGCCAGGTTCTTGACCGTTCGCGAACGTGGTATACACGACGGAGGCGCCGGGCAGTGGTCGCCGGATAGGAGGCAGGAGTGAAGATAGGAATCATTGGCGCGGGGCATATTGGCGGCACGCTGGGGGAGTTGCTCGCGAAACAGGGCCATGATGTTCTCTA
>JAICWV010000059.1 GCA_025966365.1 Chloroflexota bacterium | reverse complement strand
GGGGGCAAACGTGCCGAGACGCTTTTGGCCGCGCAAGACCCCTCAAGTGGGTGACAACGAGGGCGTTGCTCCGTTCCCTATGTGGGGTGAGTACAGCTATGATTCGCCGTCTATTCACCGCGGTTCTGCTCCTGGTTCTCATTCTCCTTGGAGGCGCATGGCTCCATTGGAGCCCGGTCGTCGCCACGGCCGGAGTACCACTCAGTCCGCTGTGGGCCGCTAAACGCTCCATCGTGCTGGAAACGACGCTCGATGACGCCCGCGTGACAGCAGGCAGCGAGGATCGAGAAGTGTATGCGAACGATCCGAACTCGACAGGGACATACCGCATTACGGCAATCTGCGCCGGGCAGGGTGATGTACGGACGGCGCGCGTAGCCGTGCTGGGCCACGAGACAGGCAGGGAGTCTGAAGCAGTGAGCGCAACGTACGTGTTGAAGGCGGCTCCAGATCCCCGGCGTCACGACGCGTTTGAAGATCCAACGCAGGTTTGGAGTCGAGACGTACGGCCGGGCAGCAAATGGCATCGTGGGGCGGATCAGTATCGGGCCGGCTTCGCGCTCTCCATGTGCCCCGCGCTGCTCGCACCGCGCCTGGTCAGAACGCTGTCACGCCAGTCGCAGAGCGGCAGCTTCACGTCCATTCATGGGCGGCCCGCTGCGCACTTGCATTTCAAGCAAGGCATGGCGAGCGAGGGCGCAGGAAACACGGTGGACCTCTACGTCGACGTTCTGACGCTCCACTGGCTGCGCGTCGATCTGAGCGGCTGGGGGCCAGGGTGCTGCGGCGCTTATCGGACGCGCGTGGACTACCTTGGGAGCTAGCCGAGAGGGCACTTGTCGGCCGGCTGCAGCGCTCCGTGGTTACCGCAGCTTCATTGCGGTCTGTTTGGCTTGCCGCGAGTACCCGGAAAGCAGTGCAGCTTCGGTTTGTGTACCCTCCATGCTCCATCGAAATCCATGGGTCACGTGCCGTAGCGGCAACCCTTGTGGTTGCCCTGGCCTCCCTCAACGCGGTGCGGGCAGCGACGAATGTGGGTATGCAGACCGGGCGGCCACAAGGGCCGCGACTACGAAACGTCAGGAGCGGGTTCCAACCGGAGCCGCGCAGCGGCTAGTGACGTTGGCCGAACTACGAGAGGCGGGATCCGACCGTTGCGAGCTTGCCGGCGTCACGCCTGACAAATCGGTAGGTCAGCAGCGTTGGCCCCGTCGGCACTTTCGCGCGCTTCGAGGCATAGGCCGTCCGGGCCCCCACCGCTTTGTGCACACACCCTCAGGTCCTATGCTTGAGCATGGCAGCCTTCGGCTCCTCCAATCCCACCATCGAGCGGCTCACCGCCAATATCGAAAAGGTCGTCATCGGCAAGCGTGACGTCATCGAGCTGCTGCTGGTGGCGCTTTTGCGCGAGGGTCACGTTCTTATAGAAGACGTGCCCGGGACCGGGAAGACGACCCTGGCCCGCGCCCTGGCCACCTCCCTCTCCGGTAGCTTTAAACGCGTCCAGTTCACGCCCGATCTCCTGCCCTCCGACATCACCGGCGTCTTCATCTACAACCAGCGTACCCAGGACTTCGAGTTCCATCCCGGCCCCATCATCGCCAATATCGTTCTGGCCGACGAGATCAACCGGGCCACTCCACGCAGTCAATCGGCGCTCCTGCAGTCCATGGAGGAGCGGCAGGTGACCGTCGAGGGCCAGACCTACCCCATGCCACGCCCGTTCATGGTCCTGGCCACCCAGAACCCCATCGAGCTGGAGGGCACCTTTCCGCTGCCGGAGGCACAGCTCGATCGCTTCATGCTCCGGATCAGCGTGGGCTATCCGTCTCAGGACGAGGAAGAACGGATCATCCTCTCGCAGGGATCGGGACACCCGCTGGAAACCCTGCAGGCGGTGGTCGCGCCGGACGAGATCGTGGCTCTGCGGGAGACAGTGGCCGCGGTCACCGTCTCCGCCGACCTTCGCCGCTACATCACCAACCTGGTCCGCTCCACCCGCGACAATGACGCCATCGAGCTGGGAGTCAGCCCGCGTGGCTCCCTGGCACTCTATCAGGGCGCACAGGCGCTGGCCTTCATCCATGGGCGCGGTTTCGTGACACCCGACGACATCAAAAACCTGGCCCCATTTGTCCTGGCCCATCGCATCGTCCCCAGCTCGGACGCGCGGCTGCGTGGAAAAACGGCAGAGTCCATCATCACCGAGATCGCGGCGCGTGTCCCGGTGCCGGTCGAGGCGGTATGACGTGCCCCACGACGTCTCGCAAGTCCTGGCCATGGTGGCGCTCTTCCTCCTGATTCCCTTCGGGCCGATCGTTTACCTGCTCTTTCGCTCCAGGCTCCATCAGATGCCGGCCGCACGCGCCCTCGTCGGCCCCTTTGCTGGTATCACCGTTGCCGGCCTCCTGCTGAACGCTCCGGCGCTGGCCGTCCTGGGTGCCTCCGTCCTCGCCGGCCTCCTGCTGGCCTACCTCTGGGCAGCCGGCTCGCTGCGCGGCCTCGCCGTCCGGCGCGAATGTTCCCCGGTTCGGCTCTTTCCCGGCGACGAAGCGGTTCTCTCCGTCCGGATACAGAACGCGAAACTGCTGCCGCTCACCCGACTGGACCTGGCCAATCCCATCCACGCCGAGGGCCCATGGGCCTATCAGCGTCTACCGGAGCTGCTCGACATCTCCGGAACCGTCGAGGTGCGGGAGGGCATCGGCCCCAGCCTCCTCATCGCAACCTCCATGGCGCCATATCAGACGCTGACCCGGCGCTACGACCTCACTGCCCGCCGCCGCGGCGTCTACACCATCGAGCCCGCGCGTGTCGCCTCCGGCGATCCCTTCGCCATCTTCAATCGCACCGCGGTGCTGGGAGAGCGGCAGGAGATCGTTGTCTACCCCACTATCTACTCTCCGGAGGACATCGGGCTGCCCTTCCGCGAGGTACTGGGCGACGCCATACCGGATCGCGCCCTGCTGGACGATCCCAGTCTGATCGCCGGCAGCCGGGAGTATCGTCCGGGCGATCCGCTCAACCGGGTGCACTGGAAGGCAACGGCGCGCACCGGCGCGCTCTCCGTCCGCGTGCACGACCCCAGCACCTCCGCCAACCTCCTGATCGTGCTCAATCTCAACACCGCCAAATTCGCCTGGCAGGGCGTGGACAACGACCGCATGGAAGCCGCTATCGACGCTGCCGCGTCCCTGGCGGTGTGGGCTCTCGATCGTGGCTACCCGATCGGCATCCGCTCCAACGGCGCCATCCGGCAGTCCTCGGCGGCGCCTCGCGTCTCTCCCGGCGCCAGTCCCCGCCAGGCGACCATCCTCCTCGATCACCTGGCTCGCCTCTCCTACTCGGGACTGTATGGCGGAGAGTACATGCTGCTCGACGAGACGCACCGGCTGGAGGCTCGCACCGGCATCATCTTCGTGACCCCGCTGCTCTCGCCGGAGATCATCTCCGTCCTGACCGCGCCCAAGCTCGCCAACCGCATCTCGGTGGTCTATTGCGGCCGTACCGGCGCGCCCCTCATCCGCGGCGTTCCCGTCCATCTGGCAAATCGTGCAGGTATGCAGCGTGCCGCGTCCTAAAGAGTCATTCATTCTTCTGAGCCTGGCCCTCATGGAAGCCAGCGCGGTGCTGCCGCTGCTGGTCGGCATCGGCTTCATTTCCACCAGAGGTCCGCTCCTCCGCCCGGAGCTGCTCCTCGTCTGGGCGGCCGTGGCCGGTGTGATCGCCTCGCTGCTCGCCGCTGCCTACGGACGGTCGTCCTGGGTCGGACGGATCGCTCTGGGAGCGGGGGTGCTTCTGAGCGTCATCGCGCCGGTGGCGCTCTCCACCACCGGCACCGGCGGCGCGGCCGCGCTTCTTCTCGCCCTCGGTATTGTCTACTGGCGGGGGATCGCGGTGGTGATGGCCGAACCCGAGGCGGAGGACCTGGTCTTCCGCTTCAGCATGGGCCTGGGCCTGATCATCATCGGCTGTGTGGTGGTAACGGCACGTGGCATGATGTTCGACCCACGGGTTGCCACCCTCCTGACCATGGCGGCGGTCGTGTTTGTGCTGGCGGCTCTCGCCGGTCTGGCGGCGGCGGGGCTGCAACGAAGTCTGGCCGGCGGCGGGGTTATCACCTCGGTCGCCGCCCTGGGCGTGTTCCTCGCGATGCTGTCGGGGCTGGCGCTTCTGAGCTTCGCCATCGTCACCTCCCATATCGGCGGCACCATCGCCACCATCCTCTCGCCGATCTGGGATGCCATCGTTCGCGGCACAGCGCTGCTGCTGGCCTTCCTCCTGAGCCCTCTTTTTGCGCTGATCGAGCGCACCCACTTCCGCCTGCCCCGAATGCCGGTGGTAACCACGCCCACCCTACCCGGTCACAAGATTCCAACGCCCACGCCGCGGCAGAACCAACCCGTGATCATCTCGCATTCGACCGACGCCATCCTTGCCGCTGTCGTGATTGCGGCGGCCATTCTGCTGCTCGGCTTCATCATCTGGCGCACCACCTCTGCGATCAACGGCCGGAAGCGAACCGAGGAAAACGAAGAGCGAGCGCCGATGGAGTGGTCGCCGCGGGCCATTTGGCGCGGCCTGCTGAGCTGGTTCCGGGGACTCTTCCGGGGCACGGTCCAGGCCGCCGTCCAGACTGTCAAACAGGTGCGATCGCGCATTGCCGGCCCCTCGTACCCGTCCGACCCGGTCCGCCGGGTGTATGCGCAGATCCTCTATCGCGCCGCCGTTCACGGCGTCGCGCGCCCGCCCGCGGCTACGCCACTCGAGTTCCAGCGGGCCCTCACCTACGAGTGGCCGGAAGGCGCCGGTGACTTTGCCGCCGTCACCGAGGCCTACATCCGCCGCCGCTACGGTGAGATGTCCTCGGGCCAGGAGGAGATCACGCGCCTGCGCGAGCACTGGCAGCGCCTCCGCACCATCATGCGCCACCCCAGACCGGCGACGGAGGGAGCGAAGGGTGGCATGATAGCGCTTCTGCGCGTCGGGCCGACGCGCCGCCGCAACCATTCATCCAATCCCGAAACAAACCTTCGTAGTGACGTCAACTTCATTGACGTCTGCGTCACAACCCAGCTTCGATTCATGCACCCTGATGGTTGCCTAAACGGCGTCATCGAGCCAGCCACCCTCATTGGCGCAAAGAGGAAAGCCGCCAGGAGCTGCGCTGCGGCGCAGACATCAATGCATTGATGGAACTACGATGATTACCGTATGTCCCGTATACGGCACTTTTGACCAAGCCGGTAAGCACGGTTGGCACGTCAAGCGGCAGAAGCAGCAGGACGACAGCGGCTCACGGTAGGCTAATGGAGATTGGAGGGCGGAACCACGGGAACACAGGTACTTCAGGGCACGCTCATTCTTCCTGATCGGCTGGCTCCAGGCGGGCAGGTCGTAATCGAGGGAAACCGCATCGTCGAGGTCGCCGGGGAAGGCCACTATCGCCCCGACACCGACTACGGCAACTCCTACATTGCTCCCGGCTACCTCGATCTTCATGTCCACGGCATTGCCGGCTCCGACGTTTTCGGGGGACAGAAAGCCCTGGCTCACATGTCGAACCGCTTCGCCGCGCATGGGGTGACCGGCTGGCTCTCCTCCACCGTCACCGAGAGCTTTGATGTGCTACGTGAGGCAACCGTGGCGGCGCGCGATTACATGGCCGGCGAGCACAGCGGGGCGCGCATTCTCGGCACTCACCTGGAAGGACCGTTTCTCGACATCGCCCACAAGGGGATGCAGAACCCTGCCTGTATCATCCCACCCGATATTGGCTTCACCCACGACCTTCTCGACGTCAGCGAGGGGACGGTGCGCCGCATGTCCCTGGCCCCGGAGCAGGCGGGTGCTGACGATGTGATCCAGCTCCTGCTCGACCACGATGTGTACCCCTCTGCCGCCCACACCGGCGCCACCTACGAGCAGATGATGCATGCCGTCTCCCTGGGTATCCGGCAGGTCACGCACTGCTTCAACGCCATGACGCCGCTCCACCACCGACATCCCGGTGTGGTTGGAGCGGCCATGCTCACCGACACGCTGTATACCGAGCTCATCGCCGACGGCATCCACATCCACCCGGCCGTGATGACCCTCCTGATCCGCGTCAAAGGGCGGGAACGGGTGATGCTCGTGACCGATGCCATGGACGCGACGGAGCTGCCGGACGGGACGTACTACCTGGGCGAGCAACAGATCTTCGTCCACGATGGCGCCGCCCGTCTGGCCGATGGAACCCTGGCCAGCAGCACCCTCACTATGGACGCGGCGGTCCGTAACGTCATCACCATGTGTGGTGTGTCGCTGGTAGACGCTGTCTACATGGCCTCGACCACTCCGGCCGAGGCCATGGGATGGCCGGATCGGCGCGGCCGAATCGCGGCCGGACTGGACGCGGATCTCGTCGTGCTCGCCGCCGATCTCACCGTCGTTCACACCCTGGTCGGCGGAAGGGAGTTCCAGCCGGAGCCACTCGCTCTCTGAGCCCCCACGGACCTGTTGACTCCGATACAATGAAGGACGCCCCCTTTCGCGGGCGCACAGGAGAAAGTAGGTACTGATGGCTACGGAACAATTGACCCCGCGGTATGGGGGACGGGCCCTTCGCAACGGGGTCATGATGGTCGGTCCCAACTCGATCGGAGTCGCCGTGCGGCGGCCGGACGGGACCATCGAAACGGCAGTCGAGCCATTCGACATGCCCGGCACCTGGGCCAGGAACATCCCCTTCGTGCGCGGTCCGGTGTCCATGATCGGCATGCTCAAGCTCGCGCGCACCTCGTCGAAACTGGAGAACCGCCTCAACCCGAGCAAGCGCGGTTGGGAGAGCATGCTCCCACAGCTGGCGCCGGGGATGGCGGCGGCGGTGGCCGACCGGCTGACGCAGGAGTTTGCGCGCCGGAGCGGCAAGGCCCAGGCGCCGATCGAAGCGCTCAGCGGCATCGCTCTCCCCTTCGTCGCCTTTGGCGTGAGCGGGCAGATGCCCGGGGTGAACGAGCTATGGCGCTATCACGGCGCCGAGCACAAGGCGGTCAACACCGCCGAGGCAGGACTCGACCTCACGCCCGAGAACGCTGCGGAGATGAGCCGCGTCCACCCGCGCTGCGGCACCGTGTTCGCCTTCTGGGGATTGGTCGGCGGCGCCGTCTCACGTGCTCTCATCAACACTATGCCCAATGGGAAGAAGAAGACGATCGCCGGCCTTCTGGCTGGCCCCGCCGTCCTCAGCGCCGCCTACGAGCTGCTTCGGCTCGGTGCGCAGGTCAAGGACAATCCGGTGGGCCAGGCGGTCTTTAGCCCGGCCTGGCAGTCACAGCGGCTCACTACCCTGGAGCCGGGCCGCGAGGAGCTGGAAGTGGCCCTGGCGGCGCTCCAGACTGTCATCGACTTCGAAGCGGCGCGCGCCGCGGCCTAGCGCGAAATACCAAAAGCGGGCAGGGGATTCCCTGCCCGCTCTTTTTTTGCCGCGTGCTTACGACGGGTTGATAGACGCGTTGTAGCGCTTCATCAGGCGCGACTTGCGCCGGGCGGCGTTGTTGGGATGGATGACACCCTTCTTGGCCGCGCGATCGAGCGCGGAGACCGCCGCCTGGATCTGCTCCGGTGACTCAGACGGATTCTGCGCGATAGCGATACGGGCCTTCTTCACATAGGTCCGCGTGGCGGACTTGACGGCCTGATTGCGCTGGTGGCGCTTCTCAGACGTCTTGATGTGCTTGATGGCCGCTTTGATGTTGGCCATGAATCTCTCTTTCCTCCTGCGCGCAGCCCCAAACAACAAAGGGGCTACGCGGCCTTGACGACAGCGTAGCTACTGGAAGTGTACCCGAAAGGGCGCTTTTCGGGCCAGAGCAACAAAAAATCGGGCGGCGAGCGCCTCCCCAGGCTTCACCACCCGATTGGCAATCCCCCACCTCCGTGAATTGCCAATACCACTATATCTAGTATTCGGAGAAATTCAAAGGGTAGATGTTGTAGAGCCCGAAGCCTGTCCGTCTTATGTCGATGGTCGCGGTGGTCATCCTGGAGCGCCGAATCCAGGCTAGCGATCGTGCCACCGTGCCGCGTCCCACCCCCCGTCCACAGTCCGTGAACAGCACGCCTCTTCAATCCACATCCTTCTCCACCAAAATTGTCAGGCGACGTACGCCCGAGATCGCCCGAAGAAGAGGGACAGCAAGACGGCCCCCAGGCCGTAACAGACGGCGGCGACCGCGAAGGCCAAGGTAAACCCACCCCGCCGCTGCAGCTCTCCGCTGACGACCGGGCCGATGGAGGCACCGACACTCCAGGTAACGGAATAGAAACCGGTGAGACGGGCACGATAGACCTCCGGCACCCGCTCCTGGATGAAGGAGGTGTAGACAGGGTCGGCCATGCCGCGCAGCGTCACCATGATCCAGAAGGCCGGAACCGCGATCCAGAGTGCGCCCGCCAGCGCCAGCGCTACCATCAGCGGCACTGCCGCGATCTGGGTGCGCACGGCGCTCTTGAGATTGCCCCAGCGTTGAGCAATGAGCGGCGTCAGCAGCGCGCCCGCACCCGAGATAATGCCGCCCACCCCCACGATCACGCCGACCGGCCCGGCATCCAGGTTGAAGCGCACGTGGAAATAGAGCTGCACGAAGGTGAGAAGCATGCCCAGCCCGATGGCCAGAATGAGATCGGGCGTGAGCAGCTGCACGATGAGCCGGGTCAGCGCGCCGAGAGGCGGAGGCGGCTCGTGACTCTCCGGATGACGGGGCGGCTCGCGGAGGAAAGGATAGGGCAGGGCACCGAGCGCGGCCAGAAATGTGATGAAGAACATCCCCACGCGCAGAGCCGACGGGTCGGAGCTGGAGAGGTGAAGCGCTCGCGCCCCGATTTCGACGGCCTGACCCGCCATCAGCGCCCCCAGGGGACCGATGCCCCAGAGGAGGAACGAGTTGATAGAGAAGGCTGACACTCGCTGACTCGCCGTGGTACTGGCATACAACAGCGGTATCGCCGCCACCCAGTACGCCGTGGCAACGCCCCCAAGCACAAAGTTCACAAGCACAAAGGCAGTGGTGGAGTGGACGAGGCTCAGTACCAGCAGAAAGACCGGGTAGGCGAAACCCCCGACCATGAGCACGGCTTTGCGCCCGATGTGATCGGCCAGATACCCAAAAGGAAGGCTGACCACGATGGTGGCGAGCGCACCGCTGGCATTGATGAGACCGATGGCGGTGCTGTCGTAGTGCAGGCTATAGAGATAGAGATTGAAAACGGTCGAGGTGGCGGCGATGACCATCCCGCGAAAAGCGGTGACGCTCAACACCAGAGCGGCATTGCGCCCGAGTCCGCGAACCGCGGACAGATAGATACGGAGAGGAGCCAGGCGAGGCTGTCTCGGCATGGGCCCCCATTATGGGGAGGGCTAGCGCGCGACCGTTCTCCCGTGCTCGAGTAGCCGCTGGACCGTGCCCATCAGATCGTCAAAGTCGAATGGCTTGGTCATACAGGCGTCGAAAATGCCCGACTGCTGCGCGAAGGACAGCATCAGCTCCGAGGCGGAGAGGGCCAGCATCGGCACCTCACCGAAGCCGCTGTCACGCAGCCGAATCGCCACCTCGATGCCACTGTCACCGCTCAGCATGATGTCGCAGATCACCAGCCGAGGATGCGCCTGCCGGGCCAGACCCAGGACCATATCGGCCCGTCCGGTTCCGACTACCTCAAGACCTTCGATCTGCAGAATCTGCTGAATGACGTCCAGGATCTGCTGATCGTCTTCCACGACCAGGACGCAGGGGCGCTCGGCAACCGCGGCCAACTGCGTTCGTTCCTGCCCTTGCTCCACCGGTGGTATCCCTTCCATGACTACTCTCTCATCTCTGCCGCACGCGGGCAACCTTCGAAATACCTATCTCTCACTGTGACGTTTGGACCCAAGAATTTCCAGCGCTTCCTAACATGGGTGGCTGGAGGCGCACATGGACGGAGAGCACATCCTCTTTATCAACGGCAATATTCTCACCATGGACCCGGACAACCCGAGAGCCGAGGCCGTTGCCGTTATCGACGGGCGGATCCACCTTGTCGGACCCACGAACGTCATCAGACCCCGAGGACCGCATCGGGATGGACGATACGTTGATCTGGGCGGAAAAACGGTCATCCCCGGCTTCAACGACTCGCACTGCCACATCCTCTCCTTCGGCCTCGATCTGGGACGGATGGACGTCAGCGCCGACCGGGTAAAAAGCATCGCCGACATCGAGCGATTAATTGCTGAGCGCGCCGAGAAGGCAGCGCCGCACGAGTGGCTCCTGGGCCGGGGCTACGACCAGAACCAGCTTCAGGAGGGGAGGCACCCCACCGCCGAGGAGCTCGACCGCGCCTCCGGCGGCCGCCCGGTAGTTCTCTGGCACACGTCCGGGCACGTGCTCACGGCAAGCACGCGAGCGCTCCAGCTGGCAGGCATCACCGCCAACACCACCACTCCGCCGGGCAGCGCCATCGAGCGCGACGAGCACGGCCGTCCCACCGGCGTCCTCAAAGAGAGCCCGGCCATGGACCTGATCGCCCGCGTTCTTCCGGCGCCGTCGGTTGAGGAGGGCAGCGAGGCAATTCTCCGCGCCATGGAGGTGATGGCCCGCCAGGGCATTACCAGCGCCTCCGACGCCGCCACCGGGCGTGGGGACGACATCGAGCCGGAATTGGAGATGTACCGGCGCGCCGCGAGCTCCGGCCGGATGCGCGGCCGCATCACTCTCATGCCGCAGATCACCTACGTGGCCCCGCCGGACTCGGACGACGTTCGGCTTCCTGAAGACTTCGACGCCGGCACGGAGCCGGATCGGCTCCGAATCGGGTCCACCAAGATCTTCTCCGACGGCGCCCTCAGCACCCGTACTGCCGCTGTGCGGCAGCCGTATGCGGGCACCGACGACCTCGGCATCCTGCTCTGGGAGCCGGAGGTGCTGGCCGGCATGATCCGGCACGCTCACGAGACGGGCTGGCACATCGCCACCCACGCCCTCGGCGACCGTGCCATCGAGACCGTGCTTGATTGCTATCAGGCAGCTCTGGAGGCAGCCCCGCGTCCCGATCACCGGCATCGCATTGAGCACTGCATGATCACCGACGAAGGACTGGCACGGCGGATCAAGACTCTCGGCGTGTTGCCCTCGCTCCAGCCCGATATCTTCCGCCTCGGCGACGGCTATATCACGGCGCTGGGCCCGGAGCGCGCTTCAGAGGTCATTCCCATGGCCCTCTTCGATCGGCTGGGAGTGCAGGTCGCCTTCAACTCCGACCGGCCGGTGATTCCCGGCGATCCGCTCCAGTGCATCCTCGACGCCATGGAGCGTCGCACGCCGAAGGGAGTGGTGCTGGGCCCGGAACACCGTATCGGCGCCATGGAAGGCATCCGGAACTATACGGTCGGCGGCGCTCGTGCCACGCATCAGGAGCGAGACAAGGGGCGCATCCGCCCGGGCCTTCTGGCCGACTTCGCCGTCCTCGATCGAGATCCCACCAATGCCTCGGCCGGCGACATCCGTGCAACCGAAGTGGTCATGACCGTGTTAGGAGGAGAGATCGTCTTTGAACGATAGCTGATAGCCTGAGGCCATTATGTCCCGCATCCGCATCCCCGTTGCCTTCATCCTTCTCGCGCTCATCTGGGGCTCGTCCTTTCTCTTCATTCGTATCGCCGTCCGGCAGATCACGCCGCTCGATCTGGTCACGCTGCGAGTCTTCTTCGGTTCGGTCGGCATCGCCGTCATCGCCCTGGTGCGGCGGGCCGACTTACGGATGCCGAAGCGAGCCATCGGCCTCCTGATTGTCATCGCCAGCGTGAACACCACCATTCCCTTCCTGCTCATCAGCTGGGGAGAGGTCTCCATCAACAGCGGCCTGGCCGCAGTCCTCAACAGCACCACGCCCATCTTTAGCCTGCTCATCGCCCACGTGTATCTGCACGATGAGCCGATCACGGGGCCACGTCTCGGCGGCGTGATCGTCGGCTTCCTGGGCGTGCTGATCCTGTTGAGCAACAGCATGGCCGGAGCCGGGGTGCAGTGGGATCATCTGGCCGGTGAGGCAGCGGTGGTGGCCGCCTCCGCCTTCTACGGAATCGGAGCCGTCATGATCCGCCGCTCCCTGCGCGATGTCGCGCCCATCACCACCTCGACCTGGGTCCTCTGGATCTCGACCCTCCAGTGCATCATCCTGAGTCTGGTGTTCAACCCCGTTCCGCTGGGCTCGCTGCACGGCGACACCCTTTTCGCCGCCATCTGGCTCGGCTTGCTGGGCTCGGCCGTCGCCTACGTGCTGTACTACTTCTTGATCACCAACTGGGGCGCGTCGCACGCCACCCTGGTAACCTACGTGGTGCCCGCCATCGGCCTGGTTCTGGGCGCGCTATTCCTCTCCGAGGTCGTGACCTGGCGGGTGGTGGCCGGGTTTGCGCTGATCGTGGGTGGCATCGGCATGGCCAGCTTCCTTGGCCCGCGCCGGTCACAGCGAGAGCAGTCGCGCGACGAGCGGGCTGTAACGGCCAGCTGAGGCGCCTCCGGACGCCACTTGACGATACGATAAAGGAGAGGGGCCCTCCTCGTCCGTCCGATCGATCAGCAACAGACGCCAGGGCAGGGTTCTCGTCCGGCCGCTTGGTCAGCGACACCGTAGCAGCGGTGACGGAGAGGACCCACGCCTATCGCGGATCGACGGATCGGAACCGGAGGGCCCCGTCCACTCTCCATAACGGATGAGCACGTCAAATTGAAACGATATGGTCCGATTCTTGCTGGTTGTCAAGGCACGACACCGTAGCATTTTCTCCTCCTCCATGAACGGCAGCCGGAATCTGGGGTCTGGCTGCCGTTTCTATTTTCCCGGAGGTCGACATTGCCCCGCAGCGCCAGAACCCCGTCAAGATAGACAAGCCCGAGGGAAATGGTCAGTGACGACCTGACTGCCGTCGTATCCCTAGCCTCTCGTGTGTCCGACTTCCGGTTGGACGGATTATTTGGTGTCCGGCAGATCCCGGTATCCGTTCGTAATCGGCAGCCTCCGATCCTTGCCGAAGGCCCGGGTCGAGATCTTGATGCCGGGCGCTGCCTGGCGGCGCTTGAACTCGTTGTGGTCCACCATGGTGATCACCCGTCCCACCGTGGCCGGGTCATAGCCGTGGGCCACGATATCCGAGGATGACCGGTCCTCTTCCACGTAGAGCTTGAGAATGCCGTCCAGCACCGGGTAGGGCGGGAGGGTGTCGATGTCGCGCTGGCCGGGACGAAGCTCGGCGCTGGGCTCCTTGGCGATGATGGCGTGAGGAATGATCTCCCGCCCCGCCGACCGGTTCCTGTACTCGGCCAGGGCGAAGACGCTGGTCTTGAAGACGTCCTTGATCACGGCGAAACCGCCGGCCATGTCCCCGTAGAGGGTGGCGTAGCCTACCGCCATCTCGCTCTTGTTCCCCGCCGTCAGCACCAGCCACCCGAACTTGTTGTTCAGCGCCCACCACAGATTGCCGCGGATGCGCGCCTGGATGTTTTCTTCGGCCACGTTGGCCTCGCGGCCGGCAAAGACCGGATCCAGAGTGTGGATGTAGGCTTCGAAGACTTCCTCGATAGGGATCGATATCAGCTCGATGCCCAGGTTCTCGGCCAGCTGCATGGCGTCGGTCTTGCTGCCCTCGCTGGAGTAGCGCGAGGGATTGGAGACGCCGTAGACGTTCTCCGGGCCGAGCGCATCGGCTGCGATGGCCGCCACCACGCTGGAATCGATGCCGCCGGAGAGGCCCAGCACGGCCGATTTGAAGCCGTTCTTGTGCGCGTAGTCACGGGTTCCCAGGACCAGCGCGCCGTACATCTCGGCCGGCCCGGTCGGGATGGGCGCACATTGCTCCGCGAGCGCTTCGAGGCCGCGCCCGTTGCGAGGCTGGGCCAGCGGCGTGGCATGGATGCGGTGCTCTTCCGTCCAGAGCTCGTCGGGGATCAGCGAGCCCTGACGCCGCCTGGTGTCGTGCAGACGTGCGCTGAAGACGGCGTCGATGTCCAGGTCAGCCAGGATGAAATCTTCCTCGAAGAACTTACCCTGTGCCACCCGCCGTCCGTCCTGATTGCAGATGAAGCTGGCCCCTTCGAACACCAGCTCGTCCTGCCCGCCAACAGTGTTGAGATAGCACACATAGGAGAGCTGATCGAGGGCGCGGGTGGCGATCATCTGATGGCGCTGCTCGTACTTGCCGACCCGAAAGGGCGAGGCGTTGATATTGACGATGACCTCGGCGCCCGCCATGGCCTGGAAGGTTCCCGGCCCGATCGGATACCAGATGTCCTCGCAGATGGTGACGCCAATCTCCACGCCCCGGACCGTATAGACCTTCCAGTCCGTTCCCGCCTTGAAGTAGCGCTGCTCGTCGAACACGGAGTAGTTGGGCAGGAAGAACTTGCGATGGCAGCCGGCCATCGTGCCCTGCTGAAGAACCGCGGCAGCGTTGTAGATGTCGGACCCGTCCGAGTCCACAAAGCCGACGATGGCAGTGATGTCACCGACCCGGGCCGCGATCCGGTCCAGCTGCCGCAGATTGTCGGCGATGAACTCCGGCTTGAGCACGAGGTCCTCGGGCGGATACCCGGTCAGCGCCAGCTCGGGAAAGGCGACGATATCGGCGCCCGCCTCCTGGGCCCGGCGGATGCCTTCTATGATGCGGTCGGCGTTCCCTTCCAGCGCACCGACCGTCGGGTTCATCTGATCGAGTGCAACGCGAAGTACACGCACGGCCGCTCTCTCCTCCCGGGAAGCGCCCTATTGTAGTGGCGTCCCGTCACGGCGCGCCGGGATCTCTACCAGCCGGAGCAGCGCCTCGACGGCGTCCCACGCACCCGCCAGCGACTCCAGGGCCAGATCCGCCCCGGCGCCTTGCAATTCGGCGACCGAGTACGGTCCGGTGGCTACCCCGACTGTTCTGGTTCCGGCCTCTTTGCCCGCCTCGATATCCAGCGGCGTGTCGCCGATGACGGCCACCCTTTCCGGCGGGATGTCTCGCCCGGCGCGCTCTTCCGCCTTGCTGATGGCAACCGGCACCAGAGCCGCCCGGATCTCCGACTCCTCGCCAAACCCGCCCACGTCGAAAAAGCGCACCAGTCCGGCGGCACGCATTTTGGCCGCCGCGATCCGCGAGAGGTTGCCGGTCAGCAGCCCTAGAAGCTGTCCCCGCCGGTCGAGCTCCGCCAGGACCTCCCGCACGCCCGGAAGGACCTTCTCGCGCAGGTCCGGCAGATTCGCCTCCACATACGTCTGCATGCGATCGAAAGCGGCCGGCATTCGGGACCAGATCTCCTCATCGGCAAGCCCCTGGCGGCGAAGCGGCTCCGCCAGCAGCCAGGTGTCGGTTCGTCCGGCCGCAGTGATGCCGTTGAGCGAAAGAGGGAGGCCGTAAATCTCACGGTAGGCATCGGCAAAGGCGTCGCGGTGGACCGCGGTGCTTCCCCGGAGAATAGTGCCGTCGATGTCGAAGAGAAAGAGTGCCGGCTCGATGAATGACTCCTCTATAATCCTCCTGCATGCGGGCCGGTCGTGCTCGTAACCCCTTCGGAGGACCCCAGACTGAACGCGAACAAATCCCTGTCCGTCGATCCGCGGCGGCTCATCGCCGCCATTATCATCGCTGCCGCCATCCTGATCGCCATCATTGCGGCCATGGGCACTGTCACCTTCTCCTCGCCCAACAGTGTGGCATCAGTCACTGTGGCCCCGGCGACAACCACCCCTCCGACCACCGTCCCGGCGTCGGGCAGCGTCAAGGGGTCGGTCGCGGTGACGGTGCGGCACCGATCCGGGCATACGTATCAGTTCCGATATACGATTCGGGACACCGGAAGCACGCCCATCGCCGGGTTCCAGGTCAACGGGCCCAAGTCCAACCTCTTCCATCTGATCGGTCCGGGCTGGCACGCCTTCGGCAGCGGGGTTTGTAACGGCAACAATCCCGACCTGCTCGTCTACTGGTCCACGACAAACGGTGCGGCCAATCAGATTCAGCCCGGCAAGTCCGCGCACTTCGGCTTTGACGTCAACACGACGGGCCAGATCAGCGACACCTACGCCATCTCCTACGGCACCTCCACCGCCCAGTTCGGCCACACTCAGGGCCCGGCCGCCAGTGACCTTCCAGCATCGGGGCCCTGCTCGTAGAGCCCGGCGGCCGCACCGCGCGGCCGGTCGCGCGGTCACGTTGGCGAGGATTTCGGTCCGGCATCTCCCGCAATGTCTGTTCCCCTACATCCTCGAGGCTGCCTCCGCCCCGCGCACGGCGTCCTCCCTACGAGATATTCCCGCATCGATCCAGGACCGCTCCGGTCCTCTACGCCGATTGCAGGGGACCGGCAAGCAATCTATAGTGGTAGGGACGCGCTAGCTCACGAGATGTAGTAGCGGAGGTGAGATGGGGAAGGTTCTGAGCCTGCTGGCTGCGTGTATTCTGGTGGCCTCGGCAGCGCCTGCTCTTACGCCCCACCCCGCTGCCGCGCAGTCCCTTACCCTTCCCTGCTCGGTCACGGCCGCGACTCCCATGCAGGGGCAATACTCCGGCCCCTGGCACTCCGACGGCGACTACCACTTCGCCGTCTTCAGCACTGACCTTGACCTGAAGGTCGTCATCGACGGCACCCTGTCGCTGGCAATCTCGTCCGACGGACACGTGTCAGGCACAGCCTCCGGCAGCGTGAACGCGCCCATCTACGACTACGGCCGCCAGGATGTGTCCAGCGGCTACGGGACCATCAGCGGCCCGGTGACGGGCACGATCACAGGTACCGGAGCGATCCTGACCCTCACCGCGCCGGTGATTCTGATGCACTGGGGCACCTTCGTCGGCGGAGGCTATACCGTCGACCAGAACATCACGATGCCCGACTACACGTTCAGTGTGGGCGGTGGCGACTGTATCACCTCCCAGGGCTCAATCGCCGAGACCAACTTCCCACCCAAGTGGATCGTCCCCGACGGCACCAGCATGGCCCCGGTCATGGCGACTGGGGTCGGCTCGGCGACCGGCACCTGGTCGGTGACCAGCGCCGATGCCGGCCTCTACAATCAGCTTTCGCAGCAGGTGGACAGCTTCATCGCCTCCGCCAACGCCGCAGTGGCAGAGCATCCTACCTATGCCGTCGCCCAGACACAGATCGTCCAGCCACTGGCGGCTCTCGTCAACAGCATCGCGGCGCATCCCACCGTGTCGCGCTGTCTGCTGGAGCGGTTGGGGGCATGGGCCGTTTCAGCGTCAATCTCGCTCTACGGCACGGTGGACACGCGTATCTATGGCGGCGTGGTGCTCCCCGCGAGTGCCGCCGGGCTACTCGCCAACATTCGCATGACCACCGACACCCTTCGGCTCGCGGGCGATCTCGGCGGGGCATGCCACGTGTCCGACGACGGCGCGTCGGATCGCCTCTTGGCCTCGCTGGTCGCATCGATACAGAGCACGGCATCGACTGACGCGCCAGATACGGCGCTCCTGGCCCGCGAGCTTCTGCTCTGGAAAGCCACCGCCGGCCAGGAGACAGTCCAGTCCGCGATCAACACCGGCATCCACGACGACCTGGCGCGGACGACGTCCCCATCCACACTCCTGGCGGTCCTCCGCCAGGCATACGTCTTCGGCGACGATACCGATGTGTCAGCCATGTACCGGGGGCTGGCGGCAACCACCCACTCGGTCAAGGCGCACACCAAGAAGAAGAAGGGCAAGAAAGGAACGACCCACAAGCACAAGCACAAGTCCGGACCAACGCCCAGGCCAACGCCGAGGCCAACAGCAACTCCGAAACCCAAAACCCTGGAGCAGGTCCTGACCTCGGGCATCACCGCCATGAGTGGTAAGGCCACCGGAGACGCGGCGCCCACGTTTTCCTGGAACGCCGTGCCGGGCACCAGCGGGACATCTGTCCGCTACGTGGTCACCGTGATGGGACCGGGAAGCGCAGGCATCGCCTGGGCGTGGACGGGCACTGCCACAACCGCGACATACGGAGACACCGGACTGCCCGATCTGCCGGGATCAGCCTCCGATGGATGGACGCTCCCTCTGCCCTCCGGCTACCACTGGACGATCCTGGCGCTTGACGGAACCAGGATTGTCGGCCTGAAGCTGCGCTAGCTGCCGTTCAGCGCGTAGGCCACGGCTTCGTCCACGCTCATCGCGGCTCCCGCATCCCACGCCTGCGCATAGGCGGTGTCCTCGAGCGCCTGTCGAGCCGCGTCAACCGTTTGTGCGAGCAGAAGTCGCTCGATAGGGAGGACGCTCATCCCCAGCGATCGTTGTATGGCAGAACCGGCCCCAAGCAGCCGAACGGCACGTTCGAATTGGTTCTCCGCCAGAGCCAGCCGCGCGAATCCCTCGAACGCATGCGCCGGACAAAGTGCCGACCCCTTCTCCAGTACGACCCCCAAACATGCCTGCAGTGCCTGGCGCGCCGCATCCAGTTCACCCTGTTGAATTTGCGCTCGTGCAAGCATCTCCGCGGTGTGTCCGTGGGCAAACCACGCTTCACCCAACGTCTCGGCCACTTCGATTCCCTTCTCGGCAATGGCTCGGGCCTGAGCTACCTCACCCCGCAGTAATGCCAGGCCGGACAACTGCCACGCGAGTTCGGAATCCTCCGCTGCGAACTTTTCGTTGGCCCAGGCCTCATCCAGAAAGCGCCGCGCTACGGCCAGGTCGCCGTCACTCACGGCGATTGATCCGCTCGTCTTGAGGAAGAACGCGAGCAGGCTGTCGTCCCCGGATTCTCGCGCGAAGGGGAGGGCCTCCTCGATGGCCGCTCGAGCCCTGTCCATCTCATCCTGGAACACCGAAATTTGCACGATAGCGGCAAGTGATCGGGCAATCGCCGCCGGATTTACACTCTCTCGTGCCAGCACCAACGCTTGATCCGCCGCCTGGGTTGCCGGCTCGACCTTCCCTAGCATCCGAAGGGAGAAGGCCAATCCGCTCAGTCCCTCCGACCTGTGTCCCGCAGGTACCTGCTGC
>JAICWV010000020.1 GCA_025966365.1 Chloroflexota bacterium | reverse complement strand
TCAACCCGCTGCTGCGCGATCAACTCGTCAATCGTCGAGCGATATTGCTCGATTTCGGTCTCCCGCTGTCCGAGCTGGCGCTCGCGCTTATCCAGCGAGTCCGCCCTGCGCTCGAGATTCTCTTCCTTCTGCAGGTTGCGGCGCTCGAGCCGCTGCACCTCCGCGCGCCGCTCGCGCGCATCCTGCTCCGCGGTGGTCCGGATGCGGTGTGATTCATCCTTGGCCTCCAGGACGATTTCCTTGGCCTGTGCCTGTGCTTCCGTCAGGGTGCGCTCGGCGCCCTCCTGAGCGGCCGCTGTCTGTCCCGTAGCCTGCGAGCGCAGCCAGAAATAGACAATAACGGCCCCCACGACGAGGCCACCGACCGCTCCCAGAACGGCCAGTATTACTCCGGTCATGACGTAACTCCCTTGTAGCGTTGGACGATTCCAACGCGCCTTTCGGCTGCCTAACTGTACACTATTGAACGGAATTAGGGGAGCGCGGGTCTACTGCCGGATCAATTTGTCAAGAGCGGGTTTTGGCGCGGTGCCGCGGTTTGCCACTGAATTGACAAATGGGTCTTCGGGGCTACGGTGTTGCTCGTGGAACCGGCGCGGGATTACCCCGACTCGGTGGCATGGGAGCTCGTGCCCAGGGCCTTGGCCTCGTTCCAGTAGCCGTCCAGCTGCTCTGCCGACAGCTCTCGGAGCGACACGCCGTTTGCGGCGGCTCGTGACTCGACGTACTGGAAGCGGGCGGCAAACTTGCGGTTCGCCAGTCTGAGTGCCTCTTCGGGATCGATCCGGAGATGCCGGGCAACGCTGACCAGCGCGAAGAGAATGTCGCCGAACTCCTCGCGCTCCAGGTCGCGCGACGCGCCACGGTCAATTTCCTGGCGCAGCTCAGCGAGCTCTTCCTCGACCTTGGCGATGACACTGCCGAGGTCCGGCCACTCGAACCCCACGTTCGCGGCCCGCTTCTGGATCAGGTTGGATTGAGGCAGGGCCGGCATTCCGCGCGGGATCTGCTCCAGAACCGAAAGCCGTTTGGGTTTTTGCTTCTGCTTGAGCGCTTCCCAGGCATGCAGGACGTCCTGAGCGCTCTCCAGCTGAAGGTCACCGAAAACATGCGGGTGCCGGCCAATAAGCTTGGTGACGATGCCGCCGATCACATCCTCGATCGTGAACTCACCCATTTCGTCAGCAACCTGGCTGTGAATCGCGACCTGAAAGAGCAGATCGCCCAATTCCTCGCAGAGCTCCGCCGGGTCTCCGCTATCGAGCGCGTCGACGACCTCGTACGCTTCGTCGAGCAGATGTGGCTTGAGCGAGGCATGGGTTTGCTCGCGGTCCCACGGGCAGCCGCCGGGGGCACGCAGCGTCCGGGTGAGATTCATGAGCCCGGAAAAAGTCCGGACGTTGTCGGCCTCCGACAATGCCGGAATGAATAGACACTCGCCGACGACGGTCGCCAGCCGTCCCAGCGTGACCGAATGGGTGTCCTGAGAGCCGGTTCCGGGGACGACCAGGACGGGATGGCTCTCCGGGTAGAAGCGCGCCAGCCAGCGGCCGACACTCGCCGCGATGTCCGCGGTTCCGACTGACGTTACTATCAGCGGCACCGTGGGCAAGGGAGCGCGCCAGGGCACCCTCGCCGACACCTCATCCACCTTGCCGAGCGCATCGGCGCGGGAAAGGAGATCGATCTCGGTGGCGTCCAGGACATCAATCCAGCCTGGATCGGCAATCCCGGCAGTGTGGAGAACCTCCTCGACATAACCCAGCCCGGCGACCATCGTCACCGGGACCTCGCTTCCCAGCATCTCCAGAACGAGCGGTACCGACCGGTCACCGAGTGCAGGGCTCCCGGGAACCCCGTACACAACACCCTGCGGCCGGCGGGCCAGGTCGGCGAGGCGCCCTGCGATGGCGTCGGATGCCCCGGGCAGGGTGCCCGATGACGCCTGGACCTGGTCAAAACCATGGATGACGGTGTCGCCGAGATGAGAGGCGATGGCGGAAATCGCCGGATGTCCCGACGACCGGACGTAGATCTCCGGCGCGGAACGGAGCATGTCGGCCGCCTCCAGCGTGAGCAATTTCCAGGAGCCGGGACCGAGTCCGACTATCGTTAAACCGGCCATGACGTATTCCCCCTGTGTCGGGTATAGCGTACTGTTACGCGATCAGTCCGGAGGCAAACTCTCCGGGCACGATCACGCGGAGGGCCCGAGGCTGGATGGTGAAGCGAACCGGCGTTGAGCCGGCCAGCTCTCCATCTACCTGATAGGGCAGCGGGCTGTCGCTGACCACGTTCAGCTCCCGAACCCGAAGCAATTCCACATCGCCGCGAGTAATCGTCCGCGAGAGGAGCAGTGGCAGTGATTGGCGGACGACGGCCAGAGGCCCTTTCCCCTTCACGATGCACAAATCGAGCCACCCATCGTTCATCACTGCCTGGGGAGTGAGCTGGAAGCGCCCGGCATAGAGGCGGGAGTTGCCGATCACGAGCATCAACGCCTGGACCCGGCGGATCAACCCGTCATAGCGCAGCTCCAGATCCGCCCCTCGATAGAGCGGCAGGGTTGATAGGCCCACAGCGACATAAGGGAGCACACCGAAACGCTGCTTGTAGTGCTCGACCGATTGCGCCCGCCGCACGACCTCGCCGTCCAGTCCGACTCCGGCCATGAGAAGAAATGCGCGGCCGTTGGCGCAGCCGAGGTCGATCTGCTCGTCTCGTCCACTGACCATGGCGCGGGCGGCGCCGGCGGGGTCCATGGGGAGCCCGATTTCGCGCGCCCACACATTGACGGTGCCGTAGGGAAGATAGCCGAGCGCGGTGTCCGTGCCTGCCAGACCCTGCACCGCCTCATTGAGCGTACCGTCGCCTCCGGCCACCAGCACGGCATCCATGCCCTCCTGGGCCGCGCGTGCCGCCAGCTCCGTGATGTTGCCCGGGCCACCACTCAGCTCCAGGTCGACGGTCCAGCCCGCTCGCTGCAACACGTGCACCGCCGCCGTGATTCTGTCTTCGTTTCCTCTGCGACCCGCCCGCGGGTTACAGACGACCACGGCCTTCATGCCCAACGCGCCTGGTGCACGACGGCGGCGTCACTCCACGCCTCGGAGCGCCCATTGGCGACGATGCTGCGCTCGTGGCCCTTGCCGAGAATGACCACGGTATCGCCGGGCCGGCCCTGCCGCATGGCCACGCGGATCGCCTCTCCTCGGTCCGGCTCGCGGACAAACTGCCGGCCCAGCTCGTCGCTGGGGGCGCCTGCCAGAATCTCGTCGATGATCGCCTCCGGATCTTCGCCGAACGGATCCTCGTTGGTGACGATGGCAAGGTCGGCGTATTCCGCCGCGATTCGGGCCAGCGTGGGACGCTTTCCGCGATCCCGGTTTCCGGCGGCCCCGAAGACGGCGATGAGCCTTCCGGGCGTAAATTCGCGGGCGGTGGAGAGCATGGAGCGAAAGGCGTGAGGCGTGTGCGCGTAATCGATCAACACCTCGAACGGTTGGCCGGCATTGACCCGCTCCTGGCGCCCAGGAGGGCTGGAGGCATGGGAAAGCCCGGCGGCAATGGTCTCGAGCGGTAGTCCGACTCGCAGCGCCAGCCCCGCGGCGAGCAGTGCGTTGGAAACGTTGAAGCGGCCCAGCAGTGGAAGGGAGACGGGCACCGACTGGCCGCCCGCGGAGAGCCGAAAGGTGGTACCACGGGGGTGGACGAAGATGTCGCTCGCCGTGAGGTCTGCATCGGCGGTCCTGGTACTGTAGCCGATAAGCGGACCGGTGGCGCACGCGGCCACCCGGGCATAGACCTCGTCGTCGCGATTCACTACCGCCGGCCGGCCGCGAGCGACCTCGGTAAACAACGACATCTTGGCGGCGACATATGCATCCCAGGAGCCGTGAAACTCGACGTGGTCGCCGGTGACATTGGTCAGGCCCACGGCCTCGAACCGGCAGCCGCGAAGTCGCTGCAGAGCCAGGGCGTGACTGGAGGCTTCCACCGCCACGTGGGTCACACCGGCGTCGGCCATGCGGCGGAGCAGACGCTGCAGGTCGAGCGACTCCGGTGTCGTCATGCGGTCTGCATTGCGGCCCCGCTCCTCCCCGATCTTGGTCTCCACCGTCCCGATCAGCCCCGTGCGATAGCCGGCGTGGGAAAAAATCTGCTCGGTGAGGTAGGTGGTGGTAGTTTTGCCGTCAGTTCCGGTGACGCCGAATAGGTGTAGAGCGTGACTGGGATTGTCGAAGAATCGGGCGGCCAGATCGGCCAGGGCAGCACGGCTGTCGGCCACGCGCACCGCCGGAAGTCCCCCGGGGATCTGTGCTTCCGCCGGCACGACCGCCGCCGCGGCGCCGCGCCGCGCCGCTTCGGCGAGATAGCGAACACCCCCACTGCCCGCGTCTGCGCCGACAGTGGGTACGGCGACGAACAGAGCGCCTGGCGTTACCTCTCGCGAGTCGTAGGCAATGTCACCGATGTCTATGTCTGCCGGACCATCCCACTGCGCATGGGAAAGGGCGTCCAGCAATGTCGATAGCCGCACGCGATTACCTCTGGAAATCCGGACTATTGTGCCGCCTGCGTCCCCATTCGCGCGACTCGCTTGAAGAGCGGCCGGGCGACACGTTCCAGAGCCATGTGCTGGAGGGGGGCGCGAACCAGGTCGAAGGCCCCGATGTAGCGGACGATCTCACCACCGTAGCCGCGCTTATGACGGTACACGCCCCAGAGATCCTCTCTCTCGTCCAGGTGGTCCGGGATTCCCCAGAGGTCGTAAACCCGGGCGCCGCGTGCCTTTGCCCATTGCATACCCCTCCACTGGACCAGATACGGCGCCATCAGATTGCGCTTCTCATTGCTGGATGCGCCGTACATGTACTGGGCCTCGTGCCCGAAGGCGAAGACAATGATTCCGGCCAGCAGGTCACCGTCGTGATAGGCGAGTAGGAGATCGGCAAGGCCGCTCGGCTGCAGGATGTCAAGGACGGTGCGGTAATAGTCGAGCCCGTGGATGCTGAAAGTGTCGCGCCGGGAGGTGACTTCATACATCCGGTACCAGAGAGGGAGATCCGCCGGGGTTCCCGACCGGACCTCGACCCCCTTTCGCTCCGCCAGCCGTATGTTGTAGCGCGTCTTCTGCTTCTGGCGCGCCAGCATTTCGTCTTCGCTCGCCGTGAGATCGACCCAGATGGTGGACCGCATCTGAACCGCGGGCGCGGGAACGAGACCGTCTGCCAGGAACGTGTCCGAAACGGGGCTGGGCTCCACCATCTCCGGCTCGATCTTGAGCGAGATGACGCGCTCCCGGGCGGCAAGGTCACGCAGCGCGTCCAGCGTGACGTCCAGCAGAGCGGGGTCCGCGTAGTCCAGAACCGGTCCCTTCGGGACGTATGCCAGGCGTCCGACTCCATAGGGGAGCGAGCGGATCAGTACCTGTGCAGCAGCCCGAATCTCGCCCGCATCCAGCAGGCCCAGACGGAGGGGCCGCCATCCCGTGCGTCCCTTTACGTCGCCCCATTCCCACGACTGCAGAATGTGGCCGTGCGGCGACGAGGCGACGAACCGGTTCCAGGCGTCGCGGTGGTTGCGCTCGAGGAGGGTTGCTTGCATAGTGAGAGGCCGTGCGGCGCGGATTCGACGGTTGTACGGCCAATCAGTATAGCGGCGGCCTCTTGATATAGTGAGGAAATGTCGGCCCCAGGAGGCACGTCATCGGAAAGAAGGTAGTCCTCGGACTCGTCGCCGCCCTGGTTGTCCTGATTCTGTTGATTATTGGCGCCATCTGGGATGGGCAGGCGATGGTCGACATTTTCATCATCCTGGCCGCGGTCTCCTCGTTGGTGGCGTTCGCGCTACTCGGATACGCAGCGCTTCAGGTCGTCGGCCTGGTGAAAGAGGTTCGGGGCGAGGTCCACACCCTGATGGGGACCGCGCAAGAAACCATGACCGAGGTGAAAGGCACAGCTCGCTTCATCAGCGACAACCTCGTGCAGCCCGTGTCTCAAGCCGTCGGCTTCGTCAGCGCGGCGCGCGCGACCGCCCGGTCGTTCACCGAGCCCCTGTACAAGCGCAGGAGTTGACAGTGACCATCCTGCAGTACGCGGCTGAGATCGCGGCCGTCATCCTCATCCTGGAGCTCATGGTCGTCCTGTTGATCTTTCTCGGGGTGGCGGGCGGTCTGGCCTTCGGGCTGCATTGGGTGAACGGCAAGACCGGACCCGCCTTTGACATGGTGCGAACCTACACCGCGAAAGGGACCGGCTACGTCCACACCGGAACCGGCTACGCCGCGCTTCCCGTGATCATGGTGAGAAAGTACGCAGAAACGGCCGGCGCGGCCGTGGAGGCGATCAAGCAACGAGTGCGGCAAATCGAAGCAGCGCGAGAGGTTCCTCCAGCGCCGCCGGCTCCGACCGCAGTCACCGAGCCACCAGTCGCCGCCAGGCCCGTCTCTCCCCGATAGCGCGCCGCGCCCCCCTTCACGGCGACTGCTGTCCGCCTTCCAGTTCAGCTGCCGCGGTCTCCTGCAAGTTGGTCGCCGGTCACGACAGCAGGTCGTCCAGCCGCGGGTACCGCGGTAGGGGCTCCGGCCCGAGCAGCGGCATGGCATACTCCCTGAACGCGTCGGTGACGGAGCCGTCGGAGCCGAGATAGTCGAGAGGCATGAGCCGCTGGCGGTTGGCGACGAGGTGGAGCTCGACGTCTTCGGTGTGGGAGGCGTAGGGCTGGTTGGAGTCCCGAACGATCGTGATCATGCGGTCGCCGGCGCCGGAAAGGGCCAGGCGAACCGCCGCTCTGCCGACCTCCGCCGCTTCGGTCAGGTCAACCGGAGAAACATGCGCCATGGACATGCGTTGCAAAGAGCCCGGCTTGTCGAAGCGTGAGCGAAGCCCCATCTCACTCTGGACCAACCTGCACATGCCGGCGGCGGTGCCGCGCAAGAGCGGATGACCGAAGGCGTCGAGCTCGGCTCCGGTGTCGGCAAAGGGGTGCCCGCTCTCGTCGCGCACCGTCTCCGCCGTCACCGCTACCACACGCCCGTACATCTGGTAGACCCGCTCCACGTCGGCCAGGAGGCGCTCACGCGACAGGCGAATCTCGGGTGTATAGATCAGGTGCGGCGCATCCTCTTCCTGCCGCTTCGCCAGACCGGCCGCCGCGGCGACCCATCCGGCGTCGCGGCCCATAACCTCCAGGAATTTGACGGGGTACATGGTAGGCATCGACTCCGTGTCCTGGGCCGAATCCATGGTGGCGATGGCCACATAGCGCGCGATGCTGCCGTAGCCCGGTGAATGGTCCGTTTCCGGCAGGTCATTGTCGATGGTCTTGGGCACGGCGATAGCGGCCAGCTCCTGGCCCCCGTATGCAGCCATGCGCGCGAGCCGGTGGACGGTGTCGGCGGAGTCGTTGCCGCCGATGTAAAGAAAGGCACGGATGTCGTACTTCCGGAAGAGATCGAGAAGACGTTCGACATCGTCGTCGGACAGCTTATGGCGCGAGGAGGTCAGTGCGGCGCCCGGGGTCGCCGCCAGCGCGGCGAGCCCCGCGGGCGAGATGCCGGTGAGATCGACCAGGTCCCCCTGAAGCGCTCCCTCGGCCGCCCGGCGCATCCCCCATATGGCGTCAAATGCCCCGGAGGACTGCGCCTCGGAGATGACGCCGGCCAGGCTGCTGTTGATGACGGCGGTGGCCCCACCTGCCTGGCCGACCAGCAGTTTCCCCTTCTTCACCTGAAACGCTATCACGAGCGCGGTAACCGCGGCTCCTATACTGAAGTGGCCACGGCATGTCTTCACCCATTTACCTCGACCACGCGGCGACCACTCCGCTGCATCCCGAGGTCCGCGCCGTCATGGAGCCGTTTCTGGAGGATTCCTTTGCCAATCCCTCCAGTATCTATCGCGCGGCGCAGGACGCCCGAGCCGCGATCGATCGCGCCCGGGACGAGGTTGCCGCCTGCATCGGCGCCGCCGCCGCCGAGATCATCTTTACCGGCGGGGCCACCGAGAGCAACAACGCGGCGGTCAAGGGGGTTGCTCTGGCGAGGCGCCAGACCCATCGGCACGCGATCACCACCGCCATCGAGCATCACGCCGTGCTCCACCCCATGGAGGAGCTGGAAGCCCTGTTTGGGTTCGAGGTCACGGTGGTCCCCGTTGGCGCAAACGGCATCGTCGATCCAGGGGAGATCGAGCGGGCACTGCGTCCCGATACGGCCCTGGTCTCGGTGATGTGGGCAAACAACGAGATCGGCACCATTCAGCCGGTGGAGGCAATCGCGGCAATGACGCGAGCGCGAGGTATCCCTCTACATGTAGACGCGGTGCAGGCGGCAGGGTACCTGACCATCGACCTCCGAACCGTACCCATCGACCTGCTCAGTCTCTCCGCCCATAAGCTGTACGGGCCCAAGGGAACCGGGGTGCTGTACCTGCGCCGCGGCACCCCATGGTGGCCGCTCCTCACCGGCGGGGGGCAGGAGCGCAATCGCAGAGCAGGAACGGAGAACGTGGCCGGTATTGTCGGCAGCGGCAAGGCGCTGTCGCTTGCAGTCCAGGAGCGCGAGCGCCGCTCGGCTCAGGCGCGGGCGCTCCGCGATCATCTCATGACGCGGATCCTGGACGGGATTCCCGGTGTCCGCATCAACGGCGACACCACCCATCGGCTGCCGAACAACATCAATCTTTCACTGGACGGCGTCCACGGAGAGTCGCTGCTTCTGGGGCTGGATCTGGCCGGCATCATGGCCTCCAGCGGCTCCGCCTGCACCTCGGGATCTCTGGACCCATCACATGTCCTGGAGGCACTGGGCCTTCCCGACGAGGCCACGCGCTCATCTCTCCGACTCACCGTCGGGCGAGACAACACCAGGGACGAGATGGACCGAACCGTCGACGTGCTGCACGGTCTGGTCACCCGACTTCGCGGGCTTTCACCGGCCGTGTACGGGGCCTGACGTGTACTCGGAGGCCGTGATCGACCATTTCAACCACCCCAGGAATGTCGGCGAGATCGAGGGGGCGGACACCGAAGCCGAAGACGAGAACCCGATCTGCGGCGACCGCTTGCACGTGTGGCTCCGCGTGGCGGGCGACCGGGTCCTTGAGATGCGCTGGAGGGCTGAGGGGTGCGCGCCCGCCATTGCCGCTGCCAGCGTGACCAGCGAGCTGGTCGCGGGCATGCCGCTCCAGGAGGCGCGCGCGCTGGACCGCGAGCGCATCACGGAGGCGCTGGGGGGCTTGCCGGCGCGGAAGGCGCATGCCTCCGCCCTGGCCGCGTCCGCCCTGCGAAAGGCCCTGGCATCGCTGCCCAACACTGAGACGTGAGCATACGGAGGAGGACCAGGTGACGGACTCGATTCCGTTGGTGACCCTGATCGTCATGGACGGGTACGGCTGCAACCCGCGAACAGAGGGGAATGCCATTGCCGCTGCCCATAGACCCGTCCTGAGCAGACTGTGGAAGGACGACCCGCATACCAAACTGAGGGCGTCCGGCCTGTCGGTGGGACTGCCCGAGGGGCAGATGGGAAACTCCGAGGTGGGTCACCTCAACCTGGGCGCGGGAAAGGTGGTCTATCAGGACTTCACCAAAATCTCGCAGGCAATTCGCGACCAGAGCTTCTTTCAGAACTCGGTTATTGGCGATGCCATGGCCCACGTGAAGGAGCGGAACTCGGCGCTACACATCATCGGCCTGATCGGCCAGGGCGGGGTACACGCCCACGCCTCGCACCTCTTTGCGGTGATGGAAGCGGCGCAGCGGGCAGGGGTGAGCCGCGTCTTTATCCATGCCATCACCGATGGGCGGGACACGGCCCCGACCGACGGCATCGAAGCCACACGCGCCGTGGAGCGCGAGGCAGATCGGCTGGGCGTCGGGAAGATTGCCACAGTCTCTGGCCGCTACTACTCAATGGATCGCGACCGCCGCTGGGACCGGACCAGGCTGGCCTACGACGCTATGGTCCATGGCGTCGGGCCCACCGCGCCCAGCGCCGAAGAAGCAATCGTCCGTTCCTATCAGTCCGACGTTACCGACGAATTCATCGCGCCCACGGTTATCGTCGCCGGCGCCGACGGAAAGCCGGTCGGGACCGTCGCCGATGGAGATTCGGTGGTGTTCTTTAACTTCCGCACCGACCGGCCTCGCCAACTTGTCCGTGCCTTCGTCATGCCGGACTTCTCGGAGTTCGATCGCGGCCCTCAGCTACCGGACCTCTACTTCGTCACCATGACCGCGTACGAGAAGGACGTCCCCACCCACGTGGCCTTCGGGGCCACCGACGTGACCATGCCGCTGGCGCGCATTCTGTCGGACCGTGGACTGCGTCAGCTTCACGCCGCCGAGACGGAGAAGTACGCCCATGTGACCTTCTTCTTCAATGGCGGGAGGGAGGAGGCCTTTCCGGGCGAAGACCGGGTTTTGATTCCGTCACCGCGCGACGTGGGAACGTACGACAAGAAACCGGAGATGAGCGGACGGGAGGTGGCGCAGGCGACGGCAGAAGCGATCGACACCGGGCGCTACCAGTTCGTGCTGGTCAACTTTGCCAATGCTGACATGGTCGGCCATACCGGCGTCATGGAAGCCGCGGTGAAGGCCGTGGAGACCGTGGATGCAGGGGTGGGCGCGGTCGTCGACGCGACCGTCAGGCAGGGAGGTGTCGCGCTGATCACGGCCGATCACGGCAACGCCGAGCAGATGATCGATTACGACACCGGCGGCCCCTACACCGCGCACACCGTGTCCAACCCGGTGCCGTTTATTCTGGTTTCAGGGCAGCATCAGCCGCTGGAGGACGTCCACCTGCGCCAGAACGGCGTTCTGGCCGACGTGGCGCCAACCGTGTTGCAGTTGCTCGGCATTCCCAGACCGGATGACATGACAGGCAGGAGCCTGATCGAAACCCAATCGCAGGAGGAGCAATGAGCACGATCGAGCACGTCCAGGCCCGAGAGATCCTGGACTCCCGCGGCAACCCGACGGTGGAAGTGACGGTGATCCTGGAATCCGGAGCGCAGGGGACGGCTGCGGTGCCGTCGGGCGCCTCCACCGGCGCTCATGAAGCCGTCGAGCTTCGTGACAACGACAAGATCCGGTACGGGGGCAAAGGGGTTTTACGCGCGGTTGAGAACGTGGACAGCGTGATCGGTCCATCGATTACCGGCATGGATGCGCTCGACCAGGTCGCCATCGATCGCTTGATGATCGGCGAGCTGGACGCAACAGCCAACAAGGGAAACCTGGGAGCCAACGCCATCCTGGGAGTCTCGCTGGCGGTGGCACATGCCGCCGCCGACGATCTTGGCATGCCGTTGTACCGCTATCTCGGCGGCCCCTTCGGTCAGACGCTGCCCATTCCCATGCTCAACATCCTCAACGGGGGCAAGCACACGGAGTGGCAGTCAACCGACCTGCAGGAATTCATGGTCATGCCGGTTGGGGCCGGGAGCGAGCGCGAGGCCGTACGCATGGGCGCGGAAATCTATCACGCCCTGGCGAAAGTGCTGGAAGGCCGCGGCCTAAGTACATCGGTGGGGGATGAAGGCGGTTTCGCACCGGCGCTGAAGTCCAACCGCGACGCCCTGGATGCCATCATGCAGGCGATAGACGCCGCCGGGTACAAGGCGGGACAGGATGTGTGTCTGGCACTGGATCCGGCCGCCAGCGAGTTCTTTGAGGATGGGCAGTACGTCCTCCGCAAAGAGGGGCGCACGCTCAGCCCGTCGGAGATGGTGCAGTTCTATGCCGACCTGGCGGACGCGTTCCCCATCATCTCGCTGGAAGACGGCATGGCGGAGGACGACTGGGATGGATGGAAGGAGCTGACCGAGCGCCTGGGCGACCGCATTCAGCTGGTCGGTGACGATCTCTTCGTGACCAATACCGAGCGCCTCTGGCGCGGCATTCAGCAGGGCGTCGCCAATTCCATCCTGATTAAGCTCAATCAGATCGGCACGGTTACCGAGACGGTGGAGGCGATCGACATGGCGCGGCGGCACGGCTATACCTCGGTGGTCTCACACCGCTCCGGCGAAACCGAAGATACGAGCATCGCCGACTTCGTGGTGGCGATGAATTCGGGGCAGATCAAGACCGGGGCGCCGGCACGCTCAGAGCGCACCGCGAAGTACAACCGCCTCACGCAGATCGAGACGGAGCTGGAGGAAGAGCTGGAAGGCCCCGCCTCCTATCCCGGCTGGAACGCGTTCTTCAACGTGGCGAGGCTGCAGGAGCGAGGCCGCCCGGTGACAGAGTGACGGAGCGGCTCGACCGCATTATCGAATTTCTTGAGGTTGGGGACGGTCTGAAGGCGGTGGAACGGGCCGGGTATCTTAGCGACGGCTCCCGCCATGAAACCGACTCCGACCATACCTGGCATATGGCCCTCTTTGCGCTCCTTCTCGCCGGTGAGACCGGCGTGGACCTGGACCTGGGGCGGGTGCTGTCGATGGTCCTGATCCACGACATGGTTGAGATCTTTGCCGGAGACGTCGTGGTCTACGACGTCGCTGCCCGTGAGGCGGCAAAAGAGCGGGAACGCGAAGCAGCAGAGCGGCTCTACGGCATCTTGCCCGGCGACCTCCGCGATCACCTGCAGGGATTGTGGGAAGAGTTCGAGGAGAGGAAGACTCAGGAGGCCCAGTTTGCCAGGGCGCTCGATCGCCTGCAGGCGTTTGCTCAGAACGTCATTGCCGGCGGCAAGTCGTGGCGCGAGCGGGGAATCACGCGCGAGGTCTCGGCTGAGGTCAATCGAGAGGTCCGGGACTCTTTTCCGGTCCTGACGGCCGCGTTTGAGACGCTGCAGCAGCGGGCTGACCGGCAGCAGCTGTGGGCGGCTCCGGCGACCGGGACGCCCAAACAGCAAGGGCTACCGCCCGATCGCGATCAATCGACGCTGTGATCTGACGGTAGAGCGCGAGGTCCTCCAGGAGTGGAGGGCCCCACGTGTCCAGCCGCATCACAAGCGCGTGATGCGTGTCGTGGAACTGGCGCCAGGTATCCTCCCAGGCAAGCTCCGGGAGTCCGTCAACCCCTGGTCCGGCACCCGGCCCGGGCGGCGGATTGAGCGAGCGAAGAAGCTGCGTTTCACTGCGCGAACGTGCCAGAAGCTGTGCCCGCCACCCGGGACGCGCGGCCGACGGCAGCAGAGCCAGCGCCGTCAGCAGCTCTTTGCGGGCGGCACGGACGGCGGCGGTCAGTATCGAGACCGGACCCGCCTCAAAGGGAATCTGCTGTTCCTCGTTCCACCACTCCAGGCGCCGCGCCCAGCGGACATCCAGGTCGCGGCACCTGGCCAGGAGCGTCATAGTCGGCGACGACGGGGCAAGCGGCGCGTCACTGTGCAGCTTCGCCACGGCACTCAGGAGACGCGAGCGAGCAGCCAGAAAGGACGCCAGGGCGTAGTCGGCAGTCGCGCCCTCGAGTGCGATCGAAGCCTTTCGGGCCCGCCGGTGAAGGAGTGCCTCGATGGAACATGCCGCGTCGTCGTCCCGGCGCGCGATGCGGGCCAGAGCAAGCGCAGGGGTCGTTTGCGGCCACAACTCGCGAGACTGAAGCGTTCCCGGCCCCAGTCCAACATACTGGCGCAGGAGCCGCGACCGGACGGCCGCCAGCCCGGCCCTGGCCACCGGGAGGTCTGTGGCGACTGACGGTGAAGACGTCTGCACATCCCTTCTCCGTATCCGTACAATAGCGCAGCGGTCGGCCCCTGACCGTTTTCCACTGCCGTGTCGGATCTCGATCAAGCCCTCTCACAGTATCTCTCCGGGTCCCTGTCCAGGCGCGACTTCGTCCGCCGCTTGCTGGCCCTCGGCGTCGGCATGGGATTCATCGAGTCGTTGCTGGGGCCCGGGGTGCGGAGGGCGATGGCGGCGCCGGACGTGCGAAAGTATCCGTCGCACGCTCCCTATGTGGTCGTGCTGGTGATGGACGCGTTCCGGGCCGATTATGAGTCGCTGGCTCCAATGCCCAGTTTGCACTGGCTGATGCAGCACGGCACCACCTACAGCAACGCCTGGGTGGGGCACCTCGAGTCGTATACGCCCACCGGTCATGCCACCATCTCGACCGGAGCGCGTCCTGCTCACAACGGCGTCATCGGCTTTAGCTGGCGGGATCCGAAGACGGGCCAGGAGGACTACACCGCCTGGTGGCAGGGAGTGATGAGCGGCCGTCTGGAGGCACAGCTTCAGCAGCACGGCGTGAACTCGATTCCCCAGGCCATGAAGCGGCAGGACCCGCACGCCCGGGTGGTGGCGCTCAGCAGCGAAAAGTACTATGCCGCGGATGCGCTGGGCGGCTCGGCGGCGGACTACATCATCTTTGGACAGCCGGTGGGGAAGCGAATTGTGACCCGCGGCATCCCGCACCACATCCCGCCCCAGTCGTTCCTGGAGCAGCCCTCGATGTCACGGGCATGGCCCCTGACATACGGACAATTCGACGAGATGGCGATGACGATGGCACTGCAATCTCTGTCCACCCTCGACCCACGCCTCCTGATGATCAACCTTCCCGGCGCCGACATTTACGGTCACCGTGTCGGCGGCCCTGCCTCTCCCGATGTGATGCGGCGTATCGCCGCCGCTGCCGACGTCCAGATCGGGCGGCTGATCGGCGAGCTGCGCCGGCGAGGCATCCTCGACCAGACGATTGTTGTGGTCACCGCGGACCACGGGATGGTGGGCAACACCTTTCAGCTCGACGACTCCGTGATCAAGCACGCCATACGGGATGCCGGCGGTGAATACCTCTTCCATGTCGGCGGTAATTCGGCGTACATCTGGCTCAAGAACCCGGCGGCAGCGGGATCTGTGGCGCAGAAGATGGTCGATGCCTTTCCCACTCTTCCGCTCTACCGGTCCGCTGACGCGCAATCCGTCGCCTTCGCGCACTACCAGACGCTGGAGGGCGGCCAGTACACCTACCATCCGGTGGTCCCCACCGGGACCGCGGTGGATGTCGAGCTGGAAAAGGCGTATCAGTACCTGCTGCAGACGTTCGCGGGGCCCATTGCCCCCGATATCGCGCTGTGGTTCGAAGAGAACACCATCACCAGCCACAATCCGGAGGTGCACGGGGAACACGGGGGCGCAACCTGGGGCGCGCAGCATATCCCCCTGGTCATCAGCGGGCCCGGCGTTCGCCGAAATCATACGTCGCCGTTTCCAGCCCGGCTGATGGACATCGCGCCCACGGTCCTCACCCTGCTCGGCCTCCACCCCGAGCGGATGGATGGTATAGTCCTGGCCGACGCGCTGAAAGGCGCGACCGACTCCCAGAGCACCACCCAGCACGACCTGACCGGGCGCTTGAATGAATACCAGGCGGCGCTGATCGCGCGATCCGCCGCGGACATCGCCCAGCAATCCGGAGATTCGGCTCCGGCCCCCAAAAAGCTTGGCGCCTGACCGCCACCGGTTCGAGGCATGGACGTAATACCGGGGCTGTAGGCGGCCGTATCCGAGGTCGTAATCCCGACGCCATCGCTGTTACCGCTGCCGAGGCGACGCCTCCGGCTGACAGGACCAGACAGGGAGTCACCAGGACTACTCCGAGTCTCTGTTGCAATTGTCAGAAGGCAGGGATGCAGTGAGGCATACACGGCGCCGTCTGATGTAATGTATGACAGTCTGGTCTGTACAGGAGTGTGAATGTCCCGCGTTGCCGGCCGATCGCTGGACGTCGTCGAAATCGACGGAGATATGGTTCGGCACTTGCGCACCTCGCCCAGAAACGCCATGAGCCAGGAGGCGTTGGCGCGCCGCGTGGGTGTGTCCAGCGCGCTGATCGGACACATTGAAACCGGGTACACGCGCCGCGTGAGTCGCCACATCGTCGAGGCCATCGCCAGCGAGTTGGGCATCTCCCCGGCAGCGCTGGTTCGTGCCGGGAAAGGGGAAGGACACGGCGACGGCATTGATGCCTCCCTGGAACGCATCTCCACACTGCTCGAGCGTCTGATCGGGCCGGAGGGTCGAGCACCCGAGATTCCCGATTTCGATCATGGTCTCGACACATCGGAGTCCGACCTCACACTTTGGGCAACCGATTTCATGCGTCAGAACTCCCGGCGCGTGCCGAGCGGCGGGGCTGTTCCGGCGCCGGAGGAGGTCGCGAGTCTCGCGACCCACCAGCGCGTGTCCGTGGGCTTCGATTTGACCGCCCTCCCCAGCAGGCAGGAAACGACCACACGCGCCGAGCTGTTCCATGGGTGGACCGAGGTGGCGCGAGTCATCATCGACGCACTGAAGGAAGGAACGGCCAGGCCTCCTGACGCCCCCAACCGAACCATCCTCCTGACCTATCAGGGACATGATGTCTTCGCGATGGTCGAGCCCGAGCTGCGGGCTGAGCTTCTGCAGACACTTCGCGGGGTGCTCGACCGCGGATGGAATGTACTCCATCTCCTGCGCTATTCCACGCTGACGCGCCGCTATCTCGATATCACCTCTCAGGCGGTAGAACTGGCCGGGAGGAAGGGACGGTACGTGGCGAAATATCTTGCCGACGATCCCGACTCGTCCACCGATTTTGATCTCCTGGTCATTCCCGGCTCATGCGCGATCCAGCTGTGGAGCACCGAGCCAGGGCGGGCGGCGGATGCCGCCCTCAAGCTCTACGATCCGTCCATTCAGCGCCAGATGGCGGTGGTCTTCCAGAAGAGCGAGGCGGCCGCTGAACAGCTCATCGACACGTACCCCCAGTACACCGCCCTGTTGCGTATCCTGCTCCATCCCGACCAGATTCCGGCCGATCGTTACCAGATCAAGCCCGGTCCCGCGCTTGCAACCGTCCCCAAGGACCTGTGGCGCTGGGCCGCGCGGCAGGCGCGGGAGCCGATAGACGAAGGGCAAGAGTCGCGGCCCGCTCTCGACCTGGTGGACCAGTACGAGCGCGCCATGATCAAGCGAGGACAGCTTCTCGAGAACGGTCTTCAGTCGTACCTGTCGTACGATCTCATGAGCGCGGCTGCCCTCGATGATCTGGTGCGCGGCCGGTATGACCGAGATGACTGGCTGATAGCCCGGGCGCAGGACTTGCAGCCCGATGGCTGCGTGCCCGCTCGATTCCGCATCGAGCATCTAGAACGATTGATCGCACTCCTCGACCAGTACGAGCGGTTTCACCTCGGAATCGCTGATCCCGACCGCATGGAGGAGCCGTTTCCTCGGAACCTGCTCACCATCCGAATGGGGATCCCCGTGAACGGAAATCGGGCTGTCTTCGTTCAAGTCTGGCCCGAATCTCGCGATGTCGATCGAGAGGAAGGCTTCTTCGCGGTCCTGCGCGAAACCCGAATCGTGGATGCATTCCACGCGTACTTCACCGAGTTGTGGGACGGCCCCGGGGTCATACGGGATCGGGCGGCGGTCCGCGAGATCCTTCGCGGCAAGATTCGCGAGGTCCAGCGGCTGGAACGCGGGGGCGTGTCCCGCCGGGGTCACGGCCGCGCACGGTCCAGTAAAGACGAGTCCTACTGAGAGGATGCAGCCAGCCCGGCTCCGCGGGCGATGTCCAGTCCTGCCGCCTTGAGCACCCGTTCCATGGCGTCGAGGGCGCGCAGGATGTCCTCGTGCGTGATGTTCCCCATATGGCCAAAGCGGGCACCCGTCCCTCGGGCCGCTCCCAGGCAACCCGCCGCCACCACGCCGTCCTCGCTCAGCGGGATGAGGAACCGGGCATCGTCAATGCCGTCCGGATAGGCCGCGACCGACATGGTCGGTGCCAGGAAGCGCTGGTCGGTCAGAGGGGTAAATCCGAGGGCGCCAGCTCCGGCACGGAAGGAGCCGGCCAGCGCGCAGTGTCGTGCAAAACGCGACTCCAGTCCCTCGGCCAGGATCACATCCAGTGCCGCTTTCAACGCGTAAAAGAGGTTGACGGCATGGGTGGAAAAGTAGACCCGGGGATCGAGCATGGCTGGCTCCCAGTTGAGGAAGTCAGCGTAGTACGTCGAAACGCTGTCCAGCCCTCGCCTCCGGTCCATGGCACGGGACGATGCTGCCAGAATGCTGAGACCGGGTGGGACGCCCAGTGCCTTCTGCGCGCCACTTAGCACGATGTCCAGGCCCCAGGCATCCATCTCCACCGGAGCACCGGCCAGTGAGCAAACGGCATCGACGATCACAAGGGCGCGGTGACGCTGCGCCACCCGAGCGAGATCGGCAACGGGCGCCATCACACCGGTGGAGGTTTCGACGTGGGTCAGCGTGACGGCGCGGAATCCCCCCGAGGCGAGCGCCCGATCCAGCTCGTCGGGCGTGACGGACCCGCCCCACTCCGCCGTGAGAGGAGTTGCCTCGACCCCATGCGCGCGGGCGATGGGCACGAAGCGGTCCCCGAACACGCCGTTGGAGACCACCAGGAGACGATCGCCCGGCGCCAGGAGATTGGCTACCGCCGCCTCCTGGGCCAGAGTTCCCGAGCCGCCAAAGAGGAACACCGACGCGTCGGCGCTGCCCGCGATCATGCGAATCGCGTCCTGGCAGTATCGGATGATTCCGGCCAGGTAGGAGGACGTGTGCGATACGGTGGGCTCGGCCAGAGCGTCAAGAATGTCGGGCATGACCGGGGTCGGCCCCGGAATCATGAGTAGTTTATCGGTCTCGCCAGTGATCAGCATGGCTGGCCCTCCGCAACCTCTGCCCGGAGCTCGGCTCCCAGCCGCGCGGCGGCAGCGAAGCGGTCAAAGGCAGGCACGATATAGACGCCGTTCACACGATCCCGCAGGGCGCGGAAGGTACCGCGCGCGATCTCCAGTCCGACCTCGGTGGCGTCTCCGCCCGCGGCCTTCATGCGCTCAAGCACATGGGACGGGAGATGCACCCCCGCAAGCTCATTGTGGATAAACTCAGCGTTCTTGTAACTCTGCAGTGGCATGAGCTCCAGGAGAAGCGGGACCGAGAGTGGGCCGATACGGTCGAGCACCCGGGCAAACAGCTCGGGGTCGTACGCGGCCTGAGTGACGGCAAAATCGGCGCCCATCTCCAGCTTTCGCTCAAACCTCCCTATTTCAACGTCAAGGTCATCGGCCATGGGATTGAGAGTGCAGCCGACCAGAAAGTTCGTGGGCTGGCCGATGCTGGTGCCAGACGCATCTTCTCCCGCATTCAGGCCCTTGATGAGACGAATCAAGCCGACGGAGTCGACGTCGTACACGCCGGTGGCGGGGGCCCAGGTGCTGGTCATGGGCGGGTCGCCGGTAATGGCCAGGACGTAGCGCAGCCCGAGCGCGTGCATCCCCAGCAAGTCGGCCTGCAGTGCCATCAGATTGCGGTCGCGGGTGGTGAGGTGGGTGATCACCTCGATCCCGACATGCGACTGAATAAAGTGGGCGGTGACGAACGGGTTCATGCGCACCCGCGCCATGGCGCTGTCGGTAACGTCCACGCAGCGGATACCGGCATCACGGAGCTCTTCGGCGGAGCGCAGCACTTTGGCAGGGTTGGCGCCGCGTGACGGCCGCATTTCGACGTTGATCGGGAAGCGGCCCGTCTCCAGCGCGCGCGCAAATTCTCCCTGAGTCTCCTCGGCATGCGCGAGGGGTGGAGCGGCAGGGCGCCAGGACGTCTCGATGCGGACTGCGTTGTCCCGGGGCGTGGCTCCCGACTCCAGCCGGCCGAGTGCCGCGTGCATGGCGGCGATATGCGCAGGGGTCGTGCCGCAGCAGCCACCGATAATCTGGATTCCTGCGGCGGCCAGGCGCTCGGCGTAGGTAGCAAAGTATTCGGGCGACGCCGTGTACACCAGGCGTCCTTCGACGCGGGCGGGCAGCCCGGCATTGGGGAGAGCAGCCAGTGGGGTTTGCACTTCGGTCGCCACCTCTCGCAGCACGTCGAGCGTGGGCTGCGGACCGAACCCGCAGTTCGCGCCCACCACGTCCGCGCCCGCCGCAGCGAGTGCCCGGGCCACGTCGGCCGCGGTCTCGCCTGACAACGTGTGACCGTCCTCGGCGAAGGTCATGCTTGCAATCACCGGGACGTGGCTGGATGCCTTGCAGACCGCCAGGGCTGCCAGGATCTCGTCGAGTGAGCCGAACGTCTCCAGAATGAGCAAATCAACGCCGCCCGCCAGAAGTCCATCGACCGTTTCCTGGAAGGCCGCCTGAATCTCCCCCGGGGAGGCTGAGATGGCACGGCTCGATAGCGGACCGATGGCTCCGGCGACGAAGACACTCGCGCCCATCGCCTCCTGGGCCTCGCGCGCCAGCCGGACGCCCCGGCGCGCCAGCGACTCTACCTGTCCGTCCAGCCCGTACTGCGAAAGGACGTACCGGTTGCAGCCGAAAGTATTGGTCTCGATCATCTCGGCCCCGGCGGCGATATAGTCGCGGTGAACCGCCCGGACCACCTCGGGCGCGCTGTTGTTCAGCTCCTCAAAACAGGTGTGACGGTATCCCAGGCGCTCGTAGAGCTGAGTGCCCATGGCTCCATCGGCCAGGAGCGGGGTATGGCGTGCCAGTCGCTGGCGGAATTGATCCATTGCAAGAAACTCCGAGACCCGGCCACGGCGCGAGCCAAGCAAGTATAGCCGCGGCCCCGATCGAGGAACTGGTTCTCTCTCGCCTTGATGGAGGTTCTAGGACAGGATTCCGGCGTGACCGAAGACGCGCGGGTTGAGATACTGACCGGCACGCTCGAACGCGTCGTAGCACTTGGGGCGAATGCCGGTGACTGCGAACTGGCCGTGGACCCGCGTGCCGTCGAAGCTCACCTGGTCGAAGCGGAAGATTTCTTCAAGGGTGATGGTGTCACCTTCGAGGCCCTGAATTTCCGTGATGGCGACGACTTTTCGGGTACCGTCCATGAGCCTGGACACATGCACGATCAGGTGGATGCCCTCTGCCACCTGCGACCGGATGGCGCGGACGGGAAGATCCATGCCCGCCATGAGCACCATGGTTTCCACGCGGTTCAGTGCCTCACGGGGGTTGTTGGCGTGTACCGTGGTAATGGAGCCGTCGTGGCCGGTGTTCATGGCCTGGAGCATGTCCAGCGCCTCTCCGGAGCGGGCCTCTCCGACGATGATCCGATCGGGACGCATACGCAGCGCATTCCGGAGCAGCTCACGGATGGTGATCTCTCCGCGTCCATCCATGTTGGCCGGTCGGGCCTCCAGCGACACGATGTCCGGCTGCTGCAGGCGAAGTTCGGCCGCGTCCTCGATGGTCACGATTCGCTCGTCAGGGCCGATGAACGAGGACAGCACATTCAAGAGCGTGGTCTTGCCGGTGCCGGTACCGCCGGAGATGATGATGTTCAGTTTGGACCGTATGGCGCCAATCAGAAATTCGGCCATCTCACCGTTCACGGTCCCGGTCTTGATCATGTCGTCCATGGTGAAGGGCTGAGCCGGAAAGCGGCGAATGGTCATGCTGGGCCCAAAGATCGAGACCGGAGGAATTACCGCGTTCACGCGGGAGCCGTCGGGAAGGCGGGCATCGACCATCGGCGACGCCTCATCTACGCGGCGCCCCAGCGGCGACACAATCTTGTCGATGATACGCATCACATGGTGGTTGTCATCGAAGGCAACCGGGGCTCGCTCCAATTTGCCGAAACGCTCGACAAAGACGTGCTCGTGACCGTTGACCATCACTTCAGTTACGGTGTCATCGTCCAGAAGCGGCTGAATGGGTCCGTATCCCAGAATCTCGTTGGCGATGGCATCGGTCAGACGGGCGACGTCCACTGCCGCAGCCTGGACGTTCTCCTCGATGAGAGCCTCGTGCAGAAGGGAGGAGATTTGTTCGCGCGTGGCATCAACGTCGTCGGGATTCGGAATGCCGCCGGTTCCCTTCAGGAGCTCCGCCTGGACGCGCTCCCGGACCCGCCGCATGGGTAGGAAGGGAACCTGCGCAGGACCAGCAGCCTCCACCGGCGCCAGCCACGCCCGCTCCTCAGCACCGTCCGAGCCATCCGGCTCCAGCGTGGACACCTCGGCACCCGAATTCTTCTCGGCCTCGATGTCCATCGAGTTCGCGTACTCCATCATCCTGGACAACAGACCCATCGAAATCACCTTCTTCTTGAGCTATGGCTACTTGATCTCGCCTAGAGTAGCGCACCAACGGGCACGCGCGCGACGAATTCGGCTGAAATCGGGAGACATTCGGTTGCATTTCGCCTCACCGTTGCGGCACGGCACGATCCATGCTCCGTTTCGGCTGGCGGCACATCCCGTGGGATCTCGCTGCGGGAAGAGGGGAGGCGCAACGGGTGCCATCGCTGGCTGAGATGAGGGCGACGGTCGATCGCATGCTTGCCGAGTTGCAGGTGGAAGGCATGGACGCCCACCGACTCCGGGAGATCGAGACCATCCTGCGGCTCCTCATGCGGCATCTGAATCGCAGCGTGGCGGACGCAGTGAACCGCGTGGGCAATACCGTCCCCCTGGAGCGGGCCAGCGATGCGCTGCGCGGGATGCGCGAAGCCATGACGTGGGTCGAGACCCACCGCGATGATACTGACGTGGCCTCCATTCGCCGCCGCCTCACCGATGCCGCCCGGGCCGGAAGCGGTGTCGTATCTGCCATAGAGACACTCTGACTACATCTTGGAGGCGTGGTCCGAGTTGCGGTGGTTGTCCTCGGACCGCGTCATGCGCTCGATCATGGTCAGAAGATCGTCGATGTCAAACGGCTTGGGCAGCGTCTCGATGCCCCGATCGCGCAGCTCATCAGCCCGACTGCTGAGATCGTCGAGAGCCGCGGAGCTAATGATAACGGGAACGGCTCTCGTTCTGGGGTCACGCGTCAGGTCGTCGAGGATGCGCCAGCCACTCTCCCGTGAGCTCATCCTCAGGTCCAGTATGATGAGGTCCGCGTCCGCGCCAATCACACACTGCAGCGCTTGCTGATCGTCGTCGCATGCGGCTACTTCATAGCCCTGGTCGCGAAGCAATTCGCTGACCAGATGCGTGAAGTCCGGATCGTCATCCACAATAACTACACGCGTCATCCCCTACCCGACCTAGCACGCCAAAGTACTGCGAGTATCACACAAATTGCGGATATTCGCTAGTCCTGCCGCCGATCTGGGGTGTGCCCCACGTTTTTGCAGTAGGGGCGATTTGCAATCGCGAGCCTGAGATGTCGGGGCGATTTGTACTCGGTTGAGATGTAGGGGCGATGTGCAATCGCCCGCTGTGCCTCAGCACAGCTTCCGGTGCCCGCCACCCAGGGATATGGGTCTCGGGAACAGGCGAGTCTTTCCGGGTCCCTGCCGCAGCAGGTGGAACCGGGGGATCGGCCCCGACCACACCTGTGACGCGAAGGCATGCTCTGGAGATGCATGCACCAAAGCCGCTCTGTGGAGCGGCGGGCGATTGCAAAATCGCCCCTACATCTCAGCGGATTGCACATCGCCCCGACACTTCCAACCTCCCCGCTGCGACATCTTGGGTTGCACCCGCCGATCTGCGCCCGGCTGCTAAGCGCCCCAGGACATCAGGGACTTGTTGGTATCGGAGTCGGCGGTAGAGGCAGCGTGAAAGCGAGCGTGTCTGCTTCCGTCTGGCCGCCGAAGGAGCAGGTGGTAACCGCCGTACCCTGGCTGGAGGTGGGTGCTGGAGTAAAGGGAACCTCGCCGACGCCGGTCGACGGAATGATAAACGGGCCCTGGTTATAGGTAGTGGCCGGAAGGAGCCCCTGATTCAGGGTCAGTGAGAGCGTGCAGCTCGCCCCGGGTAGAGACCGGATGTCGATCGCCGAGGTCCCGGGCGAGTAGCAGGTTGCAACCGTGAGCGGGGCCGGCGTGGATGTGACCGTGGGAGCGGGTGTGCTGGTTGCGGCCGGGGTGGCGCCTGTTCCCGGCGTGTCCGTCGGCGTGGGCGTCACAGCAGTGGCCGTGGCCGGAGCGCCGGTTGGGGCCGGCTGCGACGTTTGCTCGATGATTCTCTGAACCTGCTCCACGTTTTCTTCCGGCCAGATGGCCTTCACGACCAGACCGCCGGGACCGACCTTCGCCGTCCAGACTTCGAGAGACAGAGTGGCCGTGCCCGACCCCGAGGGAACCACGTTGACAACAAAGGGATTTCCGCCGACCACCGGCGGATCCACCTGCCGGAACACCGCCTCTCCACTGTTGCCCAGTGCAGTAACAAGGACCGGCTCGGTCAGGCTAAAGCAGCCGATCTGAGAGACGATATTGACGGTGTACGAGTTCACGCCCAGGGGTCCCGAGCTGGCGGGTGACACCGACATGCTCTTGACCGGCAAGAGCGGTGTAATGGTCGCAGGGCCCGCGGTGGGACATGGTGTCCGCTTGGGCACCGACACGCACCCAACAGTGGCGACGGGGCCCGTGCCCGAAATCGAGCCGGGGAAAATGCCTTCGGCTTGGGTCTGCCCGCTCACAAACAGGGCGCCCATCACGGCCGCAACCACGACCAACGCGAGCGTTCGCTTCATCTCTCCCTCAACGCCGATTGATTTGTACGAGAGGTGGGTTGGGCCTAGCTGGGTTGGGGCCTGGACCGATGCCGCTCCAGCGCCAGCTGGATGAGGCGATCGATTAGCTCACTATACGACACCCCGCTGGCTTCCCACAGCTTGGGATACATGCTGGTGGAGGTGAAGCCGGGCATGGTGTTGATCTCGTTCACCAGCCACGCGCCGTCGCTGTGGCGCCGGAAGAAGTCAACCCGCGCCAGGCCCGACGCATCAACGGCCTCAAAGGCCCGCAGCGCAAGCTTGCGAACCTCGCGGTACTCGTCGGCGGCGAGAGAAGCCGGGATGATCAGGTCGGCCAGACCCTCGGTGTATTTGGACTCGTAATCGTAGAAGTCATGGTGGGAGATGACTTCACCGGGAACGGAGACCAGCGGCTCGTCGTTGCCGAGCACGCTGCACTCGATCTCGCGGCCGTCCACGCCCTCTTCGACAATGACGCGGCGGTCGTAGAGGCGGGCGCGCTCGATGGCTGCTTCCAGCTCCTCCCGGTCGGTTACCCGCGAGATGCCCACGCTCGACCCCAGATTGCACGGCTTGACGAACATGGGAAAGGCCAGCTGCGACATGGCACCGTAAAGCACGGCCTTGCGCTCGCGCTCCCAGGCCAGCGGCTTGACCACCATCCAGTGGCCGCTGGGGATTCCCGCCTCCCGAAAGAGACGCTTCATGTGGCCCTTGTCCATGGCCGCTGACGACGCGAAGACGCCGGCCCCGACATAGGGGATATCGGCAAGCTCCAGCATGCCTTGAATGGTTCCGTCCTCCCCGAAGGGACCGTGGAGAAGGGGAAACACGACGTCAACCGCGGTCTCGTGTCGGTCGATGCCGCCCCGGCTGTTAACCGGGACAATGCCGTGGTGGGTCACATCCAGCATGGCCTCGGTGGTATCGGGCAACTCCAGCGTGACCTCTCCCGCCTCGAGCAGACGCTCAGGCGAATCGGCGATCAGCCACTGGCCGCCTCTGGTAATGCCGATGGGCACGGCGTCATAGCGGCTGGTATCGAGGGCTTTCATCACCGAGGAGGCCGACGCCAGAGACACCTCGTGCTCTCCCGACCTCCCGCCGAAGACGAGACCCACGCGCAGCTTGCGCGTCACGCCCGCCCCTCGATCTCGAAGACGGTGGTGAGCCGGCCGACCAGCTCACCCTGATGGTTGCGGACCTCCGGGTTCGCATAGCTCTGCAGCCGGGACAGCGTCTCCGCGTCCAGCAGGTCCAGGCGGCGCAGAATTTCCAGGGTGACCGGCGCACCTGCCCGCGCGTTGCCGTCCGAGATCTTGAGGGCCATCCCCAGCCCGCGTTCGGGCAGGCCGATACCCTGAAACCCTTCGGCGCCGCCCTTGGCCAGGATGCTCCCTCCGGCTGCGGTCATCAGATCGGTGTCGAACCGTGCCTCACCGCCGACCATGCCGGGGTTCTCGCGCATGGCGGTGGAGATGCGCGCGGCCGCCCGGGCGAGATCTGCCGGGACGCCGCGGCCGGTGACGAATCGGGCAAAGGCCGTGGCGGTGCTCTCGATAGGCAGAAGGAAGGTGGGAACCGCGCAGTTGTCCACGGCAAACCGGATATCATCCTCCCGCATTCCCGCGAACTGCGCGAGGAGCTTGCGCGTCAAACGCTGTAGCGGGTGATCGGGCTGCCCGTAGCTCTCCAGCGGCCAGCCCTCCGCCTTGCAGGCCAGCAGCATGCCGGCGTGCGCGCCGCTGCAGTTGTTGCACACCGGAGATGGGGCTCTGCCTTCCTGGACCTGCCGCTTCGCCGTGGCTTCGTGAAGCGGCGGGTGGGTGCCGCAGCGGAGCGCCTCCTCCGTCAGGCCCGCCTTCTCCAGCGCGGAGAGCACCGCTTCCTGGTGGCGAGGCTCGGCGCTATGGGAGGCGGCCAGCACTGCCAGCTCACGGTTTGTGATTCCAAACCGGTCGACGGCCCCGGTCACCAGCGCCGGAAGGAGCTGAAATGGTTTGGCCGACGAGCGCAGAAAGGCGGGTTGCGATGGATCGCCCAGTGCCAGCTGGACCGTGCCGTCCGGGTCGGCAACGGCCGCGGTACCCCGGTGCAGCGAGCCGACCATGGTGCCGCGCATCACCGCGACAACCGGAACGTCGCCCGCGAAAGCGTGATGCGGGACCGAAATGCGTACGCGGGGCTGCGCCGAGGTCGTCATGGGGACTCATTATAGGTTTCGGCAGGCGTCTCCAGACGGGTGCGCCGAAGCACCTCATCAAGCTGAGAGGCGGTGAGCGCGACCGGACCAGCGTAGCGAACCACCTCTCCCCCTGCCACGTTGGATATGTAGGTGGCCAGCCGCATGTCCGCGCCACCGGCAAGGGCCAATGTAAAGACGGCGGAGACGGTATCGCCCGCGCCATTGGGGTCGACCACATCGATCGGGCGCGTGGTGGAGACGGGGAGCAGGTAGGGCTCCCGGCGGCGCTCGAACAGGGCGATTCCCTCGCTTCCGCGGGTGATGAGCACCCCCTCGGCGTCCATGCCCTCGACCAGCCGCTCGCCCGCGCGACACAGGTCGTCCTCGGTGCGGATAGAAAAGCCGACCGAGGCCTCGGCCTCCGGCTGATTGGGAGTGGCGGCGGTGACGCCGTGGAAGCGGAAGAGGTCGCCGTGCGAGTCCACGGTGACGATCTTGCCGGAGGATGCCGCTGACGGGAGGCAGGCGTCGAGAATCTCCGGTGAGATGACTCCGTTGTCGTAGTCGGAGATGAGAACGGCGTCGGCTTCCGACACCAGGCGGCAGAAGATATCAATCATACGGTCGCGCAGGGACCCGTCCACGCTGCTGGTGTCGACACGATCGATGCGGACGATCTGCTGCTGGACTTCCTGCGTCCCCTTCGCCAGAACGCGCGTTTTGGTCGAGGTGGGCCGGGAGGAATCGACCACCAGGCCGGAGACATCGATGCCGGTCTCCTCCAGCAGCGTCCGGAGCCGCGCCCCGGTTTCGTCGTCACCGATCACGCCGATGACAGTCGTTTGCGCGCCCAGAGCGTTGAAGTTATGCGCGGCGTTGGTGGCCCCACCGGGCCGGATGAAGGTGTCGGAATGATGGAGGATCAGCACCGGCGCCTCCCGGGAAATGCGGGCGGGGCGCCCCACGATGTATTCGTCCACCACCATGTCGCCGAGCACGAGCACCCGGCGGCGTCCGAAATCGTTCAGGAGCCGCTGCGCGGAGCTAGCCGTAAAAGATGTGGACGGTGCCCGCTGCATACTGCACGACGCAGACCTGCGTGCCCGAGTTGGCGACGATGGTGAACGATGTCGCGCCCTGCGCCGGAAGCGTGGAGGGCACGATGGTCCAGCCGGAGGCAGGGAGGCGGTTGGCGTACCATTGGGACACATAGCTCGCGGTTACGTCGGAGCGGGTGGTGCTGCTGACCTCCGAGCCGTTGACGGAGCGCCCGTCGGCGCTGAAGGTGGCGGCGACTGGATTGCCCCAATTAAACGGCGGCACCAGAGGAATGTTGTCGGGCAGCGGCTGTGCGGCGCTGGAGGGCTCGAGCACCCTGATATTCCAGTTGTCGTTGTCGATCACGGTTCGCCTGCCCCCGGTGAAGAGGCCGACGGTGAAGTGATAGTAGCCGGGCCGTGCCGGTGCGCCGAAGCTGCCGGACCATGTTCCGGCGGCGGTTTGGGTCAAGGTGGTGCTGATGGGGCCCGATGTTCCCGGGACGCCGGATCCAAGATAGACCTCGATGCGCGTGACCGCGCCCGACGTTCGCACGGTTGCGTCGAGCGTCGCTTGCGGGTCGACGTTGAGCGGCTGGACGACCGCGGACAGAACGCTGCCCGGCTGCGCGGGAGGCACCGCCGTCGGCTTCACCCGCGTCGGGCGGGGTGTGGGGGTATCGGTGGGTCCTGGCGTGGCAGTGGGGAACGCAGTGGCCGTGGGTTGAACGTACAGGGGGGCGGTTGTCGGCACCGACGTGGCCGTGATGTGTTTACGCGTGGGGGTGGAGGTGGCCGATGACGCGCCGACATCTTTGCCGCAGGCAGAAATAAACAGTGCGATCAGGCACAGAGAGGAAAGTGAGACGAGACGAATGGCGAACTCCCGGGAAACCACGGCATGATACCAGCCCGTTTGGCCGAGGGACAACGCTCGGGCTCACTCACTCGACATAAGACGCGACTCCAGGATCTGCTTGGGCTCGAAGTCATGCAGCCGTAGGTAGAACCGGGCGGCGTCAATCAGCGCCTCCATCGGAACTAGCCCCACGATCTCCGAGTCGGTCACCGCCACGCCGTATGCCGCTGCCTCGGATCTGACCATGTCGAAGACGGTGTGGACGGCACTGCGGCGATAGTTGGTGAGATTCATGGACACCTGCACCTGGCCGCGGGCCGGGATATCGATCCCCAGCGCTTTGACGTAGCGCAGCCCGCCGGAGCTGTGCCGCACCCTCCTGGCGATCGCCTTCGCCACCGCGAGATCGGCGGTACCGAGATAGATGTTGTAGGCGATGAGCGGGCCCCTGGCGCCGATCACGACGGCCCCTGCCGAGGGGTGGACGGCCCGTGGACCCAGATCCGGTTCGCGATCCGGGTCGGTCCCGATGACCTCGCGCAGCTCCTCGAACCCCTTGCGCCGGATGGCCTCGAGGTTCTGGTGCTCCGGCCGCCGCGCGGCTTCTTCATAGAAATAGACCGGGATCTGCAGCTCCTCCGCTACTCGACGCCCCAATGCCTCGGCCGCGCCCACCGCGTCCTTCATGGTCGCTCCCATCAGAGGAATGAAGGGAACGACGTCGGTCGCTCCCACTCGGGGGTGCTCGCCGCTGTGCCCGCGCAGGTCGATGAGCTCGGTTGCCGTCGCCATCGAGCGGAAGACGGCTTCGCTGAGCGGGCCTTCCTCTCCCGCCAGCGTGAGGACGGAGCGGTTGTGGTCCTCGTCGGAATGGAGGTCAAGCAGGCGGACATCCGCAACGGACCGCGCCGCCTCCACGATGCGATCGATCACATCCCGGCGCCGTCCCTCGGAAAAGTTGGGAACAGATTCCATCAGGCCGCTAATGGGACACCTCCTCCAGAGTGGATATGAGCAGCTGCTTCTGTGCGGGCAGCATGGGGGGAAGCGCGTCGGCCGCGAACCAGCGGGCCTGGGAGACCTCGGCGCTGGCTTCGAAGCTGCCGCCGGTAAAGATGCCGCGATAGGCAATGTTGAGCAGAGGCCGGCCCGGCTCCGAAAACACAATCGGACGCGGGTCGAGCCTGACCCGCAGTCCGGCCTCTTCCATGATCTCGCGAGCCAGGGCGTCAATCGGCTGCTCACCCCGCTCCAGAAACCCGGTGGGCAGGCCCCAGGGCGTGCCGCGATAGGTGTGGTGGAGCAGGAGCACCTGACCGTCGCCGTTGGTGATGACGCCAACTACCCCCACCAGGAAGTGCGGGAACAGGATGAAGCGGATCAGCGGCAGGGCTGAGACTTCCGAGGCCAGACGCCGCAGCCAGCGTGGCCATGGCCGCCGCCAGAGTCGCTCCAGAAGGTCGCGGATCAAGCTCTGGGCGCCGACAGCAGGACGGTCTTACCGTCCTGCACCACAACCCCTCCTCCGGCAACCACCGTGTCCACCAGGTTGGCGCCCAGATGGTACGGGATGCTCCGATAGTCGTCCACAGTGAAGATGGAGAGGTCACAGAACTTGCCCACTTCCAGCGACCCGACACGGTCTTCCATGCCCACGGCCGCGGCAGCGTTGATGGTGGCGGCGCGCAATACCTCCTCCGCCGACATGCCGAGCTTGAGGACGGCGAGGCTGAGCACGAGCTGCATGTTCTGAGTAAAGGAGGTACCGGGGTTGTAGTCGGTGCCGAGCGCGACGCGCACCCCGGCGTCGAGCAGGCGGCGGGCCGGTGCGTAGGTGTCGCTGCCCAGAAAAAGGGTGGTGGCCGGGAGGAGCACGGCAACTGTCCCGGACTTTGCCAGAGCGGCAATGTCCCGATCGTCCAGATAGACGGCATGGTCCACGGAGAGCGCTCCCAGCTCTGCCGCCATGCGCGCGCCTCCATGCGGGCCGAGCTCGTTGGCGTGGGCGGTCAGCGCAAAACCCAGGTCGCGGGCGGCCCCAAGGATGCGCCGCGATTGCTCCTCGGAAAAGGCGCCATCGTCGGCCCAGACGTCCACGATCGACGCCATGTCCTTGGCCTGCGGCAGCCATTCCTCGATCAGCCGGGCGACGTAGGCGTCGCCGTCGCCTGCGAAGTCAGCCGGGACTACATGGCCGCCGAGGAAAGCTGGAACGATCTTGAGGGGCGTCAGCCGCTGCAGGCGGGTGAGGGCACGCAGCGATTTAGCCTCGTCCTCGCCTGTCAGACCGTAGCCCGTCTTGGCCTCGATGGTGGTAGTTCCGTTGCAGAGAAACCCCTCGGCCCGACAGAAACCCGCATCTATCAGCGCGTCCTCGGAGGCCGCGCGGGTGGCCCTGACGGTCTCCATGATCCCGCCGGATTGCAGCTGCTCCTGGTAGCGCTCGCCCAAAGCGCGGCGGTAGAAGTCGTTCACGCGGGACCCGGCAAAGATCGGATGGGTGTGGGGGTCCACGAAGCCCGGAAGGACAACGCGCCCATGGGGATTGATCGCGGTCGCGTTTGCGTCCAGCCGGACATTGTCGTGGAAGTCGTCCATGGGGCCCAGCCAGACGATCTTGCCGTTCTGAGCGGCCAGCGCGCCGCGCTCCACGATTCCGAGCGGTCCGGAGGCGGCGGGATGTGCCGCGGGTGCCATGGTGATGAGCTGATCGACGTTGAAGACGGCAAAGTCGGCGGAAAGCATGCAGTCCTCCACAGGCCACCTCATCATACGAGGCCGAGAAACCCCGGGCGTGAACTAGAACCGATGTACTAAAATGAAGGATGCCCGCATACCTGGCATTTTGTGGAGTCGACGTCGCGTGCAACACTACATGTTGGGTTTACCAGTTGACACCACATCATCTTGTGGTTAGGATGAGAGGACAGGCCTAGACCTAGTGGCCTCGATCCCGGGACTCACGGAGAAACGGTTATGGAACTGGATGTGCAGCAGGCGGTAGAGACGGCGGACCAGAACGGTCACGCCGAGAGAAACAGGGGTGGTGGGCGGCCCGAGCGGCGAGGACAGTGGTCCGAATCGGCGCTTCGCGTCCTCAGCGAGCGCTATCTGCTCAAGAAGGACGGCAAGGTCATCGAGACCCCGGACGAGATGTGCTGGCGGGTGTCGAGCTCGATCGCCGGGGCCGAGTATCACTGGCACGGCGAAAGCGTGGTCCGGGAGCACGAGCGGCTCTTTTATGACGTACTGATCGACCGAAAGTTCATGCCCAACTCTCCGACCTTGATGAATGCCGGAACCGGCAACGGCCTGCAGTTTTCGGCCTGCTACGTCCTTCCCGTCGGCGACTCAATATCGGACATCTTCGACACCCTGAAGAATGCGGCCCTCATCCACCAGAGTGGCGGTGGAACCGGCTTCGCCTTTTCCCGCATCCGGCGCAAGAACAGCCTGGTCAAGAGCACCGGCGGCCGCGCTAGCGGTCCGGTTTCATTCCTGCGTGTCTTCAATGCCGCCACCGAGGCAGTGAAGCAGGGCGGGACGCGGCGCGGCGCCAACATGGGCATTCTGTGCATCGACCATCCCGACGTCCTCGAGTTCATCGACTGCAAGAACGACGGCGGCATCACCAACTTCAACATCAGTGTCGCCGTGACCGATGCCTTCATGGACGCCCTGCGCAACGACGACTATTACGATCTGGTGGACCCGCACAGTCAGGAGGTTTGCAACCGCCTGCGTGCGCGCGACGTCTGGGAGAAGATCATCGACTCGGCCTGGCGCACCGGCGATCCCGGCCTGGTCTTCATCGACCGGATCAATGCCAGCCCGGCTAATCCGACGCCCGAGGTCGGGATGATCGAGGCCACCAATCCCTGCGGCGAGCAGCCGCTGCTTCCCAACGAGGCCTGCAATCTGGGCTCGCTGAATCTGGCGCGGTTCGTGGTCGAGACCTCCGACGGCAAAGAGATCGACTGGGCGGAACTGGAGCGCGTCACCAAGCTGTGCGTGCGCTTCCTCGACGACGTCATCGACGTGAACCCGTACCCGCTGCCCGAGATCGACGAGGTGGTGAAGGCCAACCGGCGCATCGGCCTGGGCATCATGGGCTGGGCCGATCTTCTCTTCGAGTTGGGCATTCCCTACAACAGCGCCGAGGCGACCGAGCTGGCCGACCGCATATGGGCCTTCGTCAAGCGGGCCAGTCATCAGGCGTCGCAGGATCTGGCGCGTGTCCGGGGCCCGTTCCCCAATTGGCATCGCAGCATCTATCGCGACGGCCCCCCCATGCGGAACTCGACCGTCACCACCATTGCGCCCACCGGCACCATCAGCATCATCGCCGATGCGTCCAGCGGCATCGAGCCCATCTTTGCCCTGGCGTTCCAGCACAAGGTGGACGATCGCAAGCTGACCTTCGTCAACCCCTTCTTCACCGAAGCGGCGAAGCGGCGCGGGTTTGACAGCGACGAGCTGTTGGATCGGGTCAGCGCGGTGGGAACGGTGCACGGGGTCGACGGGGTCCCTGAAGATGTGCAGCGGGTGTTCGTCACGGCGCACGAAGTGGCGCCGGAGTGGCACGTGCGTACCCAGGCCGCCTTCCAGCAGCACACCGACAACGGCGTGTCCAAGACCATCAACCTGCCCAACAGCGCCTCCCGTGTCGACGTGGAAGAGGCCTACAACCTGGCCTGGGATCTCGGCTGCCTGGGCATCACCGTCTTCCGCGACGGCTGCAAGGGCGCCCAGGTCCTGAACGTGGGTATCGACGACAAGAAGCGAGCCGAGGTCGAGGTGGTGGAATCGCGTCCCGCGCAGGCATCGCTTCCCGGCTTCCCAACCATCCAGCCACGCCCGAAAGTCGTGCGTGGCAACACGCACCGGGTCGAGACCCCGCTGGGCAAGGCGTACGTCACCGTCAACATGGACGAGAACGGCGAGCCGCTGGAAGCCTTTGTGAATATCGGCAGCTCCGGGACTGACGTCATGGCCTTTGCCGAAGCGCTGGGCCGGCTCATCTCGTTGGTCCTGCGGACTCCCTCGACCCTGACGCAGCGCGAGAAGATCGAGCAGATCGTGGATCAGCTGAGCGGCATTGCCGGCAGCCGGTCGGTGGGCTTCGGCGCCCAGCGCGTCATGTCTCTGCCCGACGCTCTGGCGCAGGTGCTGGACGAGTATCGCGAGCGGGTTGAAGGCGAGGTTTCTTCCGGCGCCCTGTTGAGCGCCCTTCCGGATCTCTCTCTGGCCCAATCCGCCAGAGCCGACATCTGCCCCTCCTGCGGCTGGGCTGCCTTCGTCCACGAAGAGGGCTGCAAGAAGTGCCACACCTGCGGCTACAGCGAATGCTGATCTAGCCTCCAACAATCGCATGGTCTCCGGCCCGGGGTCGGCGC
>JAICWV010000030.1 GCA_025966365.1 Chloroflexota bacterium | reverse complement strand
CGCTCCCGTTGATGTCGGTGCCCGCCACGATGGTGGCGGCGATCAGCAGCAAGCCGGCGAACGCCCAGGTGTACTTGTAGAGTCGCAGGGTGCTCAGGTGCCGCGGGACCATGATGGTCACCAGGACGGCGACCTCGCCCAGCAGGACCCAGAGAAGCTGCCGGTGACCCAGCGAGGGGCTCAGCCGGGTCACGATAAGCGTCCCCATGCCCGAAAGGAGTGAGATGGCGGGAACGATCATCTGATCGGCGGCCGGAAGCAGCCAGCCGAGAATGAGGCTCAGGAGCAGCGTGCTGGCGACGAAGATGGCGGCATAGGTCAGGTCGCTCTGCAGCACGCGGTCATGCTGCACTAGAGAAAGTTGGCTGTAGCCGCCGAGCACGATGGCTCCGGCAAGCACGAGCAGGCCCAGCTCGGTCAGGCGAAGCCGGTACGTCCTTCTCATACCGGCACCAGCTTGAGCTTGACCACCCGTCCGAGCCCGATGGTATCGCCCGGCTTGATGGCGATGGCGCCCTTCACCTCGTGACCGTTGACCTCTGTTCCGTTGGTGCTCTTCAGGTCTTCCAGCACCCATCCTTTCCCGTTCCACTGAAGGCGCGCGTGCTCGGCGGAGACGAAGCCATCGTCCATGACCACGGTGTTGTCCGGCAGCCGGCCGATGGTTGATGTGGACAGGAGCGGGATCCGCTCCCCGACTTCGTAGCCGGTCTCGTGCGGATCGACCACGAGCAGGTCGCCCGGTGCCCGCTCGGTTGCGGTGGACGTCCGGCCGCTCAGCTCGCGCCGCAGCACGAGCGCGAGGACGATAAGAAAGAGATAGAGAGCGGCCACAAAGGCGATGCGTGCCACGAGCAGGATTTCGTCAACGCTCATGCCATTCCGCCTTCCCCTGCCGGATCAGCCGCGGTCACCGGCACTATGTCGGACTCGCCCTGGGGAGAGGCTCGCGCTGCCGGCCCCTACTGCTGCCACGTGACCTCGAGGCCGCCGAGAGATATGGCATCACCCGGACGCAGGGCCGCCTCGCGCACCACTTTGCCGTTGACGGCTGTACCGTTGGTGCTGCCGGTGTCCCGGACCATCCAGCGTCCGTTCTGCTCGACAAGCTGCGCATGGTGCCGGGAGACGCGCGGATCGTTGAACACGATGTCGTTGTCCGGCAACCGGCCCACCCTGGTCGGAGAATGGAGGACGGCGAAGGTCTGGCCCTCATGGCTCAGCGCCGGCGGGGCAGGGGCGTGCGCGGGGGCAAACGGGATATCCGTATCCAGGCGAGGCAGGATGCTGGTGTGCTGAGCCTCCTGGACCGGAGCGAGATCCACGTCCTGCTTGTGCGCGTCCACGCGGATGTCGCCGGGATCGAGGGAGCGATCCTCGGCCAGATACACGCGGGGCCTGCTGGCAAGCACAAAACTCTTCTGCCGGGCCGAGCGGGCCACGTGCGCCTCCAGCTTTTCCGTCAGCGACCGCCGTTGTGGCCGAAAATATTCGAAGTCCACCGGGCTGAGGTGGACGTCATAGACGTTGGGGACCTCGACTCCGTCGACCCCGACGGACTGGTCGCTTTCCATCGCCCGTACCAGGCGCTTGCCGATCTCCACGGGTTGCAGATGGCTGCGCGTGGCACGGGTAAACGTCCGCTCCATCACGCGCTCGATGAAGCTCTCAAATCGGGCGACCGGATTCACGCATCATTATAGGGAGGTGCTCCGGCCCTTCATTCCGCTTCCCGTCGTGGAGTTGGCTCCGCTGATGCGCTTCCTCGGCCGTCGTCCCTATCTCTTTCCGCTCCTCCTGTCGTGCCTCCTGGCCGGCGTGGCGCTGCTGGCATCCCGAACTCAGGCGGACTCCCTGGCGCCGTGTACCGGCCGCTGTACCAGCATCCGGCACATCGTGTTCCTCATCAAGGAGGACAGGAGTTTCGACAATATGTTCGGACGCTTCCCGGGCGCGAACGGGGCCACGACCTACCAGACGCCCGACGGCACCGTCCACCCGCTCAACCACTCCCCCGACAGCTTCGTGCAGCCTCTGACCAAGACCCCAGACGCGGCGCACATCGCCTACGACGACGGGAAGCTTGACGGCTTCTCCCAGATTCGTGGCGCCTTCCAGCCCGATCCGGTCACCGGGGCTCGGACCGATATGGTGGACTCGCAGCTCTACCCGACCGACATTCCCGACTACTGGCGCTACGCGCGGACCTTTACCCTCACCGACAACTTCTTCTCCTCGGTGAACAGCAACAGTTTTCCCAATCACCTCTTCACCGTAGCCGCACAGTCCGCGAACACCGACGACGTGCCCAGCAACCTGTTCTCCTCGTCGCATCCGGATCGCTGGGGTTGTGATGCGGACCGTAACGCTCTGGTCGAGCAGCGAATGCGCAACGGCGGCCTTCGCTACGTGTACCCATGCTTCAACGTCCGAACCCTGACCGACCTGCTCGATGCTCGCCGCATTTCCTGGAAGTATTACGCGCCCATGATGGATCAGCCGGGGTACAAGTGGTCGGCCCTTGACGCCATCAAGCACATCCGCTTCGGCCCTGAATGGAAGACCAGGGTCGTGGATCAAGCCGGCTTTGTGAGCGACGCGCGCTCGGGGAAGCTTCCGGCCGTCAGCTGGCTAGTGCCCCCGGACAAATACAGCGAGCACCCCAATCTCGGGACCACCTGTGACGGTGAGAACTGGAGCGTTCAGCAGATCAACGCCATCATGAGCAACCGGGATCAGTGGCAACACACGGCCATCATCCTCACCTGGGACGACTGGGGCGGGTTCTTCGACCATGTGCGCCCTCCCAGGGGACCCAACCCATACACCATGTATGGGTGGCGCGTTCCCGCCATCGTCATCTCTCCCTACGCCCGTCCGCATTCCATCGATCACACCTTCTACACCTTCGCGTCGATGCTCAGATTCGCAGAGGATGTCTTCCACCTTTCAGCCCTCAACGCCAACGACCGGCAGGCGAATAGCCTGCTTCACGCCTTCAATTTCAAGCAGAGACCGCTTCCACCGCTTACCCTCTCGACGCACCCCTGCGGGACGCAACCGGTCCGGCCCCGGACACGGACCTATGTCATCGCTGGCGTCGCAGCATCTGTTCCACTGGCCGCCTTCCTGCTGTCCGTGGTCGTCTGGCTGGCCGGGTACCGGCCGGGCTTGACCCGATCCGTCCTCAGGGTGACACCCTGGCTGCAGATCGCGTTAGGCGTCCTGACGGTTGCCTCGGTTGGGGCGTTCCTCGCCTTCTACCTGTCGACCCACCACCTGGCCCAGTGATCGCACGGTTCAGAAATGGCGCATCCTGCGCCATGGCGCAACATAATGTGTCTGTGATTGGCCCACTCCGTCTGGTGCTCGTAACCGCGATGCTCGGGCTCGGCGTCGGGACAGCTCCGCGGGATCGTGCCGAGTCCGCCGGAGCCCGGCAAACGCCCTCGAAAGAGCCCCACGTCGTCCTGATCGTCCTGGATGGCGCCCGTCCCGGCTACTTCAAGGTGTCCGGGATCCCGCACGTCCGTGCGCTCATGAACCGCGGCTCGTGGTTCAAGAACGCCTTCACCGGTATCCTCGAGTCCGAGACACCGGCCGGCCATGCCGCCATCAGCTCCGGGTCCGAGCCGCGAGACGACGGCATCCTCGGCTTCACCTGGGCCAATGACGAGGGACAGAAGGTCACCATCTTCGACCCCGCCGTCGTCCGTGGCGGCCTGGAGGAGCGGCTCATGTCCGGGGCGCCGACTCTGGCCGGGCAGTTTCACCAGCTGGATCCGTCGGCACGCGTCGTCGCCCTGGGCGGCTACAAGTATTACGCCAACGATGCCCTGGGCGGCCCGGATGCCAACGTCATCATGTATTACGAGACCAGGCCCAACGGCCGCTATGCGCCCACCTTCATACCTGGACACGTGCCCCCGCGGTCGCTCCTGACACAGAAGTCGCTCAGCGCTCCCAATGCCCATCAGCCGCTGGGGACATTCGACCATCTGGCCATGAAGCTGGCAATCGCCTCCTTCCACACCTTACACCAGCAGGTGACACTGATCAATATGCCCGAGTTCGATATGCCCCTGGGGCACGTCGACGGGGGCAGCCGCGACCCCAAAGACGTCGCCCTCTTGATGCGGGATTTCGACCGCGATCTGGCGTCGCTCGAGTCGGCCTACGCGAAGGCCGGGGTACTCGATCGCACCATCTTCGTCATCACCGCCGACCACGGGATGGTCCCCATTCGCCACCAGGTCTCATATACCGAGGTCAAGTCGGCTGTGCTTCGCGCCGGAACAGCCATCATTCACGGCAACTATCACAGCGGCGCCTATCTCTGGGTGAAGGACAAAAGTAAGCTTGCGCAAGCCGCTGCCAATGTGGCCGCCTTGCAGCGCGCCCGGATTCAATCGGTGTATTACCGCAACCCCGACGGCAGCTATCAGCTTGCCCCACGGCCAGGAGGCCAGCTGACCCCGACCGTGGACGCGGCGAATCAATATTTGCTCCACACCTTCTCCGGTCCTACCGGCCCTGACCTGGTGGTTCTGTTCGATGAGGGGACGGTCGGGGTGCAACCGGGTGAGTCGGCGTGGAAGGGAGATCACGGCGGGTCGGATTGGCAGTCCCAGCATATTCCTCTCCTGATTGCGGGTCCCGGCGTCCGCGCCCGACACGTGTCGAGCTTTCCGGCCCGTCTCATCGACATATCGCCCACCATTCTGGCGCTGGCCGGCGGGTCACACGCCTCCATGCGCGGGGTGGTACTGGCAGATTCGCTTCAATCTCCGCCGCCAGCCGACGTGTCCACCGAGGCGACGCTTCGTCCACAGCTTGATGCGGTTATCGGTGCTCTCCGCAGCGAGTCTCGCCTGGAGTCGAAGCAGAAGTAACAGGCACTTCCCACGCCGGTGTCAGCCTCTTGTAAGGCAGTGTTCACACCCGCGTAACGGAAACCCGGGTAGATGGTCTATTTCATGCATTTGCATAGAAATACAAATCTACGTGATGGGGTCCAGGCTTGAGGCACCGAGCGGCAGTTGTTTTCGTTGTTGTCATCGCGCTTGCTGTTGCGGCCGTAAGCGCCCTCCGGGCTGTGCAGCGGCCGCCGGTGACGCAGTCGTCCGCCCTTCAGTTCGATCTCGACGGCAAGAATGCGAGCCCTCGCCCCACCGTGGTGCGGTCGCCGGCAGCCGTCAAGCCGACGGCGCAGCCCACGCGGACTCCCAGCCCTACGCCGGTACCCGCGGCCAGGCCAAAATACGTCGTCGTCTTTGTGCTGGACGGGGCCCGGCCAGATTACTTCAATGTGCCGGGCATCCCGCACATCCGTGCCCTGATGGACCATGGCACTGTGTATACCAATGCTTTCGCCGGCGTGCTTCAGTCGGAAACGCCGACCGGGCACGCGGCTATCGGAACGGGGATGTTGCCGAAGCACAACGGCATTCTGGGCTTTGGATGGCGGACGCCCTCCGACCACTACGTATCCATCTTCAACCCCGCCTACATTCAGGACCACACCATGGAAAACCTGATGTCGAACGTTCCGTCCCTGGCCGGGGTACTGCATAAGGCGAAGCCGGGCAGCAAAGTGGCGGCGGTGGGCAGCTACAAGTACTACGCCAACGACGCGCTCGGAGGGCCCGCGTCCGACTACACCATGTACTATGCGCCCGGTCCCGGCAGTGATTATCGACCGGTCTCCGTCCCGGGTCACGTACCGCCGCGGAGCCTCCTCAACAGCAAGGACCTGATCTACCCCACCTACAAGAACGTTCCCCTTGGCATCTCAGACATGCTGGCCATGCGGCTGGCCAGGGAGACATTCGAGCAGACGAAGTCGAACGTGATCATGCTCAACGTTCCGGAGTTTGATCAGCCTTTGGGGCACATCTGGGGCGCGAATCGAGACATGAAAGATGCCACCAGGCTCATGCAGCAATTCGATTACAGTCTGGGAACGGTTGAGGATGCCTACCGCAAGGCAGGAGTACTGGATCAGACCGTCTTTGTGATCACCGCCGATCATGGCTTCCAGGCTTTCGATCGCCTGGTGACGCCGGATGTGATCAATAACGCCGTCTCGTCGGTCGGGCTCAAAGTGACCAGCGGCGCCTACCACACCGCAGACTTTCTCTGGCTGGACAACAGCGCGCGAAGCAATGCAGCTGCTGCCGCCATCGCGGGCCTGGGAAACCCCTATATCCAGGCCGTGTACTTCAAGGAGCAGTCGGCGACCGGCTACGACTATGTTCGTGCGTCGGGTGCCGGGCTCTTCGATGCGCCCGGCATGGAAGCGGCAAACCAGCTGCTGCTCGACAGCTTCGAGGGAGCCGATAGCCCCGATGTCGTGGTGATGTTCCGGGACGGTACTGCGGGCGGCTATGCCGAGAACAAGTGGAAGGGCGACCACGGTGGGGCCGACTGGGAGTCGCAGCACATCCCATTGATCATCTCCGGCGCCGGAGTGCGACAGGGCGCCACCTCGGCCTATCCAGCGCGCCTCATTGACGTTGCGCCCACCGTGCTCGCGCTTCTCGGTGCACCCTGGAGCGAAATGAACGGCACCGCGCTGGCCGACGCACTGGTCAGCCCACCCGCTGGTTCGGCTATCGCGCAGGCGGCCCGCGGTCCGTCGCTCTCGGCGGACGTCCGGGCGATGAGCACCGAGGCCCGCATCGAACGAGCGGAGAGCCGCGCCGGAGAGTAGCGCCCGCAACGGCACTGGCTCCGCCGGTACTGTACAATGCGACGCTCTTGCTATGGCCGGAATCGAAGCGCACATACTGACATACATCAAGGACCTCCTCGGGGCGGTCGGCTATCCCGGTATCTTCATCCTCATGGCGATTGAGGGATTCGGGATTCCGATACCGAGTGAGCTCACCATGCCGTTCAGCGGCTTCCTGGCCTCGGGGGCCCACCCGAAGTTCCAGCTGCCGCTGGTGGTAGCGGTGGGGACGGTGGGCGAGGTCACGGGCGGGGCGGTGGCCTACCTGGTTGGGTACCTGGGCGGCCGGCCCGTTTTGGATCGGTACGGACGCCTGGTCTTGCTGTCCCCGGCGGAGCTGGAGCGCGGCGAGATCTGGTTCGGGAAGTACGGCGACTGGGTGGTGCTGGTTACCAGGCTCTTGCCAGCTATCCGCAGCTTTATCGCCCTGCCTGCTGGGGTGGTCCGCATGCCCTTCTGGCGCTTCCTCGTCTTCAGCGCCATTGGATCGCTCATCTGGACTGCGGCCCTGGCCCTGATCGGCCACGCGCTGGGCCAGCACTGGGAATCGGTGAGCACCGGTATTCGGAAATACGATGTCGTCATCGGTGTCGTCATCGTGCTGCTCATCGCTGCCGCGGTGTATAAGCGGGTGACGGCAGGTCGCGGGCATGAGCCCTCGGAAGAGCGACTGCGAGAGGCCGAGTCAGGCGGCTAACCTCTCCGCGTGCCTCCGACGCCCCTGGTCTGTGACTTGCTATTTCCCTGAAGGGATAAGGCGTGGACGTGCAGGCACACAAGGACAATCGCGACCCGGAGCGCGCACCGGCGACGAGTAAGCCCGACTGGCATGACATTCCCGCCCGGGTACGGCTGCGATCGACGCGTGCCCGGCGCGAGCGGTTTGGGCCGGTTGCGCGCTGGCTCCTGTCCGTTCAGCAGGACACCGAGGGACCGTACGAGACCGAGCATCAGGCGGTTCCTCACCGCCATCCATGGTGGCAGGTGATGTGCCTGACCGGTGTGGATTACTTCTCGTCCCTGGGGTATGCGCCCGGGATTGCCGCCCTGGCCGCGGGGGTCCTCTCACCGGTCGCTACCCTGATCCTGGTCGTGGTGACCCTGTTTGGAGCGCTCCCCATGTACCGGCGGGTGGCTCAGCGCAGCCCGCACGGAGACGGCTCGGTTTCCATGCTGGAGCGGCTCCTTCCCTGGTGGCAGGGAAAACTCTTCGTGCTGACCCTCATCGGGTTCGTCTCCACCGGCTTCGTGGTCACCATCACGCTCTCTGCCGCCGATGCGGCGGCGCACATCGTCGAGAACCCGCTGGGCACGGAGTGGCTGCATGGAGCCAACGTCGTCGTTACCCTCTTTCTGATCGCTCTGCTGGGCGCTGTCTTCTTGAAGGGCTTCGGCGAGGCCATCAGCATCGCCGTGGTACTGGTCATCGCCTACATCGCCCTGAATTTGGTGGTGGTCGGCGACGGCCTCCTGCAGATTATCCAGCACGGTCATGTGGTGGCCGACTGGAGAGCGGCGGTCACGGCCTCCTATAGCAATCCGCTGCTTATGATCGGATTTGCCCTGCTCCTCTTCCCCAAACTGGCCCTGGGCCTCTCCGGATTCGAGACCGGTGTCCTGGTGATGCCGCTGATCAAGGGCGACCCGGACGACGATCCCAGGCGGCCGGCAGGACGGATTCGCAACGCCAGACGCCTTCTCACCGGTGCGGCCGCCATCATGAGCCTCATGCTTCTCTCCAGCTCCGTTGTCACCACGCTGCTCATTCCGCAGCCGCTGTTCAAGGAGGGGCAGCCCGCCAACGGGCGTGCCCTGGCGTATCTGGCGCATACCTATCTCGGCAGCGGTTTCGGAACCCTGTACGACATCAGTACCATCGGCATCCTGTGGTTCGCGGGCGCCTCGGCCATGGCCGGCCTGCTGAACATCGTGCCGCGCTACCTTCCGCGCTACGGCATGGCTCCGAATTGGGCACGTGCCACGCGTCCCCTCACTCTGGTCGTCACCGGCATCGCCTTCGCCGTGACGCTGATCTTCCACGCTAGCGTGGATGCACAGGCAGGAGCCTATGCCACCAGCGTGCTGGCCATCATGACCAGCGCCACCATCGCCGTCACCCTCTCGGTCCGGAAACGGCGCATGCTTCGCGCCACCATCTTCTTCGGCGCCGTCTCTGTCATCTTCGTCTATACGTTTCTCAACACCGTGCTGGGACAACCGGAGGGCATCAAGATCGCCGCAATCTTTATCGCCGGTATCGTCGTCGTCTCGCTGGTGTCGCGCGCCTTTCGCTCAACCGAGATACGCGTTATGGAAGTGGTAGCCGATCCCACGGCTCGCGAGCTCATTGCCTGGGCAGCCGCCGGTGGCCCGGTGCGGCTCATCGCCAATCACCCGGATGAGCGCAACGCGCGCGAATATCTACTGAAGGAGCGCGAGGAGCGCGAGACGAATCACATCCCGTCAGAGGACCGCGTGCTCTTTCTGGAGATCCGCATCAGCGATGCCTCCGAATTTGCCCCCGTGCTCAAGCTGCATGGGCAAATCATCGAGGAATATCGAGTCTTGACGGCGCGGAGCCCGGCGGTTCCCAACGCCATCGCCGCGATTCTGCTGTACATACGCGAGGCGACGGGAGTCCGTCCGCACATCTACTTCGGCTGGACCGAGGGCAACCCGCTGAAGCATCTCGCCAAGTTCATGCTCTTCGGCGAAGGGGACATCGCGCCGGTGACGCGAGAAGTGCTCCGCCAGGCCGAACGCGATCCCCAGGAGCGCCCTGCGGTTCACGTTGGCTGATTTTCCCATCGTCGACGGGCACCTGGATCTGGCCGAGAACGTCACCCTCTTCGGCCGCGATCTCACGCTGAGCGCGCACGAGCGGCGAGCGGTCGAGGATGGGGCGTTGGGCTCCGCCACGGTCTCGCTTCCGGACCTGGTTCGCGGTGGTATTGCCGTCGTCTGCGCGACCGTCACCCCGGGCTTTCTGGCGGCGGATGTGGGAGAGGATTTTGAGCCGCGCTCCGCCATCTATCACCGGCGCGAGGAGGCGGAAGCGCAGGCACTGGCGCAAATCGCGCTCTACGAGACCTGGGAGAGACAGGGCCTGGTTCGGATCCTCCGGACCGCGGAGGATCTTGAGAACCATCTGGGACGCTGGCACCAGGATCGTAGGCCCGGCCTGGTCTTGCTGATGGAGGGAGCTGATCCCATCCTGCACGTGCGCGACCTGGCCGACTGGTGGGGCCGGGGCTTACGTATGATCGGCCTCACCTATGGCGACACCTTCTACGGTCGCGGGGTCGCGGGTGGCAGCACGACCTTCACGCGGGGTGGGCTGACGCCGGAGGGCTTCGCGCTTCTGGAGGCCATGGCACAGCAGGGCTTTATCTGGGACGTGTCTCATCTGACGGAGGATGGGATCCGCGAGGGTCTCGAACGCGGCTTTCCACGAATCTGCGCCTCGCATGCCAACGCACAGGCGCTGATGCCCACCGACCGACACTTGAGCGACTCCAATTTGGGCGCAATCGCCGAGCGGGATGGCGTAATCGGACTTGTCCTATACAACCGGTTTCTGGAGCCCGGGTGGAAGTCGGACCGCACGATCGAGGTCACGTTAGGCGAGCACCTGCGGCGCCACGCGGACCATGTGGCGCGGGTCACCGGCTGGGAGCATGTGGGTATCGGGTCGGATCTGGACGGAGGGTTTGGGCTGGAGTCGAGCCCGGCCGAGATCGACACCGTTGCCGATCTCTGGATGATCGAGACGGCCGTGCCCGCGACGGCGCGTGAAGGCGTGCTGGGTGGGAACTGGCTGCGCTTCCTGCGCCGGACGCTGCCGCCTCAGTAGGCGAGCTTCCAGGCTTGACCGGGTCCACCGCCATCGGCGTTGAGGATCATGGTCTTCTTGCCGCTTCCCGTCTCATCCAGCTCGACCCGCCCAGCGTTGAAGCGGTTTCCCACATCCTTCGACGTGCGATACCCCAGGACCACAGCGCTTTCGATTTCATGGCCCACCTTGGTATCCAGGTGGTTGTCGTAGAGCACTTTCAGAAGCGCCGACACCTGCTCGCGCTGCGACAGCGTCCTGGGAACCACGACAAAGAGCGCGGCCGTGCGCGGAGCGGAGCTGGTTTCGTCACGTCCGACCACGGTGAGTGAGGTGTCGCTCTCTTTGGCGAGGGCGTGGAGGTCGCTCTGTGACTTGGGTGGAAACGGGACGGAGTCCGTGCTGTTTCCTTGTCCGCACCCGGTAAGGAACAGGATTCCAAGTAGGACGGCCACCACAGGCAAGATTGGTCGTTTCAATCGACAGACTCTCCTCAGAAGCAGATCTCCGGGGCCAGGACCGCGGGCACCAGTGTACGATGTCCGCGCGGTGTCTGGCACGGCGCCTGTCGGACCTATCGTCTCGCGGAGCTTCCGTCAGCGGTAACGGTCGTTGGACGTGACGTACCCGGAGGGAGATCGGGCGGCCTGAGCGGTGCCTGCGTACACGAAAGTCACGTGGTAGCCGTCGACATCCCGCATGTCCTGCCTGCTCCGAACCCGGTACCCGAGCCGTTCGAGACGCTGCGCCTCTCGATACAGGTTGCGGTGCGAGGAATAACACTCCGAGAGAAACGGCGGACGCTCACCTGTCTCAGCCATCTGCTCGTGCTTCTGCCGCAGTTCCCCATCGGCACTGAGCTTGCGTAACCACCCCATACCATCACCTACCTTCTGTAGTAATCAACCACGTGAATACAAAGGGTGGAGGGGGGCGTCAGCGGGATCTCTCGAGAATCGTTCCCGGTGACGGCACTTCGACTATATCTCCCTTCGTCCAGCAAGTCAAAATCCTCTTTAGCGGATCAGGGTGAGATAGATTGGTGGGCGCGTCGAGGCCCGTGCACGGGAGGGAATGGATGAAGCGGGACACCGAGGAAACAGGCCCGGGAACTAGGGCGGTATGGGCAGGAGAGGACGAGTACCTGCTGCAAGGGGCAACCCAGGTGCCGGTGGTACACAGCGTTTCCTTTGGGTATGACGATGTGGACGACTGGATGGACGTCGCCCAGGGCAAGCGACCGGGGCATATTTACGGCCGCAATACCAACCCCACGGTGCAGGCATTCGAGGAAAAGGTGCGTGCGCTGGAAGGGGCGGAGGCTGTCACAAGTTTTGCCACGGGCATGGCTGCCATCAGCAACACCTTCTTCACTCTCCTCTCCCCCGGAGACTCGATTGTGTCGATCAACGACACCTATGGTGGGACCAACAAGCTCTTTCTCGAATTCCTGCCCCGCTTCGGGATCGACGTGCGTTTGTGTGACACCGGCGACCGCGCCTCCATCGAGGAGGCGATCAGGAGGGGCTGCACGCTGGTGCATCTGGAAACGCCCACGAACCCGACGCTCAAAGTGGTCGACATCGCCAGCCTGGCCGAGGTCGCCCACGGGGCAGGGGCTGCGGTGTCGGTCGACAACACCTTTGCCACGCCGGTCAACCAGAGCCCGCTTGCCCTGGGCGCCGATCTCGTCATCCACAGCGCGACGAAATTTCTCGGCGGCCACGCTGACGCCCTGGGAGGTGTGGTGTGCGGCAGCTCCGACCTGGTGACTCGCATCTATCACTTTCGCGAGATCACCGGAGCAACCCTCGATCCGATGGCGGCATACCTCCTGCTCCGCGGGATGAAGACCCTGCATCTTCGCGTTGGCAGGCAAAATGAGAGCGCGCTCCAGATCGCTCGGTTCCTGGAAGCGCAGCCCGCGGTGGAAGCGGTGTATTACCCTGGCCTGGAGTCGCACCCGGCCCACGAGATCGCGCGCCGGCAGATGCGAGGATTTGGCGGTGTGCTGAGCTTCGCGCCGAAGGGGGGATTCGAGGCAGTGCGCGCACTGCTTCCGCGGCTCCGCTATGCGCACCGGGCCGCGAACCTGGGGGCAGTGGAGACGGTGGTGGGGCCACCGCGGACCACCAGCCACGTCGAGTCGACCATGGAGGAGCGGGTCGCTATGGGGATTCCGGAAAGCCTGGTGCGCTATTCCGTGGGCATCGAAGATGTTGAGGATCTCATCCAGGATCTGGCGCAGGCGCTTGAATCGCTCGACGGCGACTAAAAGTCGGACGTCGTCATGACGCGAAACCGCCCCCGGGATGCGAGGTTCCCGGGGGGCGGTCCTATGTGCCTCCGAACAGGCTACGAGTTGTCTGTACCGTCGAAGGTAGAGGTCTGGCCGGTGCTGACACCGGTCACTCGGTCTTTGAGGTTGGCGTTATCGTCCCCCTCGACCTCGACGTCTTCCGAGCGGATATCGCCACCGACGTTCTGCGTGGTCGTTTCCACGTCCTTGGTGACACGGACGCCGCCGGTCACGTTGGTTTGCTTTTCAATGACCGGCTCCTCGGCCATGAGCGGGACGTCAATGGTCTGCTCCTGGAAGGCCTGCCCCGTGGCGTCGGCATTGGAGATATCGCTGGCGGGAACGCGCTCGATCTCGATATCCTCGCGGCGCAGCTCCACCGGAACTTCCTGATGCTCGGTCCGGACGACCTTGCGCAGTCGGACGTCACCGGCCTGAACCTGCCGCTTGCCAACCGCCAGCTCTTCCTGGGAAAGCGTGATGTCGGTTCCGGTGGGAGGAGTCGGCATGTCCGTGGTGTTGGTGTCGGACGTGTCGATGCCGGACGTATCTCCGGACGTATCTCCGTAGGTGGACGTGGTGCCCGCATACTGCCCGGAGCCCTGATGGCTGGTTCCGCCCTGCGAGCTGTCTCCGGCCGGAAGGCCGGTGGGGCTGGCGGACGTGGAGCGATCCAGGCCGTAGTAGCTATAGACCTGCTGCTCTTCGTCCGGGCTGATCTCCGCATCCGAGTCAAAGGACGGGGCGTTCTGGATCTGATCCTTGCCGTAGGGAACGGTGATCGTGGTCCCGTCGAACTTCGCGTCCGCCATCGGAATCACGTGGGTCTTGCCAAACAGCCATCCGGTCTTGACACCGATGAATTCGGTCTCGTCGGTGGCATCATCCACCCAGACATTGTCCACCGTGCCGATCTTGTTGCCGTCCTGCGTGCATACGTCGTCCCCAAATAACTGATCTGCCTGCGTATTCATGGTCTGTCTTCCTCCTGTATGTGTCCCGCACCCCGGGCGCCCTGGTCGGCAATCCCCGGCACGACCTGCACCCACTACTGCAAGGATCGTGCCATCTATTGACAATTAGTTAATTGGACGTATTTGATAGACCCTCACTATGCACATCGCGCACCTACCCGACGATCAGCGAGAGGCAATGTGCCTTCGCTTCGATGAGGACCAGCAGATCGCGGAAGTTGGCCGTCGCCTGGGTCGCAGCGAGCTCGCCACCTGCTCGATATTGACGCTCCGATTCATCGGGTCCCAGGCGGCGGTTGGGAGCCTCGGGACCAACCTGGAAGCCGCGACTCACTATGCTTAAGGAAGAGCGGTCTCGCCGGGGCGAAGCACCCGTGGTGGCGCGGAAACATTGGGAGGTAGGGATGTCGGTGCTGGCGAGAAACAATGTGAGAGTGTCTGGTCGGGGCACCACTCCGCTGGTGTTCGCGCACGGGTACGGCTGCGACCAGAACATGTGGCGTCTGGTGGCGCCTGCCTTCGAGGACCGCTATAAGATCGTCCTGTTCGACCACGTCGGATCCGGCCAATCCGACCTCAGCGCCTACGATCCGTCAAAGTACAGCTCCCTTCAGGGGTATGCGGACGACATCCTGGAGATATGTGAAGAGCTGGACCTCCACCACGGTATCTTCGTGGGCCACTCCGTCTCGGCAATGATCGGCGTTCTGGCCGCGATCAAGGAGCCCGACCGCTTCGACCGACTCATCCTGGTCGGTCCGTCGGCGCGATACATCAATGACGGCGACTATGTCGGAGGCTTCTCGGAAGAGGAGATTCAAGAGCTGTTGGCATTCCAGGACGCGAACTACCTGGGCTGGTCCCGAAACATGGCCCCGGCCATCATGGGCAACCCCGACCGGCCGGAGCTGGGAGCAGAGCTGACCAACAGCTTCTGCCGCACCGATCCCGACGTCGCCCGGCAATTCGCCGCCGTGACGTTCCTGTCCGACAATCGCGATGACTTGCCGCGGGTGGAAGCCAGGACGCTGGTGCTGCAGAGCCGGGAAGACGTCATTGCTCCGCTGCCGGTTGGCGACTACGTGCAGCGTCACCTGCCGGATAGCCGGATGGTCATCCTGGATGCGGCCGGCCACTGCCCGCATCTGAGTGCGCCTGAGCAGACGATTGCGGCCATGGAAGCATTCCTTCGCGAGTGAAGAGTTTCGATCGGTGAACGAAAACCGGCCTTTGCAGGACGCCGTGGATCTCTTCGAGGACGCTCCGTGCGGGTACATCGTTACCCGCGGAGACGGCTCGTTCGTCCGAGCCAACCGAACGTTCCTGGAATGGACCGGGTACAGTCTGGATCACCTGCAGAGCGGGAAGCGGTTTCAGGATCTGCTCACGATCCCCAGCAAGATTTTCTATGAGAACCAATACTTTCCCCTGCTGACCATGCAGGGCTTTATCCGCGAGGTTGCCTTCAACCTCGCGGACAGCCAGGACCGGGACCTGCCCGTCCTGGTGAACTCCGTTCAGAAGGCGGATCCGCGCACAGGCGATACCCTGGTCCTCAGCACGCTCTTTGGGGCGCGGGATCGGCGGAAATACGAGCAGGATCTCGTGCGTGCTCGCCAGGAGGCGGAGCGGCTCTCGACGATTGTCACCATGTCTGCCGACGCGATCGTGCGCTGCTCGCCGGATGGGCTGGTGGAAACCTGGAATCCCGGCGCTCGGCGCATGTTCGGGGTGGATGAGTCAGATGCCCGCGGGCAAAGAATCCGCGCGTACCTGCCGTCTCTCAGCGACGCCGACTGGACGCGCATCGTTGGCACCCTCCAGTCCGGAGAGTCGATGACGCTTGAGACGGAAGGCCGGCATGCGAGTGCCAGGCTGCTCGACGTGTCGGCCGGCTTCGCGCCGCATTTTGGGCCGCTCGGGCGGCTCACCGGGATATCCGCGATTATTCGAGACATCAGTGAAAGCAAGGCTGTCCAGCGCCTGCAGTACGAGTTCCTGGCAATGACGAGTCACGAGCTTCGGACCCCGCTCACGTCGATCCGCGGCCATGCGCAGCTCTTGCGCCGTCAGGGCAGGTATACCGAGTCCATGGTGCAACGAATCATCGACTCGTCCGATCAGCTTGGCCGCCTGGTGGACGATCTGCTCCTCGCGTCCAGCCTCGAGGCGGGGCAGTTCGACCTGCAGCCGACGGATGTGGATGTGAAGGCGGTGGTGCAGACGTCGGTGGATCAACTAAAGGGTGTTTCTGGCCGGACGATCCAGGTGGAGATGACTCCTGACGTCGTGCACGTATGGGGCGATCGCCTCCGCCTGGCGCAGATATTCTCCAACCTCCTGTCGAACGCGCTCAAGTATTCCGACCCTGAGACGGAGGTTGTGGTGCGCGTGTCGCGCTCGGGGACCGAGGCAGAGGTCGCCGTCATCGACCGCGGTTCCGGCATTTCCGCCGATGATCTATCCCGGCTGTTTGACCGCTTTTATCGCGCGTCCGCTACCGCGGACAACGCGCAGGGAGTGGGCCTGGGCTTGTACATCACCAATCACCTGGTCCACGCTCACGGTGGCAGTCTTCAAGTGGAGTCCGAGGTGGATCGTGGAAGTGTATTCACCGTTGCACTTCCTCTGTTCGGGGGTCAGGATAGCGGTACCGCCTCCCGGTTCGACGCGGCACGGGCCACGGACACTCTCTCCAACAGGAATTGATCGTCAGGTGACGCCAACCGGCCCTGCGTTTGCCTGGTATGCTCGTCACGTTCAGAGACGTGGCAGGGTGACGGGCGTGCAGAAGGAGGCTGAAGGCGGTGGATTGGGCGACAATCTCCTCGTTAGCCACGGGAGCAGGCACGCTCGTTCTCGCTGCCGCGACCTTTGCTTCGGTGCGCTCATCCAATCGTGCTGCACGCATTGCCGAACGCGCCCTGCAGGTGGGACTGCGTCCGCTGCTCATGCCGTCTCGACTCGAAGACCCCTCCCAGAAGATCCGATGGATAGACAACCATTGGAGTCACCTCGACGGAGGCCGAGCCCTGGTGGAGATCGCCGATGGGAGCGTCTACCTCGCGATGTCGGTCCGCAATGCGGGCAGTGGGATTGCCGTCCTCCAGTCCTGGCACCTGGAGACAACGCTCCATTCGCCAGGGCAGCCGCCGGCGAACTCAAACCAGTTTCGGGACCTGAGCCGAGATCTTTACATCCCGGCAGGGGATGTGGGCTTCTGCCAGGCAGTGCTCCGCAACCCGGAGGATGGCCTGTACTCGGACATGACCGAGACTATCGAGCAACGCCGGCCCTTTGTGGTGGATGTCCGGTACGGGGATCATGAAGGCGGGCAGCACACCATCACTCGCTTTTCCATCACACCGATTGGAGACGGCCAGTGGTTGTGCGGCGTGGTTAAGCACTGGAACCTGGACCGTCCCGAACCCAGATTGACCTGAGCGCAGCCCCAGAAGGGTGGCGGACCTGCAGTCTGCGGCTTTAGCCGCTATAGGTGAAGGTGAAACTCGAGGTGCCGCGGTTGTCGGTGAGCCGGGACGGCGTCGCCAGAACATTTCCGTTCGCGTCCACCAGCGTCATGGGATCGTATTGCCCACTGTCGATGGGACCGGTCACGCCGTTGATCGTGACCGAGCACCCGGTGAATGTCTCCGTACCGAAGTTGGCCAGTCCCTGGACGTTCACGTTCCCCTGTGCCGGCGGCTCGACAACCCACTCGGCGGACTGCAGCTGGGCATTCTGCATCTTTTGGGTGATGCTAAAGGTGCCGTTGGCGGCATCGTTCGTGTCGGTGAGCATGAGCAGAAACTTACCCCCGCCCAGGTACTGCACCTCCGAGGTCATCACATCACCCGGGTGGATGACAAGCGGGATCGTCTTTGTTTGCTTCGGGAACATTTCATACCAGGCCGAGTACTGAGGAGCGCCGCCGATGCAGTCCTGCTCTGTCCCCGTCTGCTCGACGGTCTTGTCGGCGTAGCCGTCAATCCCGATCCAGCTGGACGAGTAGGTGTTGCCGCTGCCGCAGGTCACCGTGGGAACCGTCCAGCTCCCACGAACATCGGTGATCGCCCCGTTCTGCGGCGTGGTGAGATTCGTCTCCGTGGCGTAGCCACCCCAGACCGTCCCGGTAGTATTGCGCGGACCAAAATGCAGTGGCCGATGAGACGCAGACGCGACATTTGCGGCCGATGAAGGCGCGGCGGGCATCACGATGAACGCTCCCAGAACAACGGCTGCCATGGTGACGGTTTTCATAGTGGATTGTCCCTCCCGGCCTGACTACGTCCTGAGGTTTCCGCCACTATACGGCCTTTGGCGGCCAAAGTCGAGTAGCGCTGCGCCATATGCTGTTACGCAAGCCGACCCCTAGCGCTTGGTCTTTCACCCATGTCTTCGTAGTTCCATCAACTACATTGATGTCTGCACCGCAGTGCAGCTTCGATGCACGCACCCTCATTGCTGCTCGGCCGCGCAGGTAGCCCCAGCACCCTCAACTATGCCCTGGGATGCGTCGCCAGAAGCTGCGCTGCGGCGCAGCAGCCAATAAAGTGGCCGAACTACGAAGAAGCCGAGGGGGTTGTCGGGACCGCAGTGCAACATTCTGGGGCGCATCCAGAGACGGCTGTCCGAACGCCCTGGGGAGTGGCGATAGAATCCGAACCGCGTTTGAAAAATGGCAGCACGTCACCGCCATGTGCATATTGGAGATGTGAGAGTCCTGTTCATCGGCAACAGCTATACCTACTTCAACGACCTGCCCGGTCTCCTCGCGCGCCTCGCCGCTGCCAACGGACTGGAGCTCGTGACGGAGTCGGTGGTGGAGGGGGGTATGACGTTACTGGGCCACCTCCGCTGCGGGGAGGCGCTCTCGCGCATCCGGTCAGGCGGCTGGGACGCGGTCGTCCTGCAGGAGCAGAGCACCCGGCCCCTGGACGCGCCAGGACTGATGGACGCCGCCGTGCGGGAGCTGGCCGGGGAGATCGACCGCGTCGGTGCTCGCACGGCGCTTTACCTGACCTGGGCGCGCCGTGACCATCCCGACGATCAGGCAGCCCTCGATTCGGCCTACCGCCGCTGTGCAGCTGCTGTCGGCGCGTCGGTCGTGCCCGTCGGCCCCTGCTGGCAGCGCGCCCTGGCCGAGGATCCTTCCCTGGCGCTGTACGAGCAGGACGGCAGCCACCCGGCACCGATTGGGACCTACCTGGCAGCGTGCGCGTTTTACGCCGTCCTCGCTGGACGCAGCCCGGTGGGACCGCCGGTCCGAGAAGTGCAGGCCGGCGACGGGGAAACTCACGTCCCCATGGATCTCCCGGGTGAGGTCGTGGCTTTCCTCCAGCAGGTTGCCTGGGAGACGGTGTCGACGTCCAGGCCACCGGGCGATGGGGACCTGGTTCCGGGCGAACCAGGCCTCGATGCCGACACGGAAGGCCAGCTGTTACGCGAACTGCCGCTGCTTCATGGTCTGCGCCGGCCCGATGCCGACCAGGTGCTCTCCATGGCAAGGCGTGTGCGCATACCTGCGGGCACCGTCATCTTCTCGAAGGGCGAGCGCGGTGCGACGGCGTATATCGTGCTCGACGGAGAGGTGCGGGTGGAGATGTCAGATGGGTACGATGGAACCTACGAGCCGTGGCGCATGGGAACGGCGATGGGGGTGGAGTCGCGAAGTCTGTTGGGGGAGCAGTATAGCTGCACGCTGAAAGCGGTGACGGACGTGACGACGCTGACCATCGACCGCGCTGAGCTGGACACCCTGGCGGTGGACATTCCGGCATTAGCCGCCGCGCTGAGGCGCAATATGGGGTCGGAGTAGCGGGCCGGCGAAGTTTGGAAAGCCTCGCGAGGCGCGGCGGCCATCGAGCTCGTCCATGCGCTGGAGCGGCTGACGATCCACGAGCGGGCGGTACTGAAAGCGGCGATCCTGGGGGTGACCTGCAACGGCCGGGACACGACGGTGACCATTGTCCGGATCAAGCGACTCTGCCTCCATGGCGCCAGCTGCGCCTGTACTTTTCTGACCCTGCTCGAACGCGGGAGCGCAAGACACGCAGCCCTGCGCCGTCTCTCTGTGTGAGGAGCCGTAGTATCCGGAAGAAGGCCAACGCCCGTCACACTGAGGTGAAGGAAGGGAATCACGATGACCACGAGTTCTGCATCGACGAACCGCGATCCCGACGCCATTCGTATCGTTCCGCTGTACGCGGAACAAGCAATGGCAGCAGCACCCGAAGCAGCGCACCTCACCTATCGGGGTGGACCACTCCTTACTGCCGTTGACGTCGTTACGGTCTTCTGGGGATCAGCCTGGCAGGCCCAGTCGGACCAGATCGACAAGATCAACGCCTTCTACGACGCCATCCTCCAGAGCGGGTACATGGACAACCTCTCTGAATACTCGGTCTCGGGCCAAACCATCGGTCACGGAACAAGAGTTGCCACAGCCACGGTGAGCACCTCAGAGCCGGGGACGAGCGTGACCGATGACGCCATCCGTACCTTTCTCCAGGATGCAGTCGGCTCGTCGCTTCCCGCGCCGACGGCCAACACCCTCTACGCCCTCTACCTGCCTGCCGGAACCACCGTCACCATGGGCGGCAGCGCCTCCTGCCAGAGCTTCTGCGGTTACCACGACAGCACCGACAGCAGCATCTACTATTCGGTGGTGCCAAATCCCGGCTGCACGGGATGCCTCGGTGGACTCCAGCCATTCGACGCGCTGACCTCGATCAGCAGCCATGAACTGGCGGAGGCCATCACTGATCCGGTGCCGGGAACTGGCTGGTATGACGATGCCAACGGTGAGATCGGGGATATCTGTGCCTGGCAGACGGAGACGGTGGCGAGCTATACCGTCCAGAAGGAGTGGTCGAACAGCCAGGGATCGTGCCGGTGAAGTCGGAATGGCGCGACGAGCGTCAAGGACCGGCGCGATCAGTGCTGCTGAGTGCGTTAACCGCGGTTTTTGCCTGCTACCAGCGCCTCATCGACCTGGGCGTAGAGGGCTTCTACGTTGAACGGCTTGGGCAGCATCCCCCGGTAGACAGACACGGCCCACCCTCGCTCTCGGAGGACCGCAGCCATCATGTCGAGAAAGACCATGTCGTCGTTGACGACCGCAATCCGCGTTATTCGAGCCTCCTGTTTCTCACCATAGCGGTAACGGGGTATCACGGTGGGTGCGCTCTCTCGTTGTTGCGGCATAAGTTTCCCGCTCCGCGGTCACGGCTGCTGTGGATTCTGCAGCGTCTGCCACCATTCAGCGGCCAGCTGGACAAAATCATTGTCCATGATGACGACCTCATGACTTACGCAAGCCAAAAATGCTGGTACCCCCGGCAGGATTCGAACCTGCGACCCTCGGTTTAGAAGACCGATGCTCTATCCCCTGAGCTACGGGGGCGTGGCTGCACCATTTTAGAGCCGGGGGTTCTCGAAGTCCGCCCGGCGAGGGCAAAGTGGGCGTGATGGAATCACGCCCCTGGACTTTGGCTCACCGGAGCGCCGACTGGTGCGGCGTCAGCTGAGCGCCCCTTCCAGGTCGGCGAGGAGGTCGGCTTCGTCTTCGATGCCGACGGAGAGGCGGATCAGGCCGCCAGTGATCCCGATCTCGTCGCGGACCGCTTCCGGGACGGAGGCGTGGGTCATGATGGCGGGGTGATCGGCCAGGGATTCGACACCGCCCAGGCTCTCGGCGGTGGTGAAGAGCGTGCTTTTCCTTAGAAAGGCCCGCGCTGCTTTTTCGCCGCCGGCCAGGTCGATGGTGACGATGCCGCCGAAACCGCGCATCTGGTGCGCCGCCAGCTCGTGCTGCGGGTGGTCGGGCAGGCCGGGATAGATGACCCGCGAAATCTCGGGCCGGCCCTGCAGGGCGCGCGCCACCGCGAAGGCGTTGCTCTCGTGCGCATGCATGCGCAGTGCCAGTGTCTTCAGTCCCCGGAGCAGCAGCCAGGAATCGAAGGGGCCGGGCACGCCGCCCACGGCATTCTGATGGAACTTCAGGGACGCGTGAATTTCCTCGTCTGAGGTCACTGCCACGCCCATGACCAGGTCGCTGTGGCCGCCGAGATATTTGGTGGCGCTGTGGACCACCACGTCGGCCCCCAGCGTCAGCGGCTGCTGGAAGTAGGGACTGGCAAAGGTGTTGTCTACCACCAGAATCGCCCGCGCCTCGTGCGCGATCTCCGCCGTGGCCCGGATATCCACGATCCTCAAGAGCGGATTGGTCGGCGTCTCGATCCAGATCATGCGGGTGCGCGGCTGCACCGCGGCATGAACAGCGTCGGGATCGGTCGTGTCCACGTAGTCGAAGCACAGTCCGTACTTCTCGAAGACTTTCGAGAACAACCGGCGCGACCCGCCGTAGAGATCGTCCCCGGCGATGACGTGATCGCCCGGGTTCAGAAGGGTGACGATGGTGGACTCCGCGGCCATCCCGGAGCCGAAGGCCAGCCCATGGGCCCCGCGCTCCAGTGACGCGATCACCGCCTCGACGGTGTTGCGCGTGGGGTTGTCGGTTCGGGAGTACTCAAAGCCCTTGTGGACCCCGATGTCCTCCTGCGCGTAGGTAGAGGTCTGATAGATGGGGGTGATGACGGAGCCGGTCAGGGGGTCCGGTTCCTGCGCCACGTGAATAGCCCGCGTGGTAAATCCCCAGCGCTCGTCGGAATCGTCCATGGATGTCACCTGTTGGCAGCCGCCCTGCTTGCCGGCAGGAGCCGGTCGATGAGGCGGAGCAGAATATCGGCGACGATCGCGAGAATCACCAGGGCAACGGCCCCCACCTCAATTTCCGATGTTTGCCCGTTGTTGTAGCCGTCGAAAAGAAGCTGTCCCAGCCCCCCCGCATCATCGATCGCCGCAACCGTGGCAATGGCAATGGTCGCAACCGTGGCCACGCGAAGGCCACCCAGAATAACAGGCAGCGCCAGCGGAAACTCGACCCGGGCGAGACGTTGCCACCCATTCATGCCCATGCCGCTAGCAGCATCCAGGATCACCGGATCGACCTCTCTCAGGCCCACAGCCGTATTCCTGACCAGGATGAATTGGGTATAGGACACCAGGGCAAAGAGCGCGCTGTGCAAGCCGATACCCACGAAGCCGATGAGGAAGGCGATGAAGGCGAAGCTGGGAATGGTGTAGACGGTTCCGAGGATCCCGAGGATGGGCACGTAGAGGACCCGGACGCGGGCGATCAACGTGCCCAGGGGAATGGCGATTGCCAGCCCGATCCCCAGTGTCAGGCCGGTAATCTCGATGTGCCGGAGGAGGGCGGCGAGCACGGCGCTCTGGTGGGTGGAGAAGTAGGAGAAGTCCATCAGCCGGGAGCCGGCGGCGCCGCGCGGGCCTCGCGCAGGATGCGATCGAGCGTCAGCGTTCCCAGAGGACGCCCCTGCGGGTCGACTACCGTCGCCCGGTCTGCCCCGGTGCCGAGCAGCAGAGAGAGCGCCTCGCGGGCACTGGTTCCAGCCGGGACTTGCGTCGTCCCCGCCATGCCCGACTCCTGCTCCATGAGGGCCGTGATCTCGAGCAGGCTGAGGCGGCGCAGGACGTCCTGGCTACCCAGAAGCTCGCGCACGAAATCGTCCACAGGGTGGCTGAGGAGCGCCAGGGGCGTGTCGTACTGCACCAGCTCACCGGTTCGCATCACGGCGATGCGGTCGGCCAGCAGCAGTGCCTCTTCGACATCGTGGGTGACGAACACAACCGTCTTGCCGACCTTGCGCTGGATGCGCAGCAGCTCCTGCTGCAGATCGGAGCGGGTAATGGCGTCGATGGCGCCGAAGGGCTCATCCATGAGCATGATCTGCGGATCGGCGGCCATGGCGCGGGCAATGCCGACTCGCTGCTGCTGGCCGCCCGATAGTTGCCGCGGGTACCGATCCAGGTACTCGCCCGGCGGGAGCGCCACCAGCTCGAGCAGCTCGCGGGTCCTCTCCCGGGTGCGCTGTTTCTTCCAGCCCAGGAGCCTGGGCACGGTGGCGACGTTCTGGGCGACGGTCATGTGCGGGAAGAGGCCGACCTGCTGGATGACATAGCCGATATGACGGCGCAGGTCGGTGACGGGAAAGTCCCGGACTTCCCGGTCCCCGATGAAGATCTGCCCGGATGTGGGCTCGATGAGCCGGTTGATCATCCGCAGCAGGGTGGTCTTACCGCAGCCCGAAGGGCCGAGCAGGACCACGAACTCGCCCTCCTCTATGGCAAGGCTGACGCCCCGCACCGCGGGTGCGGACCCGTCATCGGTCCCAAACGTCTTGACGACGTTGTCGAGCGAGATCCCCGGCATGATGAAGTGGCTCCGCAGAGGCTGGAGGGCCGGCTGCCGGCCCTCCAGCCGTCGAGAGCGCTAGAGCAGTCCCTTTGACTTCAGGAACGACCGCGCGACCGCGGACGGATCCTGGCTCTTCAGGATCACCTTCCCGTTGAGATTGATCATGACGGGGGTGGTGAGGTACCGGGCCAGCTTGTTGAGCACGCGCCGGATCTGGGGGTACTTGCTGATCGTCGAGCTCCGGACGAGCGGGGCGATGTGGTCGGCGGGGAAGATCCTTCCCTTGTTGTCCTTCAGTACCACCAGATGGTTTGCCTGGATCGGTGCGTCGGTGGTGAAGACCTCGACCGCGTCAAACTTGCCGCTGGTCAGCCCCGAATAGCGCAGTGGCGTGCTCGAGATGTCGGTCACGCTCTTGAAGTGAATGCCGTACGCCTTCTCCATGCCGCCCAGGCAGTCGGGCCGGCCCTTGCAGGCGGGATCGTCGGCGAAGCTGAGCTTCGAGGCTACCTTTGCCAGGTTGGACAGCGTCTTGAGGTGGTATTTGTTGGCCGTTTTCCGCGTGACGCCGACGCCGTTGGTGTCGTTCATGGGCGCCTGGGCGAGCCAGACCTCTTTGTACTTCTTGGGATACGCTGCCTTGACGATGTCGTACGCTTTGACGGCGTCGGTAATGATGCCGGCGCGACCCATGTAGATGAGGCCGGTACCCGTGTACTCGGGGTACATGTCGATGTCGCCGCGCTGAAGCGCGCTCTGAAGCGCCGGTGTCTCGGCGATCTGATGCAGCGACGCCGAGAACCCCGCCTTCTGCAGAAGGAGTTGGTACATGGAGGCGACAATCTCTTCCTCGGCAAAATTCTTCTCGCCGATCTTGATGGGACCGACTTTCGCCGTCCCCGCGTGAGCGCTGCTGGCCAGGGTGGTGGTGCTTCCGCCCGCGGCAATGAAACCCGCACTCCCCAGAAAGAGCAGTGCCATGAGCACGCGCTGAACCTTACCCGCGGTGATTCGTCCGATAGTCAATTCTCTCTCCTTGATCTGCCTGTCCAACTTTTGCACCGATTGACGGCCGGTGTCTGCCGGTTACCCGCGAGGCACGCCCGCTGCTTGCCGGGACCACATTTCCAGTCCTCCAAGTACGATCTCGGCGGTGAGGGTAAGGAGCGCAACGGGTAGCGCGCCTTCGAGGAGTAACGATGTGTCAAGATTGCTCAATCCGCTGTTGATGAAATCGCCCAATCCGCCGGCCCCGATAAAGGTCGCCAGAGTGGCGCTGGCGATGACTTCGACGGCTGCGGTGCGCACACCCGCGAGCACCACGGGCAGGGCGAGGGGAAGCTCGATTTTACTCAAAACTTGAACGGTGGTCAGCCCCATTCCATACGCGGCTTCGCGGATGGCTGGATCAACGGCGCGAAAGGCCACGTTGGTGTTGATCAGGACGGGAGGGCAGGCCAGGACGGCGAGTGCCAGCAGAGCCGGCTGGAAGCCCAGCCCCAGAAACGGATAGGCGAGAAAGAGGATGGCCACGCTGGGGACTGCTCGGGCGATGCCGAAGGCGTTGAGGGCGTAGAGCGACACCCAGCGACTGCGCGACGCCAGAACGCCCAGCGGGAAGCAGAGCCCGACGCCCATCAGCAGCGCCAGGCCGCTCAGCTCGAGGTGCGTCTGGAGGTGCGCGATGAAGTCCGCGGGATCAGAGCGGACGAGCTGAACCGCGCCATCAAGGGCCCGCAGGAGGCCATTCACGTCCATCGCTAGTCCCTCCTCCTGCGCCCGTCAAGGGCCTTCCCAGCATAGAACATCAGACCCAAATAAACGGAGCGCCGGTCCACCGGCGCTCCGTTGTGCCCTTCCCGAGGGTGGTCGGTTAGGCGAGATATCCTCCGGTCAGGAAGGCCAGCACCGCCAGAATGACGGCGATCACCAGAATAATCCAGATGATGCTGGCGGCCAGGTGGAAAATGCCACCCAGTCCAAGAAGCCACGCAATCACCAGAATCACGACCAGAATCCAGAGAAGTGATGCCATGATGTCCTCCTATGGAACCGTCTGAACTTCTACCTCGATTCCTGAAGGATTCAAGGCAGGAACCGTGCCAGCAAGCAGGTCCACTGGACTATGATGAGGCACGGAGTGCAACTATGAACGAACACGAATTTGATGAGTTGTTCAAGCAGGCGCAGCAGATCGGGCGGCACCTGGCGGGCGTCTATCGGGACGTGACCGGCGAGGATCTGGATATCGAGAGCGCCATCCGGCATTACCCCCTGTTTGCCGTTGGGCTCGTGGCCGGAGCCGGGGTCCTGGGCGGCTACTGGCTGGGCCGCCGGAACCAGAAGCAGCTTCCCCCGCCCAAACAGACCGGCTCGCTGGACCGGCTGCGCGAGCTGAACGAGCGGCGCAAGGAAGCGGCGGACCGGGGCGAGCAGCTCTCGCCGCTGGAGTTCGTCGAACACCTGCTCCCTCCAGGCATGGAGCTGGACGACGCGGCGCAATCGGCCAGGGATTGGGCCGGCAAACAACTGGAGCCGCGGCTGCGAGAAGGCATGGAAACCGTGCTGGAGAGCATGGCAGATTTCCGGTTCGGCTCCTTCCTGCGCCAGACGATTCGGCGCGCCGACCAGAGCCAGGATAGGCAGCTGGAGGATCCCGAGAGCGACGGTGAAGAGAATCCTCCCGATCGCCCCAATACCCCTTGACAGTACGGGGTTTTCATCAGATAATGGCGCCAATCTGGCAGCGAGTTCGTCCACACGGGTGGACTCGCTGCCGCCCTTCCCCATCTCTACGGCGACCTTTGAGAGCCGGCTTGCGTGCGAGCCGGCTCTTGCCTTATCAGGTGGTATGGGTGCGGGCGCGGGTAATGTCTATCCGGACCAGGACGCGCCGATCTCGCACCATTGCCTGCCGGTAATCGTCCCAGTCGGGATGCTCCCCGGAGATGCTGCGGTAATACGCTACCAGCGGCTCCATCGCCTCCGGCAGACTCACGATTGTTGCCGGACCCTCAAACTGGAGCCACTGCCCGTAGAAGTGATCGTTCAGGACGACTGCGTAGGCGTACGGGTTGCGCCGCAGATTCCTGACTTTGCTCGTTGCTTCGCGGGTGCTGACCACGGCCCGTCCCTCGACGTCAAGCGCGATGACGACGGGGGACATCTGCGGCCCTCCGTCAGACCTGGTGGTCGCGAGCACCGCGCGGTGATTATTCCGCAAGAACGCCTGCGCGTCGTCAGTTGTCATGCAGCTCTCCTTGTGTTCGGCTGCCCGATTATTCCAGGTCAGGCCATGCCGGCAGCGCGCAGCAGGGCGTAGGCACCGAGGCTCAGCAGGCCGGCTGCCGGGAACGTCACTACCCAGGCCAGCGCCATATCACGCACCATGCTCCAATTCACGGTCCGGATGCCCGTCCGCATCCCCACGCCGGTAATGGAGCCCGCGCCGACTTCGGCGCTGGAAACCGGTAGTCCCAGGACGCTGGTGCCGGCAACCAACGCGGCCGTGACTGCATTGGCGGCAAAGGATTCGGCCTCGTCCATATCCGTAACCTTTTCTGCCAGCGTTTCCGTAACGCGCCGGCCCGCCCAATAGCTTCCGATCCCCATCGTCAGGCCCACGGCCGGAAAGAGCCAGAACGGGGCTTGCGTTCCCGCGTGATGGGTGACAGAGAGCAGCATGGCGGGAAGAAGCACCAGCTTCGGAGTCTCATTCAGGCCATGCGCGAAGCTCAACCCGGCGCTGGAGAGCCAGTGGCCCTTGTTCGGACAGTGTCGGCGGGGTTGACGGCCGTGCGACAGACGATCAGCGCCAGAAGGAGGCCGAGCGGCAGGAGGAGGTCAAGCCCGGTGGCCGCGTCCGTGGCGGCTGCCTTGATGACGATGACGGAGGCGACGGTCATGCCGCCCAGTACTCGCGGCCGAAGCGCGGCGCGGCCTTCATGCCGGACGGCGTCGGCCGTTGTCTCGGTATCCTTTTCCGATCTCGCCTCGGCTGCAGGCTTGGCCGCTACCTTCGTCCCCCGGCTCCGTGCGTCGGGTCACGGTGGGCAAGACCCATGCCTTCACGACATAACAGAAACGCCCCTTCGGCGGCTGCCGGATGGGGCGTTTCATGAGCCAGGCGAGGGACGCCGGGCTACTGGCGGACGGCTTCCAGCTCGATGACTACTCTGGCGGTGGGGCCGACCAGAACTCCGCCGGCCTCGAGGGCCACATTCCAGTTGAGGCCGAACTCGTGGCGGTTGAGAGTGGTGATGGCAGAGAGCCCGGCCACTTCCTGGCCGTAGGGCGAGGTGCCCCGGCCGTTCAGCTCGACGGCAAGTGTCACCGGGCGGGTGGTGCCGCGTATAGTCAGGTCGCCGGTCACGTCGAAGGTGGCGTCGGAGGTGGGCTGCACCCGGGTGCTGGTGAAGGTGATGGTGGGATAGGTGTCGGCATCGAGAAAGTCGGCGGAGCGGAGATGGGCGTCCCGCTGCTCGTTACCGGTGGTGATACTGGCGGCGTCAATGGCGACGTCGGCGCGGCTGTTGGCCGGGTCTTGCTCGTCGACGGTAATGGTCCCCTCAATGCCGGTGAAGCGGCCTTTCACCGTGGTCACCATCATGTGCTTGACGCCGAACTCGATCAGGGCGTGAGCCGGGTCAATGGCCCAGGTGGTGATGGTTTCAGTCTGCGTATGTGTGGTCATGGTGTTGCGTGTCCTCCGTTTAGTTCTAAACATAGTCCCCATAAAGTCGGGCCCTCAGGCCCACTGACGTTAGTTTACACATATACTATTGACGTGTCAACTATCCAGCAAGCGGGAATCGAGTTCCCCGTCTCACAGCGGTGGTTGCCCCATTCATCGGGCTTCTGGGCAGCACGCGATGACGGCGTTCATCCGTCAGACGCGTGCGGGGCAACCCGGGTGTCCCATTCACTCTCCACCTTTCCATACCCCTGGTCTCATGCCCCCGATGGTTCCTCGATCGCCATGGGTATCTCCGCGCGCATCGCCCCGCTGCACGCGGGGCTCGCTCGCTGCCCAGAAGCCCGATCAATCGGGCCACTACGAAGGGGTGGCGATCAATCGGGCCAGTACGGAACGGGGATGCGATCAATCGGGTAGCTACGAAGGTATATCGATCAGTCGCATGCGGACGAAAGGGTGGCTATCAATCGGGCACGGAT
>JAICWV010000053.1 GCA_025966365.1 Chloroflexota bacterium | reverse complement strand
GGCGAAGAACGCCTGGGCCGCCTCGTTGACCTCATACAGCTTTCCCTTCAGCGACGGTTTCCGGGCCTCGCGCTCCGGCAGTGTCACCCCCGCCTGCTCCGCCAGTTGCTTCAGCGCGTCGCGAAACTCGAGGTGCTCCATCTCCATGACAAAGGTGAACTGATCGCCTCCCTTGCCACAGCTGAAGCAGTGGAAGGTCCCGTGGCTCGGTCGCACGTAGAAGGAGGGCGTCTTCTCCTGGTGGAAGGGGCACAAGCCCTTCAGGCTGCTGCCCGACCGTTTGAGCTCGACATAGGGACTCACCACGTCCTCGATGGAGAGGCGGCCCTTGATCTCTTCGACTGCGTCCACGGCGACTCCGGGTGGGCGGGTAGTATGGGCAGATTGTAGGGGTTACGAAGGACGGAGGGCACGGAGAACTGAGCGCCGACGATCGCATTCTGCTGTCGGGCATCGAGCTGTACGCGTACGGCGGCGTGACCGGCGAGGAGCGCCGCATCGGGCAGCGCTATCGTCTGGATCTCGAGCTGTTTCTCGACCTCGCCGGAGCAGGACGGACGGATGATCTTCGCGATACGGTCAGCTATGCCGAGGTCCACAACGCCGTGGTTTCTGTCCTTCGTGACCGACCATTCAAGCTCATCGAGGCTGCCGCGGATCGAGTAGCCGGGGTGGTGCTGGACCGTTTTCCGGTAGGCCAGGTGACGGTGCGGCTGGCCAAGCTTTTGCCGCCCATCGACGGCGTGGTGGCATCAGCGGGGGTCGAGATCACCCGCCGACGCTGAGTCCCTCAAAGAGATCGTGGGCCGGTGGTGGTCCCTCGACGGACGTTGCGGCCAGGGTAAAGAATTCCTCTCCCAGGACATCTTCTGAGACCTGGAAGTAGAAGAAGTTCGAGGCGACCTGTGTCTCGTAGCAGCGGAATGCGGCCAGCTTCCGCGAGAGGGTCGAGCGGATATCCACCACGGTCGTCACCTCATCCCTGGGGGTACCCAGGCGTGCGAACTCCTCCTCGCTCATGGTTTCAAATCCACTTTCAAGCGGGATATTGCGGCTGACGAGATCCTGGCGCACCGCCTGTAATTGCTCGCGGACGATCGACACATAGAACAACCGGGCCGGCTGCCAGGGAGGACCGGCTTCCGGGTACCAGGAGCCGTCTCCGGCGCGGTCGAAGGCGAGATGCGCCGACCGATGGATCATCAGATGGTCGGGGTGGCCATAGCCTCCAGTCGAGTCGAAGGTGAACAACACCTGGGGCCGGTAGTGGCGGATGAGCTCGACCAGCCGCCCCGCCACCGCATCTTCATCTGCGTTCATGAAGGCATCCGGTCGCTGGTTCTCCGGCGTACCCGCCATTCCGGAGTCGTGGTAGCCCAGATTGACGACCTCGCCGATGCCGAGCGCGCGGGCCGAGCAGGCGAGCTCCTCCTGCCGGATGCGCGGGAGATCCTTCAGGTCAACGCTACTGCGCAGCTCGGGATTGACGACCTCACCGGCCTCGCCGCCGGTCGCAACCACCAGGACGACGCGCGTCCCCCGCTCCGACTCCAGCGCCGTGGTCCCACCCGATCCGAAGACCTCATCATCCGGATGCGCATACAGTGCCATCAAACTCCGCCGTGATGTGTCCATCAATCTCCTTAATCCGCGACAAACAGTGAGCTGACCGATTCTCCATCGTGGATGCGCCTGATCGCCTCTGCCAGGAGAGGCGCCACCGAGAGTACCCGCATGTCCGGCAAACTCTTCTCGCTCGTAATGGGCACAGTGTCGGTGGTCACGATCTCCTGGATCTCGCGCGCGCCCGACAGCCGCTCCATTGCCGGCCCGGTGAACAGTCCGTGGGTGCAGGCAAGGGCGATGCGCTTCACCCCACGCGCGCGAAGCACGCGGACGATCTCGATCACGGTCCCGCCGTTGGCAATCTCATCATCCAGCACGATCACGTCACAGCCGTCAACCTCTCCCACAATGGTCTCGATAACCACGTGATCGTCGGCGAGGCGGCGCTTGCTCCCGGCCGCCACCGGCACCCCCAGGAGGCGTGCAAACACAGTTGCGGATTCTGCGTTCCCCAGGTCTGGAGTCACCACGACCGTCCTGGCGAGGTCATAGGTCGAGAAGTGTTGGGCTAGCACCCCGAGGGCGCTGAGATTGTCGACCGGAACGCTAAAGAATCCGTGAACCTGCGGTGAGTGCAAGGCGACGGTGAGCACTCGGCCGGCACCGGCCGTGACCAGCAGGTCGGCCACCAGTCTGCCGCCGATCGAGATCCTGGGCTTGTCCTTCTTATCGGAGCGAGCGTACGCGTAATACGGAATCACCGCGGTGAGCCGGGATGCCGAGGCACCACGTGCGGCGTCGAGCATCAGAAGCAGCTCCATGAGGTTGTCCTGCACCGGCGGTACCAGCGGCTGGATCAGGAAGACATCCCGCTCGCGGCAACTGGCCTGAAGTTGCACCTCGAGGCAATCGTTGCTGAACCGCTGTGCCGCGGAGGGAAGCAGCGGCACGCCCAGCCGGGCGCAAATGGCGTCGGACAGCGATGGGTGCGCGCTGCCGCTGAAGACTGCGATTTCACGCGCAGCAGTCATTGCACCCCCCACCAGAAGCGACTCGGAGTTACCAGGCTTCCAATGGTAACGGCAGGAGCCCCTACCGGCGTCAGATGCTGGCATCACGCGGAAACTATGCTGACTGATATGTGCGCCAGGCGCCCGAGGGCATACACTGGACAAACCGCGTCCGAAACATCCGGCTGGAGGCAGCATCCGGTGACCCTGGTGGTTCAGAAGTACGGCGGCAGCTCGCTGAAGAATACAGAGCGCATCTGTGCCGTGGCCGACCGTGTCGCCCTGGCGGCGAAAGGTCGAGCGGTGGTGGTCGTGGTTTCGGCCATGGGCGATTCCACCGACGTTCTGGTGGCGCTGGCCCAGGACGTGACTCCGTCACCTCAGGAGCGGGAAATCGACATGCTGCTCGCCACCGGCGAACAGGTCTCGGCCTCCCTTCTGGCCATGGCCCTGCATGATCGCGGGCTCGGCGCCGTCTCGCTGACCGGGGGGCAGGCAGGCATCCGCACCACCGCCTCCTTCAGCACCGCCCGAATTCGTGACGTTCAACCCGATCGCATCCGCCACGAGCTGGATGCGGGACGGATTCCGATCGTGACCGGGTTCCAGGGCGTGGAAAGCGACACCGGCTGGTCTGACGTTACCACCCTGGGTCGAGGCGGCTCCGATGCCACGGCGGTGGCGCTCGCGGCGGCGCTCGGCGCCCCCTGCGAGATCTACACTGACGTGGCCGGCATATACAGCACCGACCCGCGGCTGGTTCCGGAGGCGCGGAAGCTCGACTCCATCACCTATGAAGAGATGCTGGAGCTGGCCCAGTACGGGGCGCAGGTGATGATGCCGCGCTCGGTGGAGCTGGCGCAACTCTGGCATGTGCCCCTTCAAGTGCGGTCCAGCTATGGCGTCGACGAGGGGACGCAGATCGGAGGAACCATGGAACATGCCAACCGGGTGGCCGGAATCGCGCACCAGCGAGACGTGGCCAAGGTGACATTCGTGGGACTGGTAGATCGGCCGGGGGTGGCGCAGGCCATCTTTGACGCCCTCTCCGCTCACGGCGCCCACGCCGACATGATCGTCCAGAACATCGGCCACGGTGGCCGCACCGACCTATCCTTCACGGTGGCGCAGGCCGATCTGCCGCGCGCTCTGGCAGCGGCCGCTGGCGTCCGCGATGCCGTGGATGCGCGGGACGTCACTGCCAAGAGTGGCCTGGCCAAGGTGTCGGTGGTTGGAGCGGGGCTTCTGAGCAGCCTGGAATACGCCTCGCTCACCTTCGGCACGCTGGGCGATCTCGGCATCAACATCGACATGATCTCGACTTCCGGCATCCGCATTACCTGCGTCATCGATGGGAGCCGGGTGGAAGACGCGGTGCGCGGCCTCCACGCCGCCTTCCGTCTCGACGGGGACGTTGCATGGCAGACTTCCGCGTAGCCGTGGCCGGGGCCACCGGTCTGGTCGGCCGCACCATCCTGGGGGTGCTGGAAGAGCGGCACTTTCCCGCTGGTGCAATCGTCCTGCTGGCGTCGGAGCGATCGGCGGGCGTGTCCATTCTCTTCCGGGGCGAAGCCGTCGAGGTGCGGCGGCTGGATGAGAATTCGTTCGAAGCGTGCGACATCGCCTTTTTCTCGGCAGGGGCCGTGGTCAGCCGGGAGTTTGCTCCTGTTGCTGCGCGGGCCGGAGCCCTGGTCATTGACAACAGTTCCGCATTTCGCATGCAGCCGGGTATTCCGCTGGTGGTTCCAGAGGTCAACGGCGACGTGTTGCCCCGGCATCTGGAGCCGACTATCATCGCCAATCCCAATTGCTCGACCATCCAGATGGTTGTGGCGCTGGAACCGCTGCATAAGGCCTTCGGACTTCAGGACGTCGTCGTGTCCACCTATCAGTCAGTTTCAGGCTCCGGCGGGAAAGGGGTTCGCGCGCTCGACACCGAGATAGAACAGCAGACTCGGGCGAAGGACTCACCCTACCCGCATCCCATCGCCTTCAATGTCCTGCCGCACATCGACGCCTTTGATGAGGCGGGCTGGACCGGTGAGGAGCGCAAGATGATCAACGAGACCAGAAAGATCATGCGCCTTCCGGGGCTTCACGTGGTGCCGACGACGGTTCGGGTTCCGGTCCGCGTCGGACATGCGGAGACTGTCTATGCTCGATTTGCGACTCCAGCCCCGGCGTCGGAGGCGCGGGAGGCGCTTCGCCGTGCCCCGGGTATGGTGGTGTGTGACGATCCGTCACGGAATCTCTATCCGTTGCCGCGCGATGCGGAAGGGCACGATCAGGTATTCGTGGGCCGGCTGCGCAACGATCCGGACGATCCCTCGGCGCTGGCCTTCTGGGTCGTCGCCGACAACATACGAAAGGGGGCGGCAACCAACGCGGTGCAGATCGCGGAGCGCGTCGTTGCCGGACACGCATGGTCACCCTCATTGAGCGATACCGTTCCTTCCTCCCCGTAACCGACGCCACTCCGGCGCTCACTCTGGGAGAAGGAAACACGCCGCTCCTTCGGGCGCGGCAGCTGGAACAGCAGCTGGGATGCCGGCTGTTTCTCAAGGTCGAGGGTATGAATCCGACAGGGTCCTTCAAGGACCGTGGCATGGTCGTAGCCATGTCTCTTGCCCTGGAGCGCGGTGCCGGCAGCGTGCTGTGCGCCTCCACCGGCAACACGGCGGCCTCGGCGGCGGCGTATGCCGCCGCCTCCGGCCTGCGCTGCACGGTCGTCCTGCCCGCTGGGTATGTCGCACCGGGCAAGCTGGCGCAGGCGCTGGTCTACGGCGCCCGCATCGTAGCCATCGACGGCAGTTTCGACCGCGCCCTCGAGCTGGCGCGTGAGGCGGCGGAGCGCTCCGGTGCCGAGTTGGTCAATTCGGTGAATCCCTTCCGGCTGGAAGGACAGAAAACGGCTGCCTTCGAGATCTGCGACACCCTCGGCAGGTCTCCCGACGTGCTGGCCCTGCCCGTCGGCAACGCCGGCAATATCACGGCCTACTGGAAGGGGTTCCGGGAGTATCGGGAGGTCGGGAAGACGGGCAACCTGCCCATGATGTGGGGATTTCAGGCGGAAGGAGCCGCCCCGCTGGTCAATGGCGCGCCCGTGGACCATCCCCAGACGGTGGCGACCGCCATCCGGATTGGCCGCCCGGCGCGGGGAAATGAGGCGCTGGCAGCGGCGCGCGACTCCGGCGGCCTCCTGGCCGCGGTAAGCGACGAGGAGATCATGGAGGCCTATCGGCTGGTAGCGTCCTGCGAGGGAGTGATGTGCGAGCCGGCATCGGCGGCCCCCATCGCCGGCCTGTTGCGGCGCGTTCGCACCGGCCATGATCTGAGCGGGCTGACGGTCGTGGCCGTCCTGACCGGGAATGGCTTGAAGGACCCGGCCACCGCACTCGCTTCCTTTACCGAGCCGGAGACGGTTCCGGCCGAGCTGAGCGCGGTCCTGAGAGCCCTGGCCGCCACGGCATGAAGCGCTTCCACATCACTGTGCCGGCCACGAGCGCCAACCTCGGCCCAGGCTTCGACACGCTTGGGCTGGCACTCGACCTGGCAGCGTCGCTGGAGGTGCAGGTTGACCCGACGCGCGACCGTGTGGCGCTGACGAACGCGCTCGACGGCGCGGATCCGGAGAATAATCTGGTTGTCCGCGCCTACCGCGAGTGGGGCCGGCGGGAAGGTGTTTCTCTGCCCGGTGCGCAGCTCTCCTTGAGCAGCGAGATTCCCGTCGGCAAGGGGCTCGGCAGCAGTGCCGCCTGTATCGTCGCCGGCCTGGCTGCCGCGGCGGCGGCAACCGAGAGCAAGCACGCACGCGAGCGGCTGCTCCGCTACGGAACGGGCATGGAGGGCCATCCCGACAACATCGCGGCAGCGGTAATGGGCGGCATGACGGTGGCCTTCCAGCAGGATGGCGAGGTGAGGGCGCTTCCGGTGGCCAACCATCTGTCCATGGCGATTGCCCTCTTCCTTCCCGATGAGCCTCTCTTCACCCAGGAGGCGCGGGCCCTCATCCCACTCCGGGTGCCTCTGGAAGACGCGATCTACGATCTGGGCCGGCTCGGGTACCTGATTACGGCACTTCTGTGGGGGCGCTGGGACCTTATCGGGCCCGCCATGGAGGACCGGCTCCATCAACCCTACCGCGCTGATGTCATTCCCGCCCTGCCTGCTGTGATGACCGCGGCGCGGGAGGCAGGTGCATTCGGGGCCGCCCTATCCGGCGGCGGCCCGTCCGTCATTGCCCTCTGCCCACGCGGCGCGGAGGAGGGTATCGCCGAGGCCATGTGCCGGCGGGCGGCGGAGTGTGGCTGGCAGGGGACGGCACTTCTAACCCGCGTCCGCGAGTCGGGGCTGAGCGTGCGGGAACAGAAGGAGGAGGTAGCGTCCCCCGAAACTTCGTAACCGGCGGCGTATGGACCTACAGCACGAGATACAGGAGAGATACATGAACGCAGGGATCTACCGCGCGGCCGCTGCCCTCGCACTACTTTTCACCGGAGCAGCTCAGCTTCAGGGAACGGCAGAACGTGTCCAGGCGTCGGCCTCCGCCGGGCACGCCGTGACCATTCACATCAAGGAAGTTAACGACAAATACGGCTTTCATCCGACCAAGCTCAGCGTCAAGGCCGGAACGAAGGTCACCTGGGTAAACAACAGCGATGCGCCTCACACCGTGACCGGCATGGGCGGCTGGAAGTATTCCTCGAAGACGTTTTCCGAGGATCAAAAGGTGAGCAAGGTCTTCAAGAAGGCCGGGACCTATCACTACCTTTGCTCGATCCACCCCTACATGAAGGCCACGATTGTGGTCAAAAAGGGCCAGTAGGGGTGATCGTGAGAGTCAGGGGGCGGTCCCTGCAACCACGGGTACGTTCGTGGAGGTCGAGAAGGCGGACATAAGCTCCTGCGGTCCGCCCCCTTTGACGAGTACGGTCGCGTCCAGTGGACGCGGCCGTACCTGTATGAGAAGCGTAACCTCCCTCGTAGGTACAGAATGATGCCTCGCCAATGGATGCCCGGAGCACTCGCATGACCGACGCCGTTGGTATCATGACGTCTGCCATGTGGAGGGCCCCACTGAATGAGCCGCCCGGCCTCGAGGACGTGTTCTCGCGGTTCGTGGATCCTGTCTATCGCTTCTTTTACAGCCACGTCGGCAATCGGGAAGATGCCGAGGATTTGACGTCTGAAGTATTCCTCAAAGCCGCGCGGCAGCTGGAGAGCGAGCGCGCCGAGGCCAGCGTCGCCAAGTGGCTCTTCACCGTGGCCCGGACCGTTCTGGCCGACCACTGGAGACGTCACTATCGCGGCGGTGGCGTGGTGCCTCTCGATGATGACCGCGCCAGCCGCATCTCCGAACCGCCGCCTCGTCTGGAGACATCAGAATCGAACTCGCGTTTGGTCGAGGAAGTGCTCGGCTCGCTTCCCGACCGCTATCGGGTGGTCCTGGAATTGCGGTTTCTACGTGGATACTCAATACAGGAGACGGCCAGAGAACTGGGCGTCACGCCTGAGAACGCCAAGGTGATTCAACATCGGGCGCTGGCGAAGGCCGCGCAATTGACGGAGGGACGGCTATGAGCGATTCAGAGCACCTGGACCGCGCACTCGAAGACCTCCTTGCCGGCCGATCGCCCCACGCCGCCGCCCGGGATCTCGAGCCGGATGAGCAGCAGATGCTGCGATTCGCTCAGCTACTTCGTGGCAGCCGCAGCCAGGAGCCCGAGTCTGAATTCGTCGAGTCTCTGCACGAACGGCTGTTCCCGCAACCGCACGGTGTTTCACGGCGAACGGCATTTCTCGGAGGACTCACGGCTCTGGCCGCGGGAATAGTGGGCGGCCTCGGGCTGGAACGTCTCGGCCTGTTTGGTCCGGACACCGGCTCACAGCACGCACTGGTCGGGGCAAATGGGCGCTGGGTCGCCGTTGCATCCGAGTCCGAGCTCCCGCACGGGGCCGTCAGGGCCTTCCAGGCCGGCCACGTTCAGGGGTACCTCGTCAATCACCACGGTACGGTTCGCGCGCTGTCGAGAATCTGCACGCATATGGGCTGTCAGCTGGACTTCGCGCCGGACGAGCAGGCATTCATCTGTCCCTGCCACGGCGCGGAGTTCAGTCTGTCCGGCAAGCTCACCTACGGACCGGGTGGGTATGGGTACAGCGTAACGCTGCCGCCCTTGCCCGAGATCAAGGTGCGGCAGCGTAACGGCGCCGTCGAGGTCTGGAGCGTCTAACGCTTTTTGACCACGATCATGCCGGTCATGCTCGGGTGGATAGTGCAGCGGTACAGGTAGGTTCCGGCCTTCTTGAAGGTGTAGCTGACCCTTGACCTGTTCAGGCTCCTGTTGAATTTCCACTTCTTGTTCGTACTGGTCACGGTGTGAGGCGCCTGGCTGTCGTTCACCCAGGTCACTTTGGTGCCCACCTTGACCGTTGTCTTCTTGGGATTGAAGACGAACGTCACACCCTTTGACCTGGCGGCGATGGTCCTGGACTTCCCCTTCTTGGTGGGCCGCTTCGTCGGTGCGGCGGTGGGCGCAACCGTGGATGCGGCAGTCGGAGCAATCGTCGCCGTGGCAGTGGGGACGGCCGTCGATGACGGCACGCCGGTGGAAACCGAGGTGGGAGCTGAGGTTGGGGCGGTTGTCGGGATCGTGGTCGCCGTGGCGCCGGATCCCTGGACGATGACCGTGCCCTGCATGTAGGGGTGGATGTCACAGTGATAGGTGAAGGTGCCCGCCTGGTTGAATGTCACCGAATACGAGCTTCCCTTGGAGAGTGCCGGCGAGCCCCAGGCAACGGCCGAGGTGTCGTCGCTGGTGGTCGTGTGCGCGGCGGAGTCCTGATTGGTCCAGGTGACGGTCGAGCCGATCTGGACCGTCAGCGGGGTCGGGCTGAAGGCGAAGTTCTGAATGGTGACGGACGAGGAAGCAGCGTCGGCGGGGCGTGAAAACAGAATCGCCGCCAGGACGACGAGAATTGCCGCTGTCAGCCGCACCATTCGAAACCGGGTCCTTGCTCTCTGCATACTCATTTCCTCCTGATGGGGCGTCTTGCTCTTTACGTACGCCGGTCGGTTACAAGCTTTACGTGTAATGGAGTGGAGGCGCCGCCCGTTCGAGCAGCGCCCCCACACGCGCCATGGCCTTCTCTCGTCTTAAGACGCGGGGATGCTAACGGTGTAGCACTTTCCCTTGTTGTCGTCCACCTGCGTGCCGGACGGCGAGACCGCCAGCACCTCGTATGAGTACGTTGCTCCCGGCTGGATGCCGATGTCACCGACCGTCCCCGGCATGTCGTTCCCGGTAACGGTGACCATGTGCGCAGTGGTGCCGGCCATGGTGTCTTGCGTGGCCACCTCGACCAGGCCGGAACAGTTCGTTCCTGGCGCGAAGAAGATCATGCCCTGACCGGGCGCGGAGCTATTGAAGGCGACGGTGAAGGACGCCGAGGTGCTCATCCCGGCCGTGACCAGCTGCGGCACGGCGATCACGGATCGGGTGCCGGGCATCTCGGAGGACACGGTGCCCGAACTCTGCATGAGCTGGAACGTTCCGCCGAAGATTCTCATGCCCTGTCCGCCGGTCCCGGTGTAGTTGCGCGAAAAGAGGTAGAGCGGCATGCCGTGGTAGGTCACCTGCGTGGTGCCGTCGGCACGCTGTATGGTCCCCAGGTCGGCTCCGCTCACGTCAGAGCCGTCAGCGGCCTGCGGGGCGCCGTTTGTCAGAACCGGGGTCCAGATCCGGGCGCAGAAACCGGTGCAGGCACTGGCGCCCGCTCCATCGGCGCTGAAGGCATAGATGGGGTTGGATTCGTAGGTCAGGACGGTGCCGAGCGGTGGGGATGTGGAGCCGATGGTGGCCGTGCTCGGCCGGGCCAGGCCGGCGGGCGAGACCAGATACCAGGTGCCCTGGTTGAAGGCATCGACGTTGTCCTGGCCGTTGGTGAGGCCCGACTTGGCGCCGGCCGCCAGGTCCAGGTAGTAGACATACAGCGGCTGCCCGGCGTAGGTGACCTGCATGCTGCCGTCCGGGCGGCGAGTGGTTCCCAGCATGGCCGCATCCACGCCGGCGCCGGCCACGGGCTGTGCGGTGGTCAGGAGCGGAGGCCAGAAGCGAGCACACCCGCCGAAGCAGGAGCTGCGGTTGGGGCCGTCCGCGGTCAACATATAGAGCGAGCGGGACGTGTTGAAGGCGGTGGATGTGGAAAGGACGGTCCCGTCCGGCGTGATCTCGACGTTGACGGTTGCGACCCCCGCGTTGGAGAGGCCGGATGGAGAGAGCAGGTGCCAGAGGCCGTTGAACGCCGCCACGTTCTCGCCATTGGTCTGCCCGGGCGACTTATCCTGAATGAAGTTATAGAGCGGGTAGCCGAAGTACGTCACCTGAAAGGTGCCGTCCGCGCGTTGAATCGTTCCCAGGCCGGACGCCTGCACATCGCCGCCGGCCGCAAATGGTCCTTCGGCGGTGGGGGCGAGGAGGGGCGGCCATGCTCCGGCGCACTTGTCCGTGCAGGAGCTCTTGGCGGGGGATGCGGCGGTTCCGACGGTGTCGTTGGTGAGCATATAGAGGGCTCTGCCATCGGCGCTGAAAAGCACGCTCCCGTATGAGGTCTGCTGAGTCGTAATTGCCACGGGTGTCGGACTGTCCTGACCTCGGGCGATGCCGGGCATCAGGCCTCCGGCCGTGACACTGACCACGGCAGCCACCACGGCCAGCCAAACGCGAAGGTTCATACTTCTCTCCTCTGTCTCGTGGATTGGGCATGGACCGATCGCGCGACCGGTCACTGGGCATCTACGTGGCGGGGTTACAGCACCGGGTGTGGCGCCACGACCGCGCGGGTTCGGAAGCGTAACCCCTCGCCGTAGAAGAGAGATGACAGAAGGATCACTCCAGGCACACTCCGGGCCGTTCTATCGGCGATGAAAGGATTCGGACATGTTCTCGCCACGTCGCTCACTACTTCCGCTGATCGCCTCGGCCGCACTGCTCGCAAGTGGCGGCAGCGGGGCTCTGGCAGCCCCGAGCCGGGCACCACACATGGATACGGTGAAGGTGCATATCACCTCCACCTCGGGAACCGTGTGGGGGATGGTAAGCGCCAGCTATACCTATCGACACGCCACCACCAGGCGCTCGTGCGCCGCTGCCAGCTGCACCCTTCATATCCCGCAGGGGGCGACGGCCCATCTCAGCCAGACTGCCACCGATACCTCCACCTGGCCGTTTCAGGCCTGGCACGTCACCGTCAACGGCCACAGCCGCACCATGACCGCGAATTCGGTCAAGGTCAAAGTGACCGGCAAGGCCTCCATCACCGCGGTGTACGTGCTCTCTCAAAGTCAGTCATCCGGTGGTTATTCCTCGGGCGGCTATAACGACGGCTACGGAGGGTAACCCTCCTCTCTCCCTGCTTCCTCCTCGTGCGGGCAGCGTGCCGATTGGCGCGCTGCCCGCTCCGGTTTCAGGAGGCTGCCAGGACAGGCTCTTTGTCCGGGTTGGCGAGCGAGGAATCGACGTGCTGTCCCGTCTCGATCAGGTGCGTCCAGGTGTCGAAGTGCCGGTCGTCATTAATCATGAGCGCTGCCCGCACGATCTCGTCCCTGGCGTAGATGACGGTAAAGGCGTTCTGGCCGGGGTCGCCCCGGACGATGACGTCGTCCCAGCCGGCGGGGTAGCCGACCATGTTCAGTGAGAGATCGAAGAGATCACTGAAGAAGTAGGCAATGTGCCGGAAGGCGGCTCCCTGGCCGGCCAGTGTTGCGCCCAGAGCGCGGCCCTGGTTCAAGGCGTTGTCCCAGTGCTCGAGGTGGACCCGGCCGCCGACCGGATCGGGGAAGCTGGCAATATCTCCGATGGCGTAGATGTGTGGGTCACTGGTCTGGAAGCGATCATCGACCACGACGCCGCGCTCGACCTCCAGTCCCGCTGCCTCGGCCAGCCCTGTGTTCAGCACCGCACCCACACCTGCGACCACCAGATCCGCCGGCAGGTTCTGGCCGTTCGACAGGACGACGCGCTCGGCGCGGCCGTTTCCCTCGACGGCGGTGACTCCCACCGTAAAGTAGAAGGACACGCCCCGGTCTTCGTAGTACCGCTGGATGAAGTCGGAGACGACGGGCGGCACGATGGACGCCCACATCCGGGGAGCCATCTCCACCACCGTGCAGGCGATTCCCTTCTGGGTGAGGGAGGCTGCCACCTCCATGCCGATGAAGCCGGCGCCGATGATGACGGCCCGTTTGGCGTTGGCGTAGGCCTGCCGCAGCTCTTGCGAACTGCGCAGGCTGCGGAGGTAGAAGACGCCCGGGAGGTCGCCGCCGGGCACCGGCAGGCGGCGCGGACGGGCACCGGTCGCCAGGACCAGAGTGGAATAGGGAATTCTCTCTCCGCTGTCGAGGACGACCTCCCGCGCGTTGCGGTCGATGGCGTCCACCCGCGTGTCCAGGCGCACCTCGATATGCTGCTCCTGGTAGAACTCGGCGGGGTGAACATAGACTTTGTCCAGGGTCTCGTCGCCGCGCAGGTATTCCTTGGAGAGGGGAGGGCGGTGGACCGGAAAGTCGCGGTCCGCCGAAACGATGAGGATGGGATCGCTGCCGCCTGCCTTGCGGTAGCTCTCTGCCGCGGTGGCAGCGGCCAGGCCGCCGCCGACGATCACAATGCCAGGTTTCATAACTGCCTCCTATGAGCCGTTGATCAGGTTCAGGAATTCACTGCGTGTGCGGGGATCCGTCTGGAAGAGCCCGCGCATGGCGGACGTGGTGGTACGCGAGCTCTGCTTCTCGACGCCGCGCATCATCATGCAGAGATGGGAGGCCTCGATCACCACGCCCACGCCCCGCGGACCGATCGCCTCCTCCAGAGCCTCGGCGATCTGGGTGGTCAGCCGCTCCTGGACCTGCAAGCGGTGGCTGAAGAGATCCACCATGCGAGGAAGCTTGCTGAGTCCCAGGATGCGCCCATCGGGGATGTAGGCGACGTGGCAGGTGCCGAAGAAGGGGAGCATGTGGTGCTCGCAGAGCGAGTAGAACTCGATATCTCGCACCACGACCATCTCGTTGTAGGACTCGGAGAAGACGGCGTCCCCAATAACGTCCATCACGTCCTGGTCGTATCCCGAGGTGAGCTGGGAGAGCGACTCCCACACGCGATGAGGAGTATTGACCAGACCTTCGCGCTGCGGGTCTTCGCCCAGCTGTTCGAGCAGTCTGCGGACAAGGACCTCTCCGCGGGGTGCGAGCAGGGCGGGCGCGGCGATAGAGTGAGCAAGTACGTCCGGTGCATCCATAGCATTGACCTCTAAAACTAATCTATACTCATCTTAGAGGCACGCCTCGATGGATGCAAACCGGAGCGTCAACGAGACCACGGAGGTAGAGATGGCGGGCGCTGACGAGCAGATCGCGGCCATTGGCGTTCTGAACGAGCCGGTGCGCCGGGCGCTCTACCAGTACGTGGTCGATCGTGGTGGAGATGTCACCCGTGACCAGGCGGCGGAGGCGCTGGGCATCAGCCGGGCGCTGGCTGTCTTCCACCTGGACCGGCTGGCGGAGGAAGGGCTTCTGGATGTCTCCTTCCGCCGGCTGGGCGAGAAGCGGGGTCCCGGCTCGGGGCGGCCCTCGAAGTTGTACCGCCGCTCGCCCCGTCAGGTAGAAGTCAGCCTGCCGCCGCGCAGCTACGAGCTGGCCGCCCGGCTTCTGGCAGCGGCGGTCGAGGGCACGCCAACTCCCGAAGCCGTGGAGGTGTTGTCCGGGGTCGCGCGCTCCTTTGGGGAGTCGCTGGGGGATGAGGCGCAGCTGCGGGCGGGCGCCGGGGCCGACACCGAGGCGCGGCTGCTGGCGGCGCAGGAGCTGTTGGCAGCCCACGGATTCGAGCCGGCCCGGATGGAGGACGGCTCCATCCGCTTGCGGAACTGCCCCTTTCACGTCCTCGCCGACTGTCACCGCGGCCTGATCTGCGGCATGAACCTGTCCCTGATGCAGGGAGTGGTGGACGGGCTCCGGGTGGGCGGCGTCGAAGCGGTGCTGGACCCGCAGCCGGGGATGTGCTGCGTCTCGTTCAGACTGATCGAGCTCACGCCGTAGCTAGCGCCTGGGCCAGGCAGCAGGTCTTGCGCGCCAGCGATATCGGCGTTATAATCCGATATATCGTTATATGTCGTTTGCGCCCCGTGGAGGCCGACTGTGACCACAGACCGAGACGAAATTCGCGACCATCTCCAGGCGGTGATCGAAGCCGCGCGGGAGCTACCCAAAGACGACCGGACCTATCTGGCCGATACCTTCCTCGACGACCTTGAGAAGCAGTACCAGCTTGTGCCCCGTGGTGCCGGGCGGCAGTCGGCGGCATCTCCCGGGGCCGGGCTCGGCGGACTTTCCCTGCGGCGGGGCCCGCTTCCGATCGCGTTGGGGATTCTGCTGGCCGTGCTGTTCGTACCGGTGGTCCTGACGGCGTTTGCCGTGGTGGTCCACCCGCCGTTCATCCTCCTGGCCGTCCTCCTCTTCCTCCTGTTCCGCTCCGGCGCGTTTCGTGGACCGCGACATCGGCGGCCGCGCCGCGACCTGATTGTTTGATTCGATCGACGAAAGGACTGCTCAGATGTATGCCGGTTTCATGGGACGCCGTGTTTCCCCGCCCTGGTTCTTCGCTCTGCCGCTTCTGATTCGGTTTGCCCGCTTTGGCGGTCCCTGGGGCGGGCCACGCCGCGGATGGGAATTCGGGCCGCGCCACCGCCGCCGCTTTGGCCGCGGCGATCTGAAGTACGTCATCCTCGACCTCTTGCAAGACGGTCCCCGGCACGGCTACGACATCATCCGCGCCCTCGAGGACCGCTTCCATGGCCTCTACAGCCCCAGCCCGGGCTCGGTCTATCCCACCTTGCAGCTGCTTGAAGATCAGGGCTTCGTCACCAGCCGCCAGGAGGAGGGCAAGCGCGTGTACACCATCACCGATGCCGGACGCGCCTTCCTCTCGGACCGATCGGACACCATGAACGATCTGCGCGCGCGCATGGCCGAGGGGTGGGGAGGACGTATCACCCCAGAGCTGCGCGATCTCATGGACGAGATGCGGCAGCTTGGTCAGTTGATGATCGCACAGGGTGCGCACGGGGGCCTGAAGAACCCGGAGACGATTCGCCGCCTCCGCGATCTGGTTCGCCGAACCCGAAGCGAGGTGGAGGCCATCTTCCGTGGAGAGCCGGACTCGCCGGACGTCGTATAGAGGAACCGGTCCCCGTTATTCGGCCCAGGGAAACTCGTCACGCCGGCGCGACAACCCTTCGGTCCAGCCACTGGAGGTGAGCCGATACTTGCTCCACCGGTCGACTCTCAGATAGCCGAGCTCGACGAGGACGGTGATACAGCGCACCACGGCGGGACGATCGGGAGCGATGCGGCGCGAGATCGCGCCCCGGGTGACATGCTCCACGATATCGGCCAGCTCGATACCGCGGCCGATCCGATGAGCCTGCGCCCGGTATACGACCTCCAGAACCCGATAACTCAGGGGATCGGGGCCGGTAACGTCCTCATTCACTTCTCCGTTGTCCTCACCACCAAACACTCCGCGTGGCTGCGCCCGCCAGGACGGTCTGGTGAGTGTACACCGAGTCGCATATTCACTGTCGATGCCGGTGCGCCCACACCTTCTGCGCCGCCATGGTGGCGTGCTAGACTGCCGGTACTCTGGCGGGGACGGCGAGATGGTGATCAGGACGCTACTATGGACGATCTTGTTTTTGTCGCTGGCCGGATGCAGCGCGGGCGGCAGCTCCTCTCAGGGGCGCAGCGCTCCGGTTCTCCTCGCCGAGGCCAGGGCGCGCTGCCCTGCCCAGGTCGTGTACAAGACGCTGCCGCGCGGCTGCCAGTACACGCGGTCGTGGAACGGAGCCACGTCGGTCTTTAAAACACCACACCGCCTGTGGGGCGTGGCCTATGCCTTCAACTGCGGCTCTCGTCCTGGTGGATTCAGCTTTGACGCGCGGATGCCGGGCATGGATCACATGGCGCTTCCCGGTCCTGAGCAGCATGCCAAACGCGGCTCGGGCTACGTGATGTTCTCCAGGAGCAAAATGCTGAACATGCTGAGCGGGGTACCGCCCGAGTACAAGATGGACGGCAATCTGATGGTGATCGACCTCGCCACGACCTGCACCTGGCACGTCAAGGCAATCCTCGGGTCACAGCACGACGTCCAGTCGGCCGTTCCCCCGGTTCCCAAAATGGAAGCTGCCTGGTGGAAGTAGCGCCGGGTCCAGATATCCGTCCTCGAGCTCGATTCCCCCAGGTTTTGAAGCGGGGCGGCGATAAAGGCTGGATCGCCGCTCCGGTTGCCGCAGACGCGTGCCTCTGTGTCGTGTGTTTCGCCGCTTCCGAGTCACCATCGCTCAGCATCAAGGATCCGAGACTCAACAGCGCCCATGCACTCCCCGTGTGATCACCCTCCCGCTGGGTTCGGTGCAACGCCTCCAGAAACTCACGTGCCTGCTCGCTGTGCCGTTGGGCCAACGCGATGCGCCCGCGCAGGAGAACGGTGCGGCCGACTGAGCGCCACCGCGCCCGCTCTCAAGTACGCTCGGCCGAGTGATGGGCTAGGCGGCGACTGTCCTACTTTCCGACCAGTGATTGGGCCATCTCGGAGATGTGTCCGACAGTCTCTACGGGCTGAGCTATCTCCCAGATGTGTCCGTCGGGATCTGTGAAGTGGGCCGTGCGAAGCCCCCAGGCGCGATCGGTCGGCTCTCTGACAAACACAACGCCCTGGGCAACGAGATCGGCATAGGTTGCGTCGACGTCAGTGACGAACGCCACGAGCTGCGAGTGGGTACCGGCTGACGGGTCCACCGCGACCGCGTCGGCGGAGAGGAGGTCGTGCGCGGCGGCGGGACCAAGGAGTGCGATCGAGATCGTGTCCAGTTTGTAAAAGGCGCTCACCTCGTCCTCTGTCTGCGGCTCGAGACCGAACGTCGCCCGATAAAACGTCCTGGCACGGTCCACATCCGCCACAAACAGCACGATGACATCAACTCGATTCAGGGTCATGCCCATCCTTGCTTCTCTCCTCCGTAATCGACAGTTTGTCCGATTCCTGCGAGACCGTATGTTGGTCTGCCACGAGAGAAACTACAGCAGATATCCGGCGGAAATCCTCTTCAATCTTGCTCGAATTGACGAGTGTATCGAGAGCAAGCGCGCGTCTGACTGTATGGAGAGGCGTGACGTCAGGTACTGGAGGGTGTCGGCGGCAGGAGAGGCGGCAAGGCGATCAGCACCGGCGGATCGAATGGATGCGGCGGCCGAAGGCGGATGTCGGGATTTCCCGTCAGGCGGCCCCGGCGCACCACGAGCGGCCCGTCGCCAACCGCGACCAGCAGGTCAGACGGCAGCATCGGGTTGCCGTCCTGAATCCCTGCCCCGGGAAGCGCCGCGGCCAGGAGATACCACCGCCCATCCGGCACCGCGGAGAGGCGATATGGACCAGGCTCCGAGAGAATGGCGCAGGCCACCGGGCGGCTCTGAGGGAGTGGGGTGGGGAAGAGCCCGACGACGATGAGACCGGCGAAGGAGTCTGGGCCCTCGATGCGGCCTCCAAACCCCGCTGTGACGGCCCGGGGAATGGACGGCTGGGGAGTGATGTGCCGGACTTCTCGCCCTGTCCGCGCAAGCTTACGCAAGGAGCGAGGTGGAAGGCCGACCAGCCGAGAAAAGCGTGCGGTAAATGTGCCCGGACTGTCATAACCGACGGCGAAGCAGATCTCGGTAATGCTGAGAGGTGTGGTGAGCAGCAGTCGCTTGGCAAGGTCGAGGCGGAGCGCGCCCTGGAATGCGATTGGTGGAATCCCCACGATAGAGCGGAAGACGCGACAGAAGTGAGAGGGGCTGAGGGCCACCATATCGGCCATGTCACCGAGAGAGCGAGCGGCTTCCGGCTGACGGCGGAGTAGCTGAACCACGTCCCCCACCGCCTCGCCATACGCTTCTACGACCTGTATCGTGTCACCGGTCGCCGGCATGGACACCGCCTTTGGCAAGAGGATTGAGCCCGAGCAGCGAATACTACTCACATGGACTCTCAGATTGCCAGAGGCTCACGGTCGACCGTGAGAGCGCCACTCAGTATTTTGCGGTGACCAACCGTAGGAGCGATTCTGCAATCGCCCCCGAAGTGTAGGGGCGATGTGCAATCGCCCACCGGCCCTCAGGCCGGCTTCGGTTCATGCACCACCCGCCGCGATAGCGCCTGGCCGGTCCGCATCCCGAGACGTTGTATGGGGTGACCCGGTTGGTTGCCGGGATAGGCGGCACTGCAGGTGCATGAACCGAAGCTGTGTTGCGACACAGACATCAATGAAGTTGATGGAACTACGAAGATGTGGGTGGCAGACGAAGTGCGGAACTCTGCCTCTGCAAAAGCGTGTGGCGTACCCGTCGCCCGTCCACGGGAGCCACTGGCTGGCGAAAGTGATACACTGCCTCTGATCTGGCGCGGAGGGAGCGATGCTGGCCAAGGCGTTGAGTTGCGCGGTCGTGGGGCTGGAATCGGCGCTGGTCGAGGTGGAAGTTGATCTCTCCCCCGGCCTCCCGCACTTCCAGATCGTGGGCTTGCCCGATGCCGCCGTGCAAGAAGCGCGGGAGCGGGTGCGGGCTGCCATCAAAAACTCCGGAGGACGCTTTCCCGGGAACCGCATCACCGTCAACCTGGCCCCCGCCGATTTGAAGAAGGAAGGTCCTTCTTACGATCTGGCCATCGCCGTGGCCATTCTCTCCGCGGTTGGGCATCTGGAGCCGGGGATGGCCAACGAAAGCCTCTTCCTGGGTGAATTGGGGTTCGATGGGGCGCTGCGGCACACCCAGGGGATTCTGCCCATGGTGATGGCGGCGCGCGAGCACAAGCTCCGCCAGGTGTTCGTGCCCGAGGTCAATGCGGCGGAAGCGGCGCTGGTCAGCGATGTGGATGTGATCGGTGTGCCGACGCTGGTGCATCTGGTGCAGCATCTGACTGGGCTGGAGCAGCTCTCGCCGGTAGAGCGTAACGGCGCGCACGCAGATCCCGTCTGGGTGGGACCGGACATGCTGGATGTTCGCGGCCAGGAGCACGTCAAGCGCGCGCTGGAGGTGGCGGCCAGTGGTGGACATAATGTTTTGATGTCGGGCCCGCCGGGGAGTGGAAAGACACTTTTAGCGCGCGCCCTGCCGTCGATCCTTCCCCAGATGACGCTGGACGAGGCACTGGAGACGACCAAGATCTATTCAGTGAGCGGGATGCTGCCCTCCGATCGCCCTCTGGTGTTGCAGCGGCCCTTCCGCTCGCCGCATTACACGGTCAGTCATGCCGGATTGGTGGGCGGTGGGCAATGGCCGCGGCCGGGGGAGATCAGCCTGGCGCATCGCGGCGTCCTCTTCCTCGACGAGCTGCCAGAGTTCAGCCACATGAGCCTGGAGGCGCTGCGCCAGCCGCTGGAGGACGGCACGGTGACCATCAGCCGTGCTCAGGGCACCGTCAGCTTCCCCGCCAAATTCATGCTCATCGGGGCGATGAATCCGTGTCCCTGCGGCTACGCGTCCGATCCCGATCGTGAATGTACCTGCACCCAGCAATCCATCCTGCGCTACCAGCGCAAGCTCTCCGGGCCGCTCTTAGACCGGATTGATGTCCACGTGGAAGTCCCACGGGTCGAGTACGAGAAGCTGACCGGAGTAGGAACGCCGGAAGGATCAAAGGACATCCGGTTACGGGTGCAGCGAGCACGCGAGATCCAGCGGGAGCGTTTTGGGGGAACCAGGATCACCTGCAATGCCGAGATGGGACCGAAGGAAGTGCGGAGTTCTTGTCCCATCGAGCCCGCTGCCCAGACGCTGGTCAAAGCCGCGGTCAGTCAGTTGCACCTCTCCGCCCGTGCCTTCCATCGGACCTTGAAACTTGCCCGGACGATTGCCGATCTGGCGGGAGCAGAGGTGATAGGGGCAGCGCATGTGGCCGAGGC
>JAICWV010000243.1 GCA_025966365.1 Chloroflexota bacterium | reverse complement strand
CTGGCAAGGGCATCGGGCTCGCTACCGCGGCATCCGCAAGAACCTCTTCGACCTCCGCCGCTGCGCCGTCGTCCACAACCTGCATGCCATCCAGCGCCTGCCCACGGCGCAGATCGCCTGACTACTTGACCGGTGTTCTAGGCAGTGTGCCGACCCCGCCTGTACGCATCTACCGCATTCATGAGTACCAGGCCGGTGCAGAGGAGGTCGAGAACAAGTAGGGCTTCGGCGCCCGTTGACTTCATCCAGAGGGAGCCGTAAGGCGGGCTGTCGCATCCGTCGTCCGGCAAGCACGTGGCGGAGAGCCGCAGCGCATCGGCCGCGAGCACGAAGAGGGCGACGACGGCAACAAAGGAAGCTACCGCGCCGATTGCCGCCCAGCCGGGACGGTGGCGAGAACGAGACCAGATGATCAAAATCTGGCCGGTCAGGGCCAGGACACCGCCAGGTAGAGCCAGAGATGTCACGCCTGGCCGAAAGAACTGCCCGTAGGGACCGACCTCGGCGTCATGCATCCCGGAGACCAGAAGTGCCGCGGCGCCGAGCGTCAGGCCGGCAATCACAAGCGCGCCGGCGGCACTCGTCTCCAGCGGTCCGTAGTGCTCCCGTGTGTCAAGTATCATCGTTCCCCGGACCAGACGCCTTGCAGATCGGTCGATTCTAGGTGGATCCCAGGAGGCACGTCCTGCTGTGGTTTGAACACTGCCTGGATGTTCGCTTCGGCGTAGTCTGCCGCCGCCGATGCCCTGGGAAACAGCGTGGGGCTGAAGGACATCGAGAGCGCAATCACCGTGGACATCAGTCACTTCATGCTGCCAGACCATCACCCCTTCTCAATCTCTGGTCGACGCGAGCCCGGCGTTGGACCAATCGTATGACGCTGCATGCAGCGTGTCTAGCCTGGCCATCCGCCCATGGCGTTACAACCGCCGTAGATGGAATGGTTCAAGAGCCGGATTCTCCGTTCTCTCGAGCAGCGCTTCGTAGTTCGCCCAACTTCATTGGGCGCCGCACCGCAGTGCGGCTTCGATCCCTGCATCCTCGATGCGCTGACAACCTCCAGATTCCATCGTCCCGTAGCGGCAACCCTTGTGGTTGCCCAACGCCCTGCACCCGAGGAATGAACGGGCACCGACGCATGGCGGTTGCCAGACCAGGCGGCCACAAGGGCCGCGACTACAGCACGGAACGTCAGGAGGTGGTTCCACGTATCGCGGTGCTGGAATCGGTGCTGTGCTGCTTCGGGTACCCATCGGAGCGGGCCGAACAGACCGCAGTGAAGTTGCGGTAACGACGAATGTCCAGGGAAGAAGTACAAACGCCGCATCCCAGGGGTGGCGTGAGGCGGCGCCCCACGGCTCCTTGCTCTTGACGGTTCCCGGCGAACGGTTGGTATAGTGACATAACGGCGGAGATGAGTACGCGGCGCCGGTAGCGAGTCGGGGATGGTGGAAGCCCGGCACAGCCGCGGAAACGGGCCCTGCCTTGCATCGCGTTTCGCGCGGGGACAGTCCTCGTTAGCAACTGGAATGAGTGGCCGGTTTCTTTCCGGCAATCAGGGTGGCACCACGGGTAGAACGCTCGTCCCTTTGTGGACGGGCTTTTTTATTTGGCGAGGAGACACACATGACAAAGGTTGTACTGGCGTATTCCGGCGGGCTCGATACCTCGGTTGCCATTCGATGGCTGATGGACCATTACGGTCTGGAGGTCGTCACGCTCACCGCCGATCTGGGTGGCGGCATCGATCTGGAGGCAGCGCGGCAGAAGGCGCTGCAGACAGGGGCGGTCGAGGCGTACGTCATCGACGCCCGCGAGCAGTTCGCCGACGACTTCGTGCTGCCGTCGCTGCAGGCGGATGCCGTCTATGAGGGCACGTATCCTCTGGCCACGGCGCTGGCGCGGCCGCTGATCGCGCAACTGATGGTGGATGTCGCGCGGCGCACCGGCGCCTCCCTGATCGCCCACGGCTGCACCGGCAAGGGTAACGATCAGGTCCGCTTCGACGTCGCCACCACCGCCCTGGCGCCCGATCTCAAAGTGATCGCCCCCATCAGGGAGTGGCGCATGTCGCGCGAGCAGGAGATCGACTACGCCAAACAGCACGGCATTTCGGTGCCGGTAGATGTCGGGTCACCCTACAGCACCGACGAGAACATCTGGGGACGCAGCGCCGAGTGCGGCATCCTGGAAGATCCCAACGCCGAGCCGCCGGAGGATGCCTACGAGTGGACCGTCAGTCCGCAGCAGGCGCCGGATGAGCCCTTTTATGTCGAGATCGCCTTCGAGGCCGGTGTTCCCGTCGCGCTCAACGGCGAACCGCTGCCCTTCCTGGCCATGATCGAAGAGCTCAACGACATCGCCGGCCGCTTCGGCGTGGGGCGGATCGACATGATCGAGAACCGGCTGGTGGGGCTGAAGTCGCGAGAGATCTACGAGGCCCCGGCCGCGACAGTCCTCCATGCCGCCCACAAGGCGCTCGAGGACCTGACCCTGGCCAAGGATTCCCTCCGCTTCAAGGACGTCGTGACCCCCACCTATGCCGACCT
>JAICWV010000146.1 GCA_025966365.1 Chloroflexota bacterium | reverse complement strand
GCAGGGTTCGATACCCCGGGCCCCATGCCCCAATCCCTCCTCGATCGCCCTGGGTCTCGCCGCGCGCATCGCCCCGCTGAACGCGGGGCTCGCTCGCTACCCGAAAGCCCGATGAATCGGGCCACTACGGATGGGGGGCGATCAATCGGGCAATGACGGAGGGGGACGATCAATCGGGCAATGACGGAGGGGGACGATCAATCGGGCAATGACGGAGGGGGGCGATCAATCGGGCAGATACGAAGCGGGGACGACATTTCGGACGAATACGCAGGGGGCTTGATGCACCGGGCCACGATGGTCAGGACCATATGTCTCCCCGGCACGCGGATTGCTAGTCGGATTCCCGTGAGGAAGGCGATCGGTGGTCTGCTGGTGGTGATCCTGGCTGCGCTCTGGCTGGCCAACGGCTATCGTACCCAGATGCAGGTCGGTCCGCAAGACGCCACCGCGCAGGCACAGCTCACGGCCGTGGTCAAACCCCTTCCCACCCCCACCCCATGAGAAGCGCCGTTGGGTAAGGTCAGCAGCCTGGGCCTGGGCATCGTCACTGCCGTCGGCGGCTTCGTGGATATGGGGGAGTTAGTCACCACCTCCCAGGCCGGCGCGCAGTACCGCTTTGCCCTGCTCTGGACCATCACCGTCGGCGTCCTGGGCATCATGGTCTTCATCGACACCGTGGGACGCGTCGCCATCGCTTCCGGCCGATCCATCTTCGACGTGATACGCGAGCGCCTCGGATACAAGGTCGGGTTGGTTGCCCTCGGCGTCGCCATGCTGATCAACGTCCTCACCATCGTCATCGAAATCTGCGGCATGGCACTGGTGATCCAGCTCATCACCCATCTCTCCTACCTGTGGTGGGTGCCGGTGGCCGGTCTCCTGGTCTTGATCATCCTCTGGTTCGGCTCCTTCAGCCTGGTCGAGAACGGCGCCGCCATTCTCGGCCTCGCCCTTCTGATCTTTATCGTCGCCGCAATTAACCTCAACCCACCCTGGGATCAGGTGGCGCGTCAGATGGTTATGCCCACCATCCCGCAGGGGAGGAAGCTGTTCCCATACGCTTTTCAGGCGGTGGCGTTGCTGGGCGCCTTCATGACCCCCTACGAGGTCTTCTTCTATTCCTCCGGCGCGATCGAGGAGAAATGGACCGGCAAGGACTTCATCACCAACCGCGCCACCACCATCATCGGCTTCACCTTCGGCTCCCTCATCGTCATTGCCATGATGGTCGTCGCCGCCCAGACCTTCTTCCCGCACCAGATCCAGTCGCAGGCCTTCCCCAGCATTCCGGTTCCGGTGATCACCTCACTGGGTACTGCCGGATTCCTCGTGTTTCTGCTCGGCGCTTTCGCCTCCACCGGCGGCGCCGCCATGGAGGCTACCCTCGCCACCACCTACACGACCGCGCAGTTCTTCGGCTGGGATTGGGGCCAGTCCCACAACCCCAAAGGCGCGCCCATCTTCTCCTTCACCACCATCCTGGCGGTGATCGCCGCGGTCATCATCGCCTTCATCGGCATTGACCCTATCCAGCTCACCATCTACACCACGGCCCTTGCCGCCTTCTCCCTTCCCTTTACCTTCATCCCTCTGTTCATCGTCGCCAACGACGAGGAGTATATGGGAGAGATGAAGAACGGCCGGCTCACCAACATTGCCAGCCTCTTCTTCCTCGCCGTGCTCGTCCTGGTGACCCTCGCGACTATTCCTCTCTTCATTCTCGGCGGCGGAGGCGGCTGATGTATCTGATGCGACTCGTACTGGATAAAGAGATCGTCGACAGGAACGGCCACAAGGCAGGGAAGGTCAACGACCTGATGCTGGAGCTACACGACGACGGAGCACTCCAGGTCGCGGCCATTCTCACCGGTCCCGATTCCTTCGTCTCCCTCCTTCCTGACTGGATGGACCTGGCGACCATCTGGGTCCGAACGTCGCTCCTGCACCTCGACCCGCCGGATCCGATCGAAATCGGCTGGTCGCATGTCACCCAGATCGATGTCGCCGTCCATATCGACCTGGATCGTGTGAAGGCCGGACTGCTACGCACGCAGGAAGCCGTCTGGAAGCGCTGGCTCAAGCCGCTTCCGTTCTCCGAGCGATGACACGCCGCCTGCGGATATACCAGATCCTCGGCCTCGAGGTCCGCGACGCCGATGGGGCTCGCGTGGGAAGGGTCCATGAGCTCAGGGCGGAGCGTCGCGGCGATACCCTCTGCGTCACGGCGCTGGTGGTGGGGGAGAAGGCGTTGATCAGCCGCGTGGGCTGGACCAAGACGGAGCACGGCAAGGAGATTCCCTGGGAGCGCGTGGCGTCCATCGGCTCCGACATCGTGCTGCGGAGGGAGTGATGCAGATCGTCGAAGGAGTTATCGCCGCCCTGTGTATTCTCTCCATCCTCTTCTTCCTCGTCTACGTGGTGGGGCTACTCCGGATGCCTACCGGCTTCCGTCCCGATACCCCCGTGTACAACCGGTATGGGGAGCAAACCGGCATCATGCAGAACCCAGGCTACGAAGAGACAATCTACGAGGAAGAGTAGCTACGCAGTCCTCTCCAGATACCGCCCGGCGGCCTCGGTCACTTCGGGAACGCCCAGGGCGATAGCGTCGCGATACGCTTGCTCGGCATCGTCGTGGTCGCCCAGCCGCTCTAGAATCCGGCCCAGATTCGTCAGCGCCCAGCCCATGTGGCGGGGCACGCCGGTGTCGATGGCGCGAGCGTCCATCCGCACCGCTTCCTCGATCTCCCCGACATCGTCGAGGAGCGAGGCGGCGGCAACAGCCGGAAAGCCGATATCATCGGCGGGAATGGTATTGACCGCCACCCGGTACGCCTCCAGCGCTCCGGCCGTGTCTCCGTCCGCTTCAAGAAGTCGCCCCAGCGCGTAGGCTGCATCGCCGTTCGCGTGCTCCGATTCGGCCGACTTCTGCCAGACCTCCCGCGCTTCTTGAGCATCGCCGCGCCGCTCCAGCAGCAGGCCCAAATTATAGGCGGCCCAACCGGCCGCCTCCGGCGACCCCGACTCCACGATCTCCCGGTACAGCTTTTCCGCCGCCTCCGCATCTCCTTCCGCCTGCAGCAGAAAGGCAAGCTGATTGGCAGCCGCCGCGGCCGCATCGCCGTCGTCTGAGCCCATAGCGATCTGGTACGCCGCTTTCGCTCCGGCGCTGTTTTCCTGACGCTCCAGCAGCGCGCCCAACTCCAGAGCGGCGAGGCCCGTAAGCGGGGACACACCGATGGCGATAGCGTAGCGCAGTGCCTCCTCGGCCTGCTCGGTCATTCCGCGCATGGTGTAGAGCCCGGCCATGCGATATGCGCCCCAGGCCACCGACCACTGCAGCGGCGACGCCATCGCGCGGCTGAATGCAGCCATGGCGCCGTCAGTATCGCCGTCCTCCTCCAGCAGCTCGCCGAGGTCCAGGTTGGCGCGCGCCACCACCTCCGGATCCTCACTCTCCAGCAGTTCCCGCTGCCGCTCGATCAGCTCGGAGGTCGGCAACATCTCGTCGTACTCGCCGCGCACCCAGCGCTGCCAGGCATCCCGGAGGCCTGGCACGATGGTCTCCAGATTTTTGCGGGCGTCCGCTTTGCTGCGCATGGGATGGACGAACCCCGCTGCCCACACGCCCCAGCGATCCTCGGAGATGGGTCCGGCCTGCTCGAAGTAGGTGCGGTCCGTCTCCTCCCACACCAATCCGGCGCGGCTGCCGTCCGGCGCGATCACGTAGGCATCGCCCCGCGTCTCGGGAAACGCCAGGAAGTTGGTGATCATCCCCAGCCGGAAACCTGAAGCAGTGACGTTCTCCAGAAGGGGAAAGCCGTGGTAGGGCTGGGCGCCGGCCGGGGGCGCCGCAAAGGAGGGCATGTCCGGCGTGGCGCTCTCGGCGCTCATGTCGATGGCAGGCGGCCGTTTCTCCCCCGCCCACTGCAGGGCCGAGCGCGCCAGGGTCAGTAGCTCCTCCCGGCAGGGTGAACAGTGCTCCCCCTCGCTGGGAGCGCCGCATCGGGTGCAGGTGCCATCATCCATCGCGTCTCTTTGTACACTGTGCCGGTCCATCAGCCTGGCCTCTTTCATCCCGGCTCCTCAGTGACTCGCCGCGACCGATCAGTTGGGCCTGGCCGCCGGCTTTACTCCCTGGACACGCTGCGGGCGCCCGCTGCACTTGCGCGTCCGCTGAGCGCGTTTACCAGGCCCTGGGGGTCCTGAACGCTGAGGATCATGCCGTCGAACTGCACCGGCGCGGCATCACGCGGCGCCTTGCCTCGCGAGTAGTCCGGCGGCCGGACCATTCCCTCCACCTGCCGGTCGAACTCAACGCGGACCAGTCCGGTCTGCGAGGTGATGATGGCCACGGTCCCGCGCCCCAGCCGCTCGACCGCGGCGGAGATCCCCATGGGCAGATGCACCGCGGGACGCGGGTCCTCCATGAGCATCGCGCTCCTGATGGACTGCCGGTCTATGCGCGCGTCGAATTCGGGACCGAAATGCACGGCCAGCTCGCTGTCGGTCACGTGAACGGCCATATCGCTCGACTTGACGTCCGGCAAGTTGACCAACGCTCCAGGGTCGATCTTCATCGCAAAGTCCATCGTCCCTCCACCTCACTACCGATATACAAGGCTACCGCACTCTGCATTTGCTATGGTGCGGCGAGGTTTGTCGTGCACTATTGCTCTCCGCGTGATCCCCGATAATGCTCGTTCTGCGCTCGCTCTTCGCATCGGTGCTGCAGGTCTATACCCATATCTCCATCACCCTGGTCTCCAGCCTGACCGCCCTCGCCGCAGACCTTCCCTTCCTGCTGGTGCTGGCCATCGTGACCGTGGATGTCCAGTCCTACGCCGTCATTCCCGCCTGCATCCTCCTGTTTCTTGGGATCCTCCCCTATCCGGGAAGCGCGGCCGGCCAGGTGATCGCGCGCGAGCTCGCCACTGCCGATCTGGTCGTGACCAGCGATGCCTGGCGCGGATTCGATGGGAACTGGCGGCTAGCTCTACGCACCTGGCTGGTGGGCGCCGTGGTCACCATCGTCCTGATTGCCAATGTCACCTTCTACACCCACCTCGCCTCCGGCCCCGGCTCGCTCAGCGTCCCCGGCCTCATCCTCTCGATCGTCGCCATTATGGCGCTGAGCGTCTGGATCACCATCCACCTCTACGTCTATCCGCTCCTGCTGGTCATGGAGCCCGGGAACCTCCTGCTCGTCTATCGCAACGCGCTGCTCCTGCTGGTCATGTACCCCGTCTCCACTGTGGCCGGCGCCGTGGTCTGGATCGCCTGGCTGGCACTGTGCTCTATCACCGGCGTTTTCTTCGCCGGGGGCTTCCTGGTGGCTGCCGCCATCCAGCAGAACATCTTCACCCGCCTCCCGGCCGTGCGAAAGCTGGAGACGCAGAAGCAGGCTTGACACCCGGATTCTGGGTGCTATGATCCGTAATGGATAGCGGCCAAGCACAGAAATGGACGGTCCGATGCGGATCGCTGTGGTGGACGACGACGCGACCTTCCTCGAGCTTGTCGCCTGGGTCTTTGCCGAGCGCGGGTGGGACACACTCGGCTTCGATGGCAGGGGGGACATCTTCGCCAACCTTGTCGCGGCGAAGCCGGACCTGATCGTCCTCGACCTTCGTATCAAGCGCGGCGCCTGCGGCTGGGATATTTTGACGCTTCTCGATGGCGACCCGCGCACCTTCCACGTCCCCGTGATCGTCTGTAGCGCAGCCACCGACGAGATCCGCGACCGGCGGGACTGGCTCGCCCAGCGAGGAGTCCACACCCTAGAGAAGCCGTTCGACATCGACGTGCTCCTGCAGCTTGCTGACGGCGCCCTCAGCGAGCCGGGCCACCGCCGCCGCCATCAATCGGCGTAGCAGCGCGTCCGCGGACCGCGTGCCCTTCCACCAGAGTAGGCAGGGCCGGCACCGTTTCAACCACCCGGGGTCCATCCAGCGCCACTGCAGAGCCTTCAGATCTCCCAGGTGATCAGCCGGCCCTCTTCGTCGTCTCTTTCGCCGGTGCGATGAAACCCGGTCTTTTCCAGCACCCGGATGGAGCCGAGGTTCTCGGTGAGACACTCGGACACGATGTGCTCGGCATCCGGCTGTTCCCGCGCCCACGCCACCATCGCTCGCGCCATCTCGGTGGCATAGCCCCGGTTCCAGTGCGAGGGGTTGATCCCGTAGCCCAGCTCCATGGTTCCGGGCTGGTCGGCATGGCGCCGGAAAGACATCCCGCCCACCGCCTCGCCGGATGCTCGCTCGACGATGGCACCACCCAGCGGCTCATAGTCCGGATTCTCGCGCATCTGCCGGATGGTGCCGTCGAATAATCCAAGCGCGTCTCCCGGCCACTCGGGCGGGAAGTGGACCCGCAAGGTACGGCCGCCGACCGGTACCTCCGCTTCGAAGTCGTCCTCGCGCAGACGCCGCTCCATCACTTCCAGCGGCCACTCGATCAGATAGAGCCGCTCCGTTTCCAGGAACATCACCTGGATCTAGCTCTCGTCAACCGACGCGAAGAACCTGTCCATCACCGTCTGGTCGCCCAGCACGTCCACGCGATCCCCGACCGGACGCCCCCACAGATAGAGCAACAGGTCGGAGGCAGTTCCACGCACGGCGACATCGCCCCTGGCGTGTTCGTGCGTCACCAGCGAGCCATCGGGCTCCAGACGAAGAAGCCACTCACCGGCATTGTCGGTGCTGTGGAAATGGATGCTCTCTCCCTCACCGTGCGCCTCATCCGCCGGAAGCATGACGTCCAGCACCTCATCCACGCCGTCGGCCGCCAGCTCGCGCTCGATGGGTTTCGTATCACCGCCCACCGATTGTGCGTCCCAGCGGTGCACGCTTACCTCCTGGGCCATGCGCCGCTGCCAGAATCCGGCCGTCTGGTTCAGCTCGAACCAGGTCCCGACCTGCTCGTCGGGTGGCGCCTCTTCCAGCGTCGCGGCCAGGCGCGAAGCCCCCTCTTCGAACCAGACCACGAGATCCCCGGGAAGGGGACGATCCCGCGGCGCACCTGTCTCGTCCCAGGCCGCGTACTCCTCGGAGAGTTCCATCATCTCGCCCAGCTCCTCGGGAGTGAAGCTGCGAAAGGGATAGATGCGGTTGCGAACCCGGAAATTGACGTGGCGATGGACGCCACCCAGGTGCAGAACCAGGTCGGTCAGGTTCCAGTCGGGACACCCCGGCACCGGGACATCGGTTCGCTCCGCATTGCGTCGGGCCGCGGTGGCGAAGTCTGCGCTCTCGCGACGGAGTGCGTCAAGATAGAAGCTCGTATCAGGCATCCCGTTCCTCCCTGGCTGGCCATTATAGGGAGACGGGGCTATTCTGATCCGTGGTCCACGACGGCATCCTCTTCGACCTCGACGGCGTGATCCGGCACTGGCCGGAAGACCTCTCTGCGCGTGTCGAGGAGCGCTTCGGGCTCCGGCCCGGCGCCATCGCCGCGGCCGCCTTCGAGCCCGATCTGCTCCGTCAAGCCGTCACCGGCGCCATCGACGACGAGACGTGGCGTGCCGCCATCGATCGCGCCATTCAGGAAGCACACGGCGTTGATGGAGTCGGCAGAGCCTGGACCAATGACGCCGGAATCGGGCGTATCGATGAGGAGATGCTCCGCCTGGTCGACCGGCTGCGGGCACGCATGCGCGTTGGGCTCCTGAGCAATGCCACTACCCGTCTGGAACGCGACCTCCAGACGCTGGACCTGTCCGGCCACTTCGATCTCATCTGTAACAGCGCCCGGATGGCCATGGCAAAGCCCGATGAAGCGATCTTCGTTCAGGCGGCCGAGCGGCTCGGCGTCCGTCCCGAGCGCTGTATCTTCGTCGACGACACCATGGCCAACGTCGAGGCCGCGGAGCGAGCCGGCCTGACGGCGATTCATTTCATGGGCATGGTGCTGCTACTCGAGACTCTGGACCGGCTGGATGTGCTGCGAGCGCCCCTTTCCGACGCGGCTATCTCCTTCCATCCGCTGGCAGCGTCCGACTTCCCCGCCATCTACAGGTGGCGCAACTCCCCCCACGTCCTCCGCTGGTGGCACGAGCCGCTGACCCCTCAGCAGGTCGCGGAGAAGTACATGCCTCGCATCAGCGGCGACGAGGCCGTCCGCTGCTTCATCATCCAGGTAGACGAGACGCCGATCGGCCTCATCCAGACCTACCGCGTGGGCGACTTCCCCGATTACGCTCAGCACCTCCCCGTCCCGCCCGATGCTGCCGGGATCGACCTCTACATCGGGCGCGCCGACTACCTCCACCGCGGCCTGGGCGGCCCTATCCTCCGCGCCTTTCTCGAGTCCGTCATCTTCCCTTCCGGCGTTACCACCGTCAGCATCGACCCCTCGGTCGAGAACCGCGCCGCCATCCGCGCCTACGAAAAGGCCGGTTTCCAGCACCTCATCACCAAACACCTCCCCGACGAGCCCGAGCCCACTTACCTCATGGTCCTGAAGCATTCCGAGGACTGATCAATTCAGCCGTCGCGTCCGCTTCGCCCCATCTATCGTCATAAATCCGCAGCGGCCTGATTCATCTCTCCCCCCTTTATATCTGTGTGTACATCTGCCCGATTGACCCGCACCCCCTTCGTCCGCACCCGGTTGATCGCCATCCCTTCGTCTGCACCCGATTGATCGCCATCCCTTCGTAACTACCCGATTGATGCTTCCCCGTTCCGTACTAACCAGATTGATCGCCACCCCTTCGTAGTACTACAGTGCCAGATCATGGAGGAGGGACAGGCGTGCTGACCGGCGGGGAAAGGATGGCGAGGATGGCGTCCCAGAGGCCGGAACG
>JAICWV010000177.1 GCA_025966365.1 Chloroflexota bacterium | reverse complement strand
TGCTGATGGCGGCGCGAATGGCGTCATCGGAGACGGCGATAAAGGCTCCGCCGGAATCACGGACGTCGCGGACGGCGGTAACGCCGTTGATCGGATAGCTGACGTTGATGCCGTCGGCGATCGTCCCGGCGGCAGGAACCGGCTCTTCCCCGGCCCAGATTCGCTTCAGCGGCTGGCAGCCCTCCGCCTGCACGCCGAGTAAGCGGGGCCCACGATCGGAGACACCACAGGCGATCAGCTCGCGAAAGCCCTTGGCGATGCCCGAGAGCGTGGTGCCATCGCCCACCGGCACCACCACCACATCCGGAACCTCCCGGCCCAATTGGTCCCAGATCTCCAGTGCCACTGTCTTCTTTGCCTCCAGCGTGACCGGATTGGCGCCGGTGTTGCGGTCGAGCCAGCCGTAGGCGGCGGCGCAGGCGCGGGAGAGCTTGAACGCATCTTTGTAGCCACCGCGCACCCGAAAGACGGTGGCTCCGGTAGCCCGCATCATTCGCAGCTTGCCCTCTCCCACGTCCTCGGGCACGAAGATGACCGCCCGCACGCCGGAGGCGGCCGCGCCCGTCGCCAGCGAGACGGCCACATTGCCGGTGGACGCGGCGGTGACGGTCGTCGCGCCTTCGCGCAGCGCGTATTCCAGGACCAGCGCCGTGGCCCGGTCCTTGTTGGAGCCGGTAGGTGAGCGGGTCTCGGTCTTCAGATAGAGCGAGGGGAGGCCGATGAGACGGCGAAGGCCGGGAAGCGCCAGCAGGGGCGTTCCGCCCACCGGCAGCGGATAGAGGATGGGCCCGTCCTCAAGCGGCAGGAGATTCCGCCAGCGCCACATGCCCTCGGACAGAGCCTCGGGCGGCGGCACCAGGTCCGGCCCATAGGCGTACTGGAGCTCGATCAGGCCGGTGGGACAGGCCAGTTCGGCCGCCACGTCCACGACCGGCTGAATGCCGTCTTCGGAGATCAGGGTGGCACCGATTGGAGTTCCCATGGTCCTCATCCCAACGCGCAGGCGCGCACTTGTGGTCTAGAGTACCGCATGGTAGACGCTCCGCTGCGGATTCTGCACGTTATTGACACGCTGGAGGTGGGCGGCGCCCAGCGGCACGTGCTGTCCTTGATCGATGCCCTGCACGCCCGTGGGCATCGCTGCCTGATCGCGACGTCCGGCGCACGGCAGGTCGCGGGCTGTGACGAAACTGCAATCTATTCCCTGGCCCGGGACTCTATCTCGCATCGTCTTCCCCTCCGCTTCGCGGCACGCCTGATCCGAGTCCTGGCCGAGGAGCGCGTGGACCTCGTCCACGCCCACTTGCACGCGTCCGCCCTGGCGGCAGCGGCAGCCACCGCAGTTCACCGGCTGCCGCTGGTGATGACCCACCACAGCGACTCCACCTGGCAGCCGCCGTATCACCAGGTGCTTGGCCGCTGGGCCGCTTCACGTGCCCGTATGAATATCGCCGTCGCCCGCGGCCTGGCGACACAGCCCGCTGTCGCAGGATTGCCCACGCTGCTGATTCCGAACGGCGTTCCTCTGCCCCCGGACCCGTCCATCGATAGAGAACAGATGCGGGGTGCGCTGGGTCTCCCGCCCCGGGCCCTCATCGTTGGCTTTACCGGCAGGTTCGTCGCCGACAAGGGCCCCCTGCTCTTCGTCGAAATGGCGGCTCGGGTCGCCGCCCGCAACCAGTGCGCGCATTTCCTCATGGTCGGCGGCGGCCCCCTCCAGGGCGAGATCGAGCGGCGCATCGCGCAGCATGGCCTGGGATCGCGCTTCACGCTCGCCGGCGTGCGGAACGACGCGAGCCGGCTTTACAGCGCAGCCGATGTGGCCGTGGTGCCGTCCCGGCGGGATGCCTGCCCTCTCGTCCCCCTGGAAGCGATGGCCGCCGGTTGCCCGGTTGTCGGAACCGCGGTAGGTGACATGCCCGAACAGATAGTGGACGGCATCACCGGTTCCATCGTTCCAGTAGGCGACATCGCCTCTCTGGCCGCGGCCGTTCTTGCGCTGGTGGACCCGACCCGGAGGTGGCAATTCGGCCAGGCGGGGCGGGAGCGTGTGGCGGAACGGTACTCGATCCGGCAGATGGCGGATCGAACCATGGCCATCTATGAGGCTATGCTGCGAGCCGGGGAGGGTTCCGGAGCGGCGGTTTACCGGGCCGAAGGAACGCCGGGCAGCCGTACCGGCGGCAGAGAGCGCTCGATGAGGTCTCGGCGCGGCTCGAGCCACGGCGGCAGCTTCAGATGGGACCCCAACGTCTCCAGCGACTCGTCGGTGGTGAAGCCCGGCGGATCGGTGGCGATCTCGAAAATGACGCCGCCCGGCTCGTTGAAATAGATAGAGTGGAAGTACTGGCGATCCAGAACCGGCGTCACATTGAGGCCGGCACTCACCAGCATGTCCCGCCACGCCACCTGCGCGGAGTCGTCGGGGACGCGCCAGGCCACATGATGCACCGAGCCCACGGCGATCCGGCCGGGAAGCAGGCTGGGCGCGGTGCGGACATCGATCACCGACCCGGGCACATCGTCGCCGGTGGTAAAGCGAAAGACCTGCCCGTCCTCGCCAGCCTGGGCGAATCCCATCACGTCCGTCAGAAAATGGCGGGTCGCTTCGAAGCCTTCCTCCTCCAGTGTCACCCCCTGGAAGCCGCGCAGCGCGTGCGGAGCGGGCACCTCCGCTCCCTGCCAGAACGGCCTCTCGGCCGCGCCCTCAACTTCGACCAGCTCCAGCGTCATGCCATCGTGATCCTGGAAGGTCAGAATGCGCTGCCCGAAGCGATCCCCGGACGCGGTGAGATCGGTATCGAGACGCACCCCGGCCGCGGACAGGCGGTGCCGCCAGTACGGGAGCGAATCGGGGGGAACAGCAAAGGAGGTGATGCCGATCTGGCCGGCGCCCGGCTGTCCGCGGCGCGCTCCCGGCCAGGAAAAGAACGTCAGGACGGTACCCGGATCGCCGGTGCCGTCACCGTAATAGAGGTGATAGGCACGCGGATCGTCGAAGTTCACGGTCAGCTTGACCAGCCGCAGGCCGAGCACGCCCGTGTAGAAGTCGATATTCTGCTGCGGGTCACTGGCGATGGCGGTGACGTGGTGGATGCCGGGGATGGGTGGGTTCATGCGATCGCGCCTCCGGGAAGTGGCCAGTGCAAGAGCTAGGCCGTGACCGGCCTGTCCGCCGAGGCCACGAACTCCTGAATATCGAACGGCTTGCCGCCGAAGAGATTCACGCTCCCATCGGGATTGCGCGGCCACTCACTCCGGTCCCGATCCCAGGCCAGCTCGATCCCATTGAAGTCGGGGTCGTGCAGGTAGATGGCCATGTGGGTGCCGTGGTCGTTGAGGCCGTCGATGGCCCAGCCGTTGTCGAAGAGCCGCTTGACGGCGCGCGCCAGATCCTCCCGCGTCGGGTAGTTGATGGCCAGATGATAGAGGCCGGTGGTGCCGGGTGCCGGGGGCTGTCCGCCCGCGCTCTCCCAGGTGTTGAGGCCAAGGTGGTGATGGTAGCCGCCCGCGGAGAGAAAGGCGGCGCTATTCCCGAGGCGGGCGATCTGATCGAAGCCGAGCAGGTCGTGATAGAAGTGGACCGCCTGATCGATGTCGGACACCTTCAGGTGCACATGGCCAATGCGCGTTCCCTCGGGGGCCCGGCCCTCGGGCCAGTCGGCGCCCTCGGCCTCGGCCAGAAGGCTCTGGAAGTTCAGGGGCTCACTGCCCATGGTGATGCTGCCATCCGGCTTCCGCCACACACTGGGGTCACGGTCCCAGGCCAGCTCCAGGCCGTTGCCCTCGGGATCGGTGAGGTAGACCGCCTCGTGGGTGAGGTGATCGGAGGCGCCGTCGAGCGTCCAGCCGGCCTCGAGGAGACGCTTGATGACGATAGCGAGGTCCTTGCGGGTGGGGTAGTTGATGGCGATGTGATAGAGGCCGGTAGTGCCGCGGGCGGGCGACTCGCCGTTCCTGCTCTCCCAGGTGTTCATGGCCAGGTGATGATGGTAGCCGCCGGCCGAGAGGAAGGCAGCTTGATCACCCATACGCTGAACCACATCGAAGCCCAGCAGGTCGTGATAGAAGGCAACTTGCCGATCCAGATCGGCCGCCTTGAGATGGGTGTGCCCGATGTGGGCGCCGGCGGGAATCGAGTCGTTGGTAGTCATGGTTCCGTCCATTTCGTGCTGTATCTAGAGAGACCGTCAGTCGAAGGCTCTGTCTATATCTTATCAGTCAATAGTTGACACGTCAAGTACTTTCGCCCTATGATGGGAGTATGGACGAGACATCTATCATCGGCGACCCCCGGATCACGCTGTTTGGGCGGCTGGTCGAGGCATATGCGTCCCTCCGGCAGCAACTCGATGATGAGATGCAGCAGGAAGTGGGCCTTCCCCTGCTCTGGTACGGCGTGCTCCTTCACATCGGCCGGAGTCCAGAGGGGGTACGTCCCATGAGCGAGCTGACGGAGGCGACCGCCTTTACCAGCGGCGGCGTGACCCGCCTGGTGGACCGGATGGAAGCGGCGGGCTACGTGGAGCGGCGCCCCTGCCCCACTGATCGGCGGGTGCAATACGTCGGCCTGACGGAGACAGGACGGGAGATTTTGGAGCGAGGCAGCGAAGTGCATATCCGCGGCATCCAGGAGCACATGCTGGACCGGCTCGGACCCGGCGAAGTGGAAGAGCTGGACCGGCTGCTCTACAAGCTGGCGCATTAAATTGCGACCAGTGCCGCGCTATCGGGTTCCGGTGGAATAATTGCACCTGTGACACGCACTACGGTGACAGGGCAGAAATTTCTCGACTTGCGGCCCGACCAGACGGCACTGCTTCTTGTTGACTTTCAGAACGACTTCTGCAGTCCAGAGCTGTTCCATAACACGGCGCCGACAAATACCCTCAACGCGATAACGGCGCACCGTGCCAATATTTTTGCTGCCGAAGTCTCAGCCCGAGGCGTACAGGTCATCTATACCCAGCAAGTGCTTGATCTCAACAAGCTCACCGCCCGACAGCGGAGGTGGGAGCGGGCCGACGGACTGTGTGCGGCAGGATCCTGGGGCGCTCGACTCTTCGTCGATCCGATCCCAGAGGGACATGTCGTCACCAAGTACCGATTCGACATCTGGCAGAGTCAGGAGTTTCTCGATCTTCTTGAGCATCTTGGCGTAGAGGGGCTAATCATCGGCGGCGTCGAGCTGTGTTGCTGCGTCCTTTATGCCGTCCTGGGCGCCGAGGAGCGCGGCTACCATTACGTGGTCGCTCAAGACCTGGTCTCGGGCCAGGATCCCGGCGCCGAAACCTACAACCGCGCAGTGCGGAATTATCTTCGCATCACACACGGTGCCGTGAAGCATGCTGACTCGGTGCTGCACGCCTGGGATATCCGGATGGCACCGGTAAGCGGAGAATCGGAGACCAGGTGATCCAGTATCCGGCGATCGTGGAACGGGCGAAGCACAACGACAGTGCTTACGTCTCGGATCTCCCCGGCTGCGTGACGATCGGAACCGCGCGAGAGGAAACACTGCAGAACATGCGGGAGGCTATAGCCATGCACCTGGCAGGTCTTCGAGAAGACAGTGAGCCTGTCCCCCGTCCACGAGCACTGCCGAGTATGTCGCTGTTTGATGTGCGAACGCCGGCTGGATCCCCTGGCAGCAGGCGAATGAGCGACGGGCAACAGTGACAGACCGTCTTCGATTCGGCGACCTCACCTATGAGGAGATAGCCGAACGAGCGAGGCGCGGAGCTGTCGCCATCGTGCCGATCGGCTGTACCGAGCAGCAGGGCCCGCACCTTCCCGTCGACTTCGATACCTGGTTTGCCGAGCGCCTGATGCTGGCGGCGGCCCAGAAGGCGGATAGGGATCACGGCGTGAGCGCGCTTGTCCTTCCCGCACTTCCCT
>JAICWV010000159.1 GCA_025966365.1 Chloroflexota bacterium | reverse complement strand
GGCTGCCTTGGCGAAGCCTGCGTAGACGACTAAGTCCTCCGGGCGCTCGGCATTCTCCAGGTTGTTTTCCAGCATGCGCAGCAGGGCTTCCTGGCGCCAACCTTTGCAGCGGAGTGCCGTGCCGCGCGCTGCAGTGATGCGACCACCTGCATGGGCTGGCGTCTCGTCCCAGGTGGTCGTGACCAAATCCTCAATCTCCTCCGAATGCATCACGCCAGAGGCCATAGCCAAAGGTAGCCCGGAATCCGGCGCTGGCGGCTTCGCCCGGCTGATAATGACCAAGCTACTATATCAGTCGCGGCGGAATGTACGTGGGGCGATGTCCAGGCACTCACATCTGTGCGTGTGGGAGCACGTCGCCCACGGCGGCGCGCAGCTGGCCCGAGGCCAGGAGTTGGTCCGCTGCGTTGATGGCCGGCGCCAGGTAGACATCCTGGGCCATAAAGGGAACGACCTCACGTACAGCGTCGAACGCGAGCTGTGTTCCCACGCCGAGCCGGCCGCCGTGGCGCAGGTCCAGCGCCTGACTGGCCGAGATCAATTCGATCGCCAGGGCACGGCGCGTGTTGGTAACGATCTGCTCAGCCTTGCTCACGGTGCGTGTCGCCATGGTCGCGTGGTCCTCGACGTCGCCAGCTACCGCCATAAAGTCGAGCGAAGCGGGAGCTGCCAGGAACCGGGTCTCTGCATTGAGCGCAACGAGCGTCTTCTGTAGCATGCCGAGGCCCGAATTGAGGCCGGGATGCGGGGTCAGCTGCGGCGGTAACCCGCTCGCATGTGGGTCCATCAGCCTGAGCACGCGGCTGGCGGTCAGGCTTGACACCTGGGCCAGGGCCATGGCGACCAGATCAAAGCCCAGAGCGACACCCGCGGAATGGAAGTTGCCGGTGGAGATGATGCGGCCCTCCTCAGGCAGCACGAGCGGGTTGTCTCCCGTCGCGTTCAGCTCCGTTTCCACTGTGCCGCGGACGAACGAGAGCGCTTCCTGACAGGCGCCATGCACCTGGGTGACGCAGCGCAGGCTCAGCGGATCCTGGATGCTGCGCGCAGGAGTCTCTCCCCACAGACTGCTTCCAGCCAGGAGAAGGCGCATCCGCTCCGCCGCGGCGAGCTGTCCGGAGTGGGGGCGGACAGAATGCGTGCTCTCGCCGAGCAGGCTCACATTGCCCCCAAACGCCTCCAGGCTCAGGGCCGCGGTGATGTCGGCACACACAAGCAAATTCAAGCTGGCGGCCAGGACCAGGGCGCCGTGGCCGACCGAGGCGGAGTTGGCGCTACACAGGGCCAATGCATCCTTGGCCCCCAGGTGGGCAGGCTGAAGTCCGGCCCGTGCCAACGCCTCGCCGGCCGGCAGACGCTCTCCCAGGTACTCGACCTCGCCCAGGCCGATAAGGGGCAGGGCCAGGTGAGCGAGCTGAGTGAGATCGGACATCCCGACCGACCCCCGACTGGGTACGATGGGGTGGATGCCGGCATTGAGTAGCGCCAGCAGGAGCTGGAAAACCGCGGGCTGGATCCCCGCACCGCCACGCGCCAGGCCGTTCAGGCGCGTGACCATGATTGCACGTACGACCGCCGAGCTATATTCGGGACCGACTCCCGCGGCGTGACTTAGCAAGATATTCTGCTGGAACTGGTCCATCTGGTCGGGGGCGATCCGAACCTCTTTCAAGGCACCCAGGCCCGTGGTGACGCCGTAGATGGGATTGGGGCCCGCGGCCAGGTCCTGGACGAGCGCTCGTGCCCGCTCCATCCGCTGCCAGGCCAGGGAGCTTACCTCAACCAGGGTCGGATCGGACGCTACCCGGGCGACATCGTCGATGGTGAGGTCATTGCCGGTCAAGGTCAGGGCAGCCGGTTGCTGCAAGCGGTGCAACAGGAGTTCGAAGCGCGCCGCCGCCAGGTGGACGTTGGCCAGGAACTGGGGCGGCTCTTCCTCGTCGGCAGCCGCGCTCTCTGACCAGTCTGCAATGTCGACGAGGCGGCCCATCAGGCGTAGGCGGTCGGCCAGGAAGGTCGTGGTGACGCGGTAGAACCGGGCAGCAAACCCGGTATCGAGGCTCAGCTTGGCCACAAGCCTCTCCCGCGGAATGGCAAAGACGAGCACCTCACTCTCAGCGGTGAGCGTGGCCGCGGGAGGACGACCATCGGCCAGCGAGACCTCACCCAATATCTCGCCTGCCCCCAGTCGGTCGATCTGCTGTCCGTCACTTGCGGCATTGGAGACACATATGACGCCGCTGAGGATGATGTACAGTGCCTCCGTGGGCTGACCCTCGGCGATGAGGACCGTGCCCGCCGGCACGGTGCGATGTTCTCCGGACAGGAGCAGCCAGCCCACGTCGTCCTCGGTCAACTGGCTCAGGATATATGGAACCTGTTGCATGGACTGCTCTCCCCCTCCCTTACATGCCGCCGTTCACCGCGACGCTAGCACGCAGTGAAGCGAGTGGTCAATCGAGAACTTCTGGACTCTAGCCCCTTCGCCCACGTGGCCTACGTGGGGTTATACTGCCTCTACAAGTGTGTGAGGGAGCGGTACACCCCGTCCGGTTCCGAGTGAGGACCTAGTTTGGCTAGCGCGTGATGAGCATCCCCGGATGATTTGCGCGCTCTGCCAGAAAGGCAACCCGGACAGCGCCGCGTTTTGTATCAGCTGTGGGGCTCCCTTGGGTGCCGTCTGTGGGCAGTGTGGGGGAGAACTTGCGCCCGAGGCGAAGTTTTGCCACCGTTGCGGGCATGCAGTTGCCGCGCCTCAGCTACCCACACACCCCGCCCTTCTTCGGGCCGTCCCCGCCAGCGTCGGTCTCGAGCAGCCCAAACCTCCGGAACCGCCGGCCACGACTGACGCAGCCCAGACCAGCCATAGTACTGAGGGCGAGCGGCGCATCCTGACCGTCCTCTTCTGCGACGTCCAGGGCTCCACTGCCATGGCGGAGCGGCTCGACCCGGAGGAGTGGGCCGACATCATGAACGGCGCTTTCGAGCACCTCATCGGATCGGTCTATCACTATGAGGGAACGGTCGCCCGACTAATGGGAGACGCCATTCTCGCCATCTTTGGCGCTCCAGTGGCACATGAAGACGATCCCCAGCGGGCGGTACTGGCCGGCCTGGCCATCCTGCGCGGCATCCAGAGCTACAGCGAGCGAATGAAGCAGGAGAGGGGAGCGGAGATCAATGTCCGGGTCGGCATCAATACCGGGCTGGTCGTCGTGGGAGAAATGGGCACACATCAGCACCTGGAGTACACAGTGATGGGTGATGCCGTCAATCTGGCTTCCCGGATGGAGCAGACGGCAGCCCCGGGAACCGTACAAATCTCAGGCAACACGCACAAGCTCGTAAAAACGCTGTTCGAGTTTGAAACTCTCGGCGACATACAGGTTAAGGGCAAAGAGCAAACGGTGCCGGCTTACCGGGTGCTGGGGTTGCTGGAGACGCCTCGCTCCGCCCGCGGACTAGAATTGTATGGCTTGTCGGTTCCACTGGTGGGACGCGATGACGAACTTCAAACGATGCTTGACATCTTTGGCCACGTGCTCGGCGGCCGGACGTCGGTGGTCAGCATCATCGGCGAAGCGGGAGCTGGCAAGTCAAGGCTGCTCCGCGAATTTCTCTCCTACCTGGAGGCGGAGGGCCGTCTCGACGACTGTAGAGTCTGGCTGTGGAGTGCAAACTGCTCGTCCCTGGGCGAACAGCCCTACGGCGTCTTTGCCGGGTTCTTTGCCAGTGCCTATGGCGTGTCGCGCGGCGATTCGCCTGAGGCCACCGAGCGGAAGCTGCGCGAGGCCCTTCAGGCGCTGGGCGCGGGTCAAGCAGATGTGAAGCGGTGGCTTCCCCTCTTCTATCACCTGGTCGGCATCGACCAGGGAAGGATTGGCTTGCCCGCCGTCGAGCCGGAGCAGCTCAAGCGTCATCTCTTCCTGGCTGTCCGGTCAGTTTTGAAGCTGCACCTCGACCAGCGTCCGCTGGTGTTGCTCGTGGAGGACGTTCACTGGGCGGACGCAGCATCGATCGACCTCCTCCGGTTCCTGACCGATCAGCTGGAAGGCTCGCCGTTCCTTGTGCTGCTGGCTCACCGCCCCTCGCTCGACGTCGGCTCGTTCGCCACCGGCCGGACCGCCTACACTCCGGTCCGGCTCGGCCCCTTGCCGGCGGCTGAGATCAATGACCTTCTAGACGGATACTTCGGCCCGTTATCAGACCGCATACCCGTTCGAGTGCGGCAGCTCGTCGTCGAGCGGGCCGACGGCAACCCCTTCTACGCGGAAGAGATCGTGCGCAGCTTTATCGAGGCGGGCACCTTGAAACTAGAGCCAGACGGTTGGGTCTGGACGGCAGATGTCGCCGACTTTGACGTGCCCGCCACCGTTCAGGGCTTGCTCCTGGCTCGGCTCGATCACCTTCCGACCACAACTCTCAGGTTTGCTCAGGAAGCGGCGGTTCTCGGTCCAGCCTTCGACGGAGAGGTGCTGCGAGCTGTGTGCAGCGACCCGGGATCGATGGATGTGTACCTCGACCAGCTGTTCCGGGCAGAGTTGGTTGAGCCGGTTCCTCCGCGCTGGAACAGCGAAACCGGGCTGCGATACCGATTCACGAACCTTCTGGTGCAGGAGGTTGCGTATCAGAGCGTACTACTGCGGAGACGAATGGAGATGCACGGTCACATCGCCGCATCTCTCGAGGAGATGTGCGGCGGACAGCCGGACCGACTCGAAGACCTCGAGCTTCTGGGACATCACTACAGCCTGAGCGCCAACAAGGTGAAGGGAGCGGTATACCTGATCGCCGCCGGCAACCGGGCATGCAACCTCTACGCCAACGAGGACGCGGCTCGCTACTATAGGCGGGCGCTCGAGACGCTGCGTACGTGTGATCAGCCCGACTGCTGGGTAGAGCGGTTGGCAGCGCGGGAGGGGCTGGCCGATGTTCTTGGCCTTCTCGGCCGGCGGGAAGACTCGCTGGCCCAATATGAGGACGCCCTGGCAGGGTATGGAGAGGACGGCGATAAGCCGTCACGTGCCCGGCTTCGGCGCAAGATCGCCTCACTGCACTGGGAGGCGGGCGCGCGCGAAGCGGCACTGGTCCAGTACCAGACCGCTCTGGAGCTGCTGAACGGGCAGACCGAGCACATCGAGGTAGCCCACCTCTCTCAGGAGATGGGCCGGCTGGCCTTTCGCTCCGGGGACAACCAGGAGGCTATCCAGTGGGCGCAGAAGGCGCTGGATACGGCGGAGCAGCTGGTAACGCGCAATGGCATCTCTCAGGAGGCGGCGAGTGCCACTGCCCACGCCTACAACACCATTGGTGTGGCTCTCGCCCGGGCTGCGAGACTTGAGGAGGCGGTTGAGTACGTCGAGCGCAGCATTGAGGTGGCTCAGAAGTATGACCTTCCCCAGGCTGCCTGCCGCGCGTATACCAACCTGGGTGTCCTCTACACCAATCTGGACCCGGGTCAGGCCATCGAGATCTGCAGTGCCGGGCTGGATCTGGCGAAAAAGATCGGGGATATGAGCATGCAGTCCTGGCTGTATGCCAATCTGGCTAGCGCCTACTGCACCTTCACGGGACAGTGCGAAGCCGAGGGGATCGCCGCTGCTGAGGCCGCCATCGAGCTCGATCGTCAGTTCGGCCAGCTCGATCACCTCGCCGTACCACTCATCGTGCTCGGCCAGATCTATCAGTGCCACGGCGACCCGGAAGCGGCGCTCGCATCGTATCAGGAGGCCCTGCGGCTAGCCCAGGAGATGCGAGAGCCACAACTTCTCTTCCCCTGTTACGACGGTCTGGCTACCCTTTATCTCGAGGCCGGTGACATGGCCCGAGCTGAAGGATATATGGCCAAGAGCGAGCAGGTCTGCGAGGAGGCAGGTCTCGAGGTCGACTCACTGGTCATGATGCCGTTTCTGTATTAGTCGATCCTGTGCCAGGCATTCAGGTTAGGATCTCAGGAAGGGAGACACATGGCAGATCAGAGAACCCCGACAGAGAGCAGCCGCAGTGTGGGACTTCAGCCCGGTGACGAGGCGCCTGATTTTCGGCTTCCCAGCACGCATGGAAGCGAGGTCAGCCTGTCACAGTATCGCGGGCGCCGCCACGTGCTCCTCGTCTTCCTCAGAGGAATGACCTGACCGTTCTGCCGGAGGCATGTGTCGCAGTTGCGACTCGGGTATGAGAAGTTTCGGGAGAAGGAAGCAGAGGTGGTCGTGGTCACCGCAACCCCTCCCGACCGCGCCCAACAGTACCAGGAACTCTTCCACTTCGAGCATCCTTACCTCTGTGATCCGAAACGGGAGACGGCTCGCCGTTATGGACTGCCCAAGTCGAAGCGATCGGTTCTGGGCGGGGCGGTCTCCACGGGCGCGTTCTGGAAAGGGTTGGGGACGATGCCGACCGACATGCGCACTTACCCGGAGGTGAAGGAACTCCAGGCGCTCGGAGCGGGACAGATGGATGGGTTTTTCCTCATTGACAAGCAAGGTATCGTGCGTCAGAGCAAGGTCGGCGAGCTGCTGGCCCTTCTGCCCAAGAACCAGGAGATCGAGCGCATGCTTGGGGAGCTGAGCCAGAACAACGGAGCAGCTCGCGGCGAGCGCTGAGTTGGCAGAGGAAATGGGACAAGGCGGAGGCGAGACGCGCCCTCCGAAGATCGATCAAGGTGCACCGGAGTTCAGTACGAACTCCATCGAGGTGCAGCGTGTGGCACTCTCGGACTTTCGGAGCCGGCGGGTGGTGCTGTGGGTCTCGCGGGGGATCTTCTGTGCGCTCTGCAGTGTGACCATGTCACGGTTTCTACGAAGCTACCCCGAGTTCCAGAAACGAAACTCCGAGTTCCTGGAGATAGGACCGTCGGAGCCGGCGGACGCGACCGGCCGAGTACAAGCGCGTAAGAAGCATTTTGTTGCCGGATGGTTGTCAGGCCGAAGGCAGAAGAGGCATTCGACTGGCCACACATTGTCCCAGCGACCCGACCCGGCAGCTCACACGCGAGCTGGCCGGCTACCGCCTCTGCAAGGGGCTTTGCACCAAGCTGTCGGAAGATGATCAGCGCGTCCCGCAGTCGCTCGCGCGCAGCGCGTTCATCACCGCAATCCAGGAGCATCTGCCCCCGGGCAATATGAAGTGCCACCGGCACCAACGCACAATCCTGGGTACGCCGTTGAGGCGCGAAGGACTGGCGGCCGATCGTTTGGAGTGTGTGGCTGCCAGGGGTGGATCAGCAACGAATCATTGACGGACGCGGCAGCCCGGGACATCAGCCCCTTTCCGGCTGACGCGTTTGATCCATGTGGGCGATTGCAAGTCTTACGCCCGCCTCGCACCTTTTCGTGCTTGACAGGGGCCTCTGACTCCTCTACCCTAATTGCATTAGGTGCACTTAGTAGGATTAGGCAGGTAAAGGTGATGGAGCCCGAAACACGGCAGGGAGTGCTCTCTCCGGCAGACCGGCGGCGGCGGAATCGCACCGAGATGACCGGAGCGATCCTGGAGGCAGCCCAGCAGATCATGCGGGAGCACGGTGTCGCGGCCCTGAACCTCAACGAGGTGGCCCGCCGCGTCGGGGTCAAGACGCCGTCTCTCTACGAGTACTTCCCGGGCAAGGCCGGGCTCTACGATGCCCTCTTTCGCCTGGGCATTGAACGCTTCGCGGAGCATATGGAGCACGTCTTATCGCAGGGCGGAGACCCGTGGCAGCAGATCGGGGCCGCGATCGAGGGGTATATGTCCTTCGCTC
>JAICWV010000242.1 GCA_025966365.1 Chloroflexota bacterium | reverse complement strand
GAGAGGCGGTGTTCCGGGCACGGGCTCAGGGGGGGCGCCTGATCCTCGTGGATGCCCTATATGTGCAGGCCATGGCGCTGAGCAAACGCGGGCAAAACGGGGAGGCTGCAGCAGTTCTCCAGGAAGGTCTGGAACTGGCGACGAGCCTTCCCTACCCGTACGCTGAAGCCTGCATCCTGGAGGAGTTGGGGAGGAGTGACGAGGCCATGGCGATTTTTCAGCGGCTGGGCGCGGCCAAGGACGTGGAGCGGTTGGAGGCGCAGCCGGCAAGTTCGGAGGCCTCGGTTGCCGCAGAGCAGTAATCTATGAACCTCGATGAGTCGGTCGTCCGCGCGCTCCTTCGCATGGAGGATGTCATCCCGGCCATGGAGCAAGCCCTTGCCGACTTCTCCTCCGGCAAGGTAGTGCAGCCCGTCCGGAGCATCGTGCCGGTGGAGGAATCGGGAGGATTTCTGGGCCTGATGCCGGCATACACCGGCACGGCACTGGGTGCCAAGCTGGTCACGTTTTACCCGCGCAACAGCCAGGTGCCCACGCACCACGCCGTGATTCAACTCTTCCGCCCCCAGACCGGCGAGCCGCTGGTCACCATGGATGGAACGCTTATTACCGAGGTGCGGACGGCGGCGGCTTCTGCGGTTGCCACCAGGTATCTGGCGCGGCCCGACGCGCGTGTGTTGGCCCTACTCGGCAGCGGCGTGCAGGCACGCAGCCATCTCGAGGCCCTGCGGCTGGTGTGCGACTTTCAAGAAGTGCGGGTCTGGAGCCCCCGCCACGCGGCTGCCTTCGCCGAGGAGTTCGGGGTTCACGCGGCCGGCTCGGCGGAGGAAGCGGTCCGCGGCGCCGATGTAATCGTGACCGCGACCACCTCGCCGACGCCGGTGTTGAAGGACGTCTGGCTCTCACCGGGCGCGCACATCAACGCCGTCGGCGCCTGCCGCCCCGACTGGCAGGAGCTGGATGGCGACGCTCTGCGCCGCGCCCGCATCTACGTGGACTCCCGAGAGGCCGCTGGCCAGGAATCCGGTGACGTCATCGCCGCGGGTGTGGAGCGGATCGTCGGAGAGATCGGCGAGGTCGTGACCGGAGATGCGCCGGGACGTACATGGCCGGATGAGATCACCCTCTTCAAGTCGCTCGGCCTGGCCGTCGAGGACGTGGTGACGGCGGATCTGGTCTATCAGAAGGCACGCGGCCTTTTCTAATCCACCTACATCGGGACTGGTTCTGGAATCGCTACGACCGGCACCCGAGGTTTGACTGATGGGAGGCGAAGATCCAGCCATAGACCACGCTGCCCGCCTCCGAGATGGTGGCGCGGTCCCATCCAAACTCGTGCTGAAGGGGAACCATCAAGACCGAGGGCGTGGAGCGGACGGCGGCGGCGCAGATCAGCGCCAGGAAGGTGGTTCCAGTCGCGATCCAGGCGTAGTGAATACGTGTGCTCACCAGGCGAGCGATCATTGCCCCCTTCCTCTCGTCTTCATTTCCGGAGTATACGGCTAGGGTCTGCTTTCAATCCCGGCGTCTGGCACACGGCGCCTCTCCTCGGGTGAGGAGTAGACTCGATCCACTGCAGCCAGCAACCCAGCCTCGTCGACCAAGACCTCCAATGGGCGTCCCAGGGTGATCTCAGCCTCACGCCACACGTGCCGGGTCCAACGCCAGAGCGCACGTGCTGCACGACGTACTTCACCGGGGTCCGGTTCACTCGGCCAGGTGCTTCCGAGCATCGCGGTCTCAGCGGGTGACAAGAGCTGCTCGACGTAGCGGAAACCGAAAGACTGATGCCCGCGCAGCACTGCGAGGAGCGTGTACAGCTCCGCAGCTCGATAGCTGACCTCGCCCATCGCCGACCACAGGGCCCCGCGAGCGTTGTGCAGACTGAGATAGATCTGACTATCGATGGCCTCCTCGATCGCAGCTCGTGCCTGCTCCCACGACGCGCTCATGACCTGCTCCGGAGCGAGAGCTACCATGCGGGCCAGCGAGCCGTCCACGTCCTTGGCAATAGGTGCCCGGGCATACTTTGCCCGTGGCTGCGTCTCGCCCTCCCGGTGCAGCACAAGGTCGACGCGCTGCCAGTCCGGACCCACGAATCCTGTCGCCCCCGCCTCCCCGCGGTCGTAAAGGAACTGAATCGTGCCTAGATATCCCATCACCCGATGCAGCGCACCGGGAGCATCCTCAAATGCCCGATCCGTCACCCAGAGCTCGATATCCAGGTCGGAGTAGCGGTCTGCCACACGGCGACCGAGCGATCCCGTGTAGAGGACACCGATCACCTCGGCATCGCCCCGGACCGCCGTCTCAAACGCGTCGAGGACGAAGGCGTTACCCGTTGACATACTCACAACCACGACCCCGCTCGCGCAGGTACCGCCGGACATTCATGCTCACTGTCGCTGCAGTGCTAGGTGGCGGAAGAGATGGTTCTCAGGACGCAGAACTCGTTCCCCTCGGGGTCGGCGAGAACCACCCATCGCTGTTCTCCCTGGCCGATGTCCACATGCCGCGCGCCCAGCCCGATCAGCCGCTCCACCTCGGCCTGCTGATCGACGT
>JAICWV010000216.1 GCA_025966365.1 Chloroflexota bacterium | reverse complement strand
TGCTGAAGACGGCGCGGGCATTGGTCTTGATGTGCAACTTGTGCAGAGCGTCGTTGACCAGCGCAAAGTCGGTGTACTTCCGATCGGCCAGCATCCCGTGTATGAGCGCTCGACCGTAGTGGTCGTACAGGTATTGAAGAAAGAGATAGGAGCCGCCGTAGTGCGGCAACACGGCGGCCCCGTGAACAGTCCAGGTATCGAGCTGCGTCGCGGGCGCATCGAGGAACGATTGCGTGTAGTCCGTGGGAGAGTGATTGTTGAAGTGCTCCGCCAGTACCGCCATGCCTTCGTTGAGCCAGGCATTGTCGCCCGGGTGCATGTGCCAGTGAATCATGTGCTGGAACTCGTGCGAGAGGACGTCGTTAAAGTAGTCGGTGCCGGGCGTGGTGGCGGCGGCGTTCATGTAGAACATCTCGTGCTCGTTGCTCCACGGGTTGACCTGGCGCGGATACTCGTCTTCCGCCGAGTAAAAGCCGGCGGCGGTTGAGCTGCGCAGCTGGCCATAGAGGCAGACCACGTGAGGATCGCCGTCCACGCCGGGCCGCCACTCGCTCCCGAAGTAGTGGCGGTCGGTGGGATAGATCGACTTCTCGAAGGTGGTTACCGCCTTCTGGAGCGCCGCCTCATCCACAGTGAGACCGTTCTGTACGTATATATACATGTGCGGCGTCTCGACGCGGACAGTCGCCTTCATCTTGAAGTACTTGTTGGAGTCCTCGGAAAGGACCCAGAAGGACTCCTGATGCCCAACCTGGTAGTTCGGGGATGTGGTCCGAATCACCTTGCGGATCGGGCGGGTGGAATGCAGCTTGAGCTGATTGCTCAGCTGATACAGGTTGCGCACTGGATCGGGCTGCTGCACCAGAGAGGCGAGGCGGGTGGTAACCGTGGAGTTCGAATGAGACGCCGAGTGCGGGATGTGGGCGGCAGCGCCAACGGTGGCGCAGCCGGCCAGGATGAGGATTGCGAGGAAACGCAGGGAGGTGGGCACGATACGAATTACTCCGCCAGCGCGCGGGGATGGGCCCGGTCGTAGACCTGCCGCAGCCGCTCCCGCGAGACGTGGGTGTAGATCTGGGTGGTCGAGATGTTGGAGTGGCCCAGCAATTCCTGAACCACCCGCAGCTCCGCCTCGTTGTTGAGCAGATGGGTGGCGAAGCTATGGCGCAGCGTGTGCGGACTGATCTTATCGATGCCCGCCCGCCGCGCGTACGACTTCAGGATGAGCCAGAAGCCCTGTCGGGTCAGCCGCTGCCCGTGATGGTTGAGAAAGAGGGCGCGCTCGGCGTCGGCGCGAATCAGATGCGGTCGGCCGTCTTCCATGTAGTGGATCAGCGCGGCCCGCGCCTTGAGGCCGAAGGGAATGCTTCGCTCTTTCGAGCCCTTCCCCATGCAGCGAACCGAGTCCTCCGAGAGGTCCAGGTGATCGAGGTTGAGGTCGATCATCTCCGACACCCGCATCCCCGTGGCCCAGAGCAGCCGCAGCATGGCACGGTCGCGCAGCCCGGCCGGGTTATCGGTGGCGGGCATGGCCAGGAGGAACTCCACGTCATCCTCCTCCAGAGAGTGCGGAAGATACTTGCCGATGCGCGGCGAGGTCAGGTGCTCGGTAAGCCCTTTGGGGATCAGCTCCTCCGCCTCCAGGAAATGAATAAAGGAGCGGACGGCGGCGATCTTGCGCGCCACCGTGGTGTCGGCGTAGCGGCGCTCGTAGAGGAAGGAGCGGTAGCGCTGCAGAATGTCGCGATCCAGCGACCAATCGGTACGGCCGTGCGCCTGCATGAACTCGGCAAACTGGCTCAGGTCGTTGCGGTAGGCACCCGCCGTGTTGGGCGAGAAGCCGCGCTCGGCCGCCACGAACTGCAAGAAGTTGTCGATCTGGTCCTGAAATCGGTCGTCATTCATCGTCATCTATTCCTCGGTTCGCCCGGGGTAGACGGCAAGCGCCTCCCGCAGGATTCTCATTCCGCGCCGGAGCGCATTGTCTTCAAGGACGTAGGCAAAGCGGACCTCACTGGTCCCCAGGCCGGGGGTGAGGTAGAAGCCGTCTCCAGGTGAGATCATCAGCGTCTCTCCGTCGAGGCGGAAGTCGGTGAGCAGCCAGCTGGCAAAACGATCGCCGTCGTCGATGGGAAGCACGGCGAAGATGTAAAAGGCGCCTTCCGGCTTGCGCACGAAGGCGCCCGGGATCCGCTCCAGCTCGCTGTAGACCACATCACGGCGGGAGCGATAGATCTCCGCCAGTGGGTCGGTGTAGGCGCGCGGCTCCTCCAGCAGCGGGATGACAGCCCGCTGTTCGACGGTGGGAGCGGAGAGGCGTGCCTGGGCAAAGCGATGAATCCCGTCCAGCACGCCCTGGTGGCGGGTGGCCAGGCAGCCGATGCGGGCGCCGGTGGCGCTGAAGCGCTTGGAGACACTGTCCACGATGATGGTCTGGTCGGCGGTTGGCTCGACCTTGGCCATGCTCATGTCGCGCGGGCCTTCGAAGACGATCTCCCGATAGGTCTCGTCGGAGATGACGAAGAGGTTGTGCCGGGCAGCAATGTCACTGATGACATTCAACTCGTCGTAGGAGAAGACCGCGCCCGTGGGGTTGCCGGGACTGCAGAACAAGATGGCCCGCGTGCGCGGGGTGATGCGCCGCTCGATCTCCTCGGCCGGCGGAAGATGGTAACCGTTCCCCGGATCCAGCGGCACCGGAACGATACGGACCGAGGTCATGACGGCAAAGCCGAAGTAATTAGCGTAGGTGGGCTCGAAGCAGATGACCTCATCGCCGGGATCGGCGACCGCCATCAGCGCGAAGAGGAGCGCCTCGCTGCCACCGGAGGTGACGAGGATCTGCGAGACATCGTAGTGGACCCCGACCTGCTGGTAGTAGCGCTGCCAGGCTCTAACGGTGCCGGCAACGCCCTGCGAGGGGGCATAGGGCAGAATTCGGCTCTCGTACTGCTGGATCCCCTCGATCAGGGCGTCGGGAGCGGCGAGATCCGGCTGGCCGATGTTGAGGTGGAGAATGGAGACGCCGTCCGCGAGCGCGCGATCGGCAAGCGGGGTCAGCTTACGGATCGGGGATGGCAGCGCGTCGCGAGCCCGGACTGATGCTGAGACCTTGTTTCCCGTGAGCATGAGGAGCGTTGTACCTCCGCGTATATCCCTGGCCGGGGGTACTGCTCGGGGTGGTGGGAAAACGCGAGCGCAGGCCAGTGACGAGCGTTATGTTTAGCTCGACCGGTCATTCTAGCAGCATCGAATGACGAGTGCACCACCATACGATGAGCGGGCGCGCCACAGGATGTTGCAGATGCCGACTCGACACATCGTCTGCCACCCATGCCTTCGTAGTTTCATCAACTTCATTGATGTCTGCAACGCAGTGCAGCTTCGATTCATGCACCCTCGATGCTGCTCGGCCG
>JAICWV010000078.1 GCA_025966365.1 Chloroflexota bacterium | reverse complement strand
CCCCGCACCACATACCCGGGATCGCCCATGGAGCCGGGAATGACGCCCAGCACGCCCGGACCGGCAGGCGTCGCCCCCTTGCGGTGGACGATGACCTCCTTCTCCGTGCCGTCCGGGGCGAGAACGGTTTCGCGCCAGGCGAAGTTATGGTAGTTTTCAACCGAGGCAGCCTCTTCCAATCCGGCGCGCCGGGCGACAGCCCGATGGATGATGGCGTGGTTGGCGGAGGCGAAGCGGCCCGCCAGCTCCATGGCGTTCCAGTACTCCTCACCCGCCTCGGAATCGAGCGGCAGCCAAGCGAGGTGCCGTACGCTCTTGTCCAGATTGGGCTGCATCTCCGTGGCCAGCTGCGAGTAGGTATTGGCAATCTTGAAGCCGACGCCGCGCGAGCCGCTGTGAGAGAGCAGCGCCAGGTAGTCGCCCGGCTCCAGGCCCAGGGATGCATCGGCCTCCGCGAGCGTCAGCGTCCCCCACTCCACGAAGTGGTTGCCGGTTCCGCTGGTGCCGATCTGTCTGGCCGCGATACCGTGCAAGTTCCGCAGCAGCCTGGTATCGCCCCAGGCTTCGTCCGCGAGGACCTCGTGGTCCGGGTGCTGCTCGTTGCTCACGCCTGCGCCGAAGTAGGTCCGGTCGAGCAGGGCCCGCTTGAACTGGTCGGGCTTCTGTCCCAGTACCGCCGGAGAGACGGGATAGATCGAGAGCCGCATCCGGCAGGCGATATCCACGCCGACAGCATAGGGAATCACCGCGTTCTCGGTGGCGAGGACGCCGCCGATCGGCAGGCCGTAGCCCACGTGGGCATCCGGCATCAGGGCGCCCGCGATCGTGACCGGCAGCCGCATGGCACTATCCATCTGGGCGATGGTACCGGTGTCGATCCCGCTTTCGCCCCACACCCCGTAGTCAACGGGCTGATCGTGGAGACGTGGGACCAGGTCGCGCTGAATCTCCCGCCGCCGCGCCGCCGCCAGTTCCTGCGCCAGCGGGGCCAGGGTCTCGTCGGCGACGAAGCGCTCTGGCTCCAGCCGAACCTCGTCCAGCCGGTCCAGGATGGCGTCCCGCTCCCAGCCCTGGTTCTCGAGGGCAGCCGCGGCTGCCTTGGCCCGGCCGATCGCCCGGCCCTCCGGCCAGCCCCGGGTCTTCAACATTGTTCCGGAAATCATGAATGTGCCTCGATTCAATACACGAAACGATGAGTACAAAGGCAGCATACGCCGCCGTGAAAATCGGCCCGAATGCGCCGTGTGGTACGTGCCCCGGCGGGGCAGCAGAAAACGTCGCGGCCGCTACGCGGTACGAGGCACGTAGGGACGGAGCGACGAGGACGCTTTCGGTCGTCGAGAGTACTCGTGGCCTATCACGGCTGTGCATTCAACAACGTGATTGGCGTCATGCGATGTCATCTGTCGCTCCTTTCTCGGAGGATTATTCTACACAGGAGAGACATGTCGGCCAACTGCCGCTGAAGGCGGCGGGGGTCACCCCAGATTATTGAAACCGCTGTGTAGGGCCGATTTGCAATCGGCCGCCGCCCCGCAGGGCGGCTTGTGGTTTCCGTGACGTGTGCATCGATGAGGACGCAGGCGCGACAAGCCGCACCGTCTGAGGCATAGGGGTAACAGTGCCAGAAGCTGCGTTGCGACGCAGCGGCCGATTGCAAATCGGCCCTACACGTCCGACCGATCCAGTGAAAAAACCTGAGGTGCCTCTGGTCAGTTCCCGTCCAGGACAAACGACGCTCCCTTCACGAGGTTCGCGCAGAATACTCTCGCGAACTCTCTGACGTTGCGTGAGAAGTGCTCCGATGCACGCTCCCTTGCCAGTGTGACCTGGAAGGCGAGATTGCCGAGTGCCGCCGCGCACAGGAAGGCCTCGGCCCAGAGCGCCACATCGGGCACGGGTCGCACGGATAGATACCCGTCCCGGATTGCGCGCCGGACTGCAACATCGTCCAGGTACATGACATGATAGAAGATCACGCCGAGATCGTGGGGGAAGTAGCCGAGAATGACGTCACCGAAGTCGATGGGGAACACGCGCTTGCCGTCAAAGAGTAAGTTCTGATGGTGAAGGTCGCCGTGGATCAGGCCCCAGATATCCGGCCCGGTGCCCAACACGCGCATCGTCTTCGCCACCTGCTCCATTCCCGCTTCGACGGTCTGCCACTCCTCGGGTGTCAGAATGCCGGCCGTGACCACGCGAGACAGCGTGGTCAAGCACCCAAACAACCAGGCCACGTCATAGATTTCCGCGGCCCCGACGTTCCCTGGTGTCCAGCGACTACTCAGCTCGTGCAGCGTGGCGATCATCGCTCCGATGCGGTACGCCTCTTCAACGCTGAAAGCGTCGCGAATGTGCCGGCCCTCAACCCACCGTTGAACCGTGACATAGAAGGGAGCGTCCAGGTCGGAGAAGTGTACTTCCGCCACAAGGGTGCCTTCCTTTGAAGGGACGGGCTCCTGAACGACGATCTCGCCGCTCTCGGCAAGTACATCCAGCCATTCCATGACCAGCTCCGTCCGCTCCGGCGGTACGCCTCCGGATTCACCGGCCGCCTCGGCGATCTTGAGGAGGTAGAGAGGTCGGTCATCGGCACCGACGAGGCGGTAGGATACGCCGCCGTTGTACTGGATGAAGCGTGGAGTAACTTTGCCCAGGTCATAGTGGCGTAGCGCAGCATCAGCCAGCCGCTGGTAGCGCATTTCCTGATCTTTTTCGCTGAGCGCTTCGATCCGCTCATTGAACTGGCCCATGGCCTATCCTCATTTACGTCCCTCGACGCATATGGGGCGTGTGCGAAGAGGGCGCGATGGAATCGCGCCCCTACAACCGCGAACGCCGCCTTCTAAATAACGATCTTGCCGTCTTCGATAAAGGGCTGGCCGTCGACCGTGACCTTCGCGCCGTTGCCGCGTAGCTCGTAGACCATGTCCCAGTGCAACGCGGACTGGTTGGTGCCGCCGGTTTCGGGGATAGAGCGGCCCAGGGCCATGTGGAGGGTGCCGCCGATCTTCTCGTCAAACAACGTGTTCTTGGTGAAGCGCTGGATGCCGGGGTTGAGGCCGAAGGCGAACTCCCCCAGTCGCCGGGCGCCCTCGTCCATGTTCAGCATCTCCTGCAGAAAGGCGTCATCGCCGGTGGCAGACGCCTCCACCACCTTGCCGTCCTTGAAGTCCAGGCGGACGCCGGTGACCTCTCGGCCGGCGTAGAAGCCGGGGAATGAGAACTCGACCGTTCCCTGCGTTGCGTTCTCGTGTGGTCCCGTGTAGACCTCGCCGCCGGGGAAGTTCAGCTTCCCCTGGTCATTCTCCCAGTGTCGCCCCCCGACATTGACGGTCAGGTCGGTGCCCGGCCCCTCCACGTGGATCTCGCTCTTATTCGCCAGCCAGTCGGCGATCCGCTGCTGCCGCTCTCCCAGCGCATTCCACGCCGCCACGGGGTCGGGCTGGGAGAGCATGTCGGCGTTGTAGACGAAGTCCTGGTAGTCGCGCAGCGACATGCCGGCGTCCTGCGCTCCTGCCTCGGTGGGAAAGACCGTGTAGGTCCAGCGCATGGCTCCCTCCGCCACACGCTGCATGTGCTTCTCGAACAGCGGCTCAAACGCCTTGTTCTGGGTCGCCATCTTGCCCGGATCGATGCTGGAGGCGGAGCGGGTGTTGCTGGGAGCCCCGATGGAGATATTCACGTCCATCTGCTCGATGATGGTCTGGTTGAGCGGGTCGACAAAGGTGAGCTGCTCGTCGGCGGCGTGTCGGAAGAAGGTTTCTCGCGCGTTGGGGCCGCCGTACAGCACGCTGGGATGACCCCCCGCCTTCAGGATGGCGGCGGCACAGGCATCAGCCAGCGGCTCCCCGAGAAAGGAGCTCTGGATGACGACCCAGTCGCCCTTTTTGACGTAGACGCAGTAATTGACGACGACATCGGCAAGCTTCTCCACACGCGGGTCCATGGGACCTCCCTCACTTCTTCTGGATTCATCATGCCCGCTGACAGGAGGACCGCGCCAAGCCCGGGGTGTGGCTCGCGTTTTTGCCGTAGGGGCGATGTACACTCGCGAGCCTGAAATGTAGGGGCGATGTGCAATCGCCCGCTGTGCCTCAGCACAGCTTCCGGTGCTCGCCACCCAGGGATATGGGTCTCGGGAACAGGCGGGTCCTTCCGGGTTCGCCCCATTGCGACTTTCGGGGTACCCACCACAGAGGATCGAACCCCGAAAGCCACGGCGAGTGGAATCGGGGGGCGGTCCCGACCGAACCTGTGACGCGAAGGCATACTCTGGAGATGCATGCACCGAAGCCGCTCTGTGGAGCGGCGGGCGATTGGAAATCGCCCCTACATTTCCAATTTGGGCATCGGCCTCAGTGCGGCGATTGGAAATCGCCCCTACATTTCCAATTTGGGCATCAGCCTCAGCGCGGCGATTGGAAATCGCCCGGGCATCTCCAATCTGTACATCGGCCTCAGCACGGCGATTGCACATCGCCCCGACACCTCCAACCTCCCGGCCGCGAAAATGGTGGCGCATTCGTCAGCATTTGGCAAGCCCCGTCCGGGCTTGACTCGATTCCCCATTTGCCCTACAGTCGAGGCGTCCCGTGCGTCTAAAGGAGGCTCCCATGGCACATGGACGAGATAAGCCCGGACGCGAAAAGCGGAAACCAAAAAAGGACAAGTCTGCGAGCAAGCAGCAGCCGTCGAGTGAGGTGTTGCAGCACATCCAGCATCCACCCACCGAGACGCGCTGAGAGGTATTTTTCGGAGGCATCATCGTGAACACAATTCGAACCGTCGCCATCATCCTGGCCGTCCTGGCCGTGGCGGTTTTGGCGCTCAAGATTTTCATATTCGTCAGCAGCATCGTGATGACCGTCATCACCTTCTTGGTGTTCGCCGGCATCGTCTACGTGCTGTTCCTCATCGCCCGCTCCTCGCTCGGCCGAGGAAAGCGGCAGACACCGCAGATCTAACGCACGGACAAGAGAGGCCCCTGGGAGTGATCCCGGGGGCCTCTTCTGTATGAGTGGGCGATGAATCGTGCCCCCTACTTGGCAAGCAGCTTGAATCCCTGATTGAGGGAGGTCGTGAGCGAGCCCAGGGAGACGGTCACGTGGGCGAGCAGGGTGCCGACGCGGCTCTTGCTGGTGAGCTTCACAGTGGCGGTCAGCGCCGGTTTGCCCTGGTAGATGGTCCGCGTCAGAGTGAGCGTCTTGAAGACCTTGCCCTTCTGGCGCAACATGACCCGGCCGCTGGGCGCGATCTGGTCCGCGTTCCGGCTCGAGTACAGGATGACAATCTTGCCCGCCTCACCCGTCTTCAGCGACGTTGTCTTCACCAGCTTGCCGTTTACCCGGTGCAGGAGCAGCACCCTGTTGATTGACACGGACGGAGCCGGTGTGGCGGTGGGGGTGGGGACCGTGGTGGCGGTCGGGATGGGTGTGGCAGTGGGCGCCGGAAGAGCACGCAGGGCGGAGATGAAGGCGGCGCCGTCGAATGAGCCCCAGCCGGTGGTGTAATCCCAGCCGACGGCGGCTTTATAAAACAGATTGTCACCGGCAGTGACGTCGTGGTAGGGCGGCGGGCTCAGCGAGGACTGTTCCGCGCCGAGCCGGTAGAGGCTGGGATTGAGGAAGCCGAGGCGCGTGCCCACGGCCTGGCTCACCTGGATGGCGAACCCGGCCCAGATGGGCGCGGCCGCGCTGGTGCCACCGATCTGGGTCCACACGCTTGTCCCGCTCCGGGACACGGTGTTCACGGCATAGCCGGTGTACACATCGGCATTCGCCGCCACGTCCGGGACCTGACGCTTGCCGTCGCTGTACTGATTGTCCACGCCCGGACCGGTCTGCCAGTCGGGCCGCGCGAAGATATCGCTGAGTCCACCGCCACTGGCGCCGGGGTTCTTGGGATCGGTCAGGTCCTTCCACGCGGTCTCACCGGCGTACTGGCCATCGCTGGACTTCAGAGTGGTGCCGCCCACGGCGGTCACGTAGGGATCGGAGGCAGGGTAATCAACTTCGAGGACCTGTGCCGAGGTGCCGGCGGTGCCGTCATAGGCCCCCGCGTCACCGGAGGCGGCGAAGACGGTCTGCCCCTGGGCCGCCGCCTCCTGAAAGGCCTGGTGCATGGCCGTCAGCACGCTGGGCGTGTAATCAGACTCCATATCCCCCCAGCTGGTGGTGATGATGGACGCGCGGTTGTCGGCGACGATCTTGTTGAAGAGGTTGATCGTGCCCTGATCGGAATTCGGTGCCTCGTACATCAGAACCGTGGCGCCGGGGGCCGCGCCCTGGACCAGCTCGATATCCATGTCACTCTCGATCTGCCCGTTCTTGTAGCCGCCAAGGGCGCCGGTGTTACGGCCGTCGCTGATGTTGATGCGGGTGGGTGCGTTGGTCAGGCCATACTGCTGATCGAAGGTCGAGACGTTGCTGGCGCCGTAGTCGGCATAGCCCGCGACCGCGATGGTCTGACCGCTGCCGGTGATGCCCTGCGAGAGCAGCGCCGCTGTGTTATAGAGCGAATGGATGTCCGACGGGCTATAGCCACCGTTGGGAGCCGAGGAACCTGCGCGCGCGGTGACTGCGGTCTGCTGGTGCGAGGCGGTGGAAAGACCGGTCACGGAGACGACGGACTGCGAGAGGTCGGCGGGTACGGCAACGCTGGTGCTGTTGGCAACGAACGTTTCGCCGCCGTGCTGGTACGCGTAGAGCGAGGTATGAAAGGTCTGCTGCAAGGCGGGCACCGCGCCGCGGGCAAACACCTGCACGCCGTTGGGCGAGGTGCCGGTTACGCGCATGCCCCGGGATCGCAGCCACGACTTCACCTGTTGCCGGGAGGCGGCTGTCGGTCCGTACTGCTGCTCGAACTCCTCGGGCGTCAGAAAGTGGCGATACAGCGGCGAGGCCGGATCGTACACGGAGCTGAGGAAGCTATCGAGCCCGGGCGCATCGCGGAGCGCCAGGGTAACGGTGACACCCAGCTCGCGAGACGCGGCCGGCTTCCCTACCACCTTTGCGTTTCGCGTGAGCGGCGACACCGAGCCATGAAGGGCGACCGTGCCCCCATCCGGGAGCGAGTACGCGTGCGACGGGAGCGAGGCCCCCTGCGATGGGACCGGCGTGACCACGAAGGCCACGACCGCGGTGATGACGATGAGGAGGATGGAGGTATATCTCTGAGCCATATGACTAAGGATGCAGTATCGCGATTATCCGGAAATTAGAGAAGCCTGGGAAAGGGCTGAAGTTTCGGTTGCGGTTTCTTTACATCGGAAGATGACCCGGCAGGAGCCGCCGCGCTACACTCGGCTGACCCCCAAAGGAGACCACCGATGGGTGACGCACCCTTCACGCTGGCTCAGGACCAGCGCCCACTGAGCGCGGTGGCACCGGAGGTAGAGCGCTTCTGCATTATCTGCGGACGTCCCGCCGTGGGGACGCTCGACGACAGCAGGGAAGTGAAGGCCTATCCGCTCTGCCCCACGCACCTGTCCCGCGGCCTGGCAGGTGTTCCACTTCGTGCCCTCATCTGGTTCGACTGACAGAGTTTTCCCATAGCACATAAAGCCGGAACACGGCGGATGCGCGAACTCGGTTCACGCAGGTTGGCATCCCCCTGGCCGTGTATCCGCATACACTGCCGTAGAGAGTTTGAGAGGAGGCCTTTGACCATGACGTTGATGCGAGCCGCAGCGATGGTGATCGCTACCCTCACCCTGTCGGTTGGCACCGCCCAGGCCGGTCGCGTCGATGCGGCGCGAGCGCCTCAGGCCGCACCCCGGTGCCAGAACATTCATCTCCTGATTCGCCCCTATAGCTCAAATGGGGCCGCGGGCACCATCGGACTCGTTTACCGCATCCATAACCTCTCGCGCCGGGACTGCTTCCTCGAAGGCTATCCGGGTCTGCAGTTGCTGGATCGAAACTTCGTATCGATGCCCACCACCGTCATCCGCGGTGGATCCTTCCTTCGCTCCATTCCCAGGCGATACCTGGCGCTGCCGGCTGGGCACAATGCCTACTTCACGCTGCTGTATAGCGACGTACCCACCGGGAACGGGCCCTGCCGCACCGCCCGCAACCTGATGGTCATCGCTCCCGATAACAACCTGCCGGTGGTGACGTACGCTGTCCCGCATGGAGGAGGCATCACCGCCTGCAACGGGGTGGTCAACGTCTCACCGGTCACAGCCCGGCCCCGGTTCCACTAGAGAGCGGGCCCCCGGCCCGCCCTCTCTTCGGTGCCCCCTGGGCCCGGTACTCCGGCCTGCTACGAGGCTCGCTCGCGGCAGGGGCCGGGGAGGCACGGCTCCTCGCCCGGTTTCCGGCTGCGCGGGACGCGTTCCACCTCAAGCGTCTCGGCACCCGGAGCGAGAAGGGCGAGAAGCCGCGCCATCTCGGCGTCTGATATGGATGCGACATCCTCCTCGCCGGGAACGGCCGAGAAGCGGCCGGGCGAGAAGTGATAGTACATGTGTTCTAGTATATGCGCGACCTGCCGAATAACCGTCGGCAGCGATACAGGCTGGCCGACGCCCCGCACCAGCCGCCGCAGGGAAGCCGCCTCACGCTCTCGCTCCCAGCGCTCGTCGGCAATAATCTTCAGATAATCCGGGTCGCTGTGCCACATCACCATCAGTGCTCCTTCTGCAGTGGAACCCCATCCACTGCAAGGTCCAGTGTAGTGAAATCACGTGTCAGAAGCTGTCAGTCTTTCGCTTTTTGTGCGAACGTCAGTTCTATTTCGCGTGAAAAAGCTGACACTCCCCGTCAGGGTAGGGGGCGTATGATGACAGCATGCAGAAGGCAGAACGGTTGCTGGCCATCACCCTCCTGCTGCAGGCGCGCGGCAAGATGACCGCGGACCACCTGGCCGACCTCCTCGGCGTCTCGGTCCGGACCATCTACCGGGATATGATCTCCCTCTCCCTGTCCCACGTTCCGGTCTCCATGGACTACGGTCCCGGCGGCGGTTACTTCCTGCCCGAAGAGACCTTCGTCGATCCTGTCACCTTTACCGGTGAGGAGGCGATCGCGCTGGCATTGGGCGGCGCCATTGCCGGCGGCTCCCACATCTTCGGCGACGGCGACCGGCTGCGGCAGGCGCTGATCAAGCTCGAGGCGGTCCTGCCCGAGGAGTACCGGCACGATGTCCGGGCGGCGCGCGAGCGGATCCTCATCGACGTATCCGCCTGGTACCGGCCCCTCTCAGTACCTCCCTCCTTCGAGCCGGTACGGCGGGCAGTCTGGCATCGGCGTCAGATCGACCTCTGCTACCGAGGAGCGGCGCGGCCGGCCCCCGAGTGGCGCCGGGTCGAGCCGCTGGGGCTGATCTGGAAGGCCGGCGTCTGGTACCTGGCCGCCTACTGCTGCGTGCGAAAGGACCTTCGAACATTTCACCTGCAGCGCATCATCGAGGTTCGCGCCACCGATGATCCCGTGAATCCGCGGCCCGATTTCGACCTGGAGGCCTTCTGGGAGTCCTCACTCCGCCGCTTCGAGTCGCTCACAACGCCAGTGGTGCTGACGGTCCGCGTCTCGCCCGCGATCTTGCCCCGGTTGTACGAGGGGCACGTGGTGGTCCGCGAGGAGGTGGACGGCTCGGCGGTGGTTCGCTACCGAACCGACTCCATCGAGTCGGCGGTCAGGCACGTCCTCTCCCTGGGGCCAGGGGTCACGGTGATCCAGCCGCGTCAGGTACGCGACGGCGTGCTGGCGGCGGCGCTTGCCATCGCCGGGGCATACTAGGTTCGGAGGAGCGATTGGTGACCTGGGCCGCACGCGTTGTTGTGCTTGCTGGACTGCTGACTACCGCCCTGCCCGCTTCGGCTGGAGGTGCTCCCGCTGCTCGGTGGAGAGCCCAGAGCAGCCGCACCGCTGCCAATCTGCTGGACATCTCCTGCCCGTCACCACGTCAGTGCATGGCAGTCGGGGCCAGGGCGACGGTCATCACCACGGTGGACGGCGGACGAACCTGGAAACGCGCAGCCACGGCGTACGGGACCACAAAGTTCACCTCGGTCCGCTGCCCGGTGCCCGGCGTCTGCTCGGTCCTCGATCCACCCAGTACCATTCTCCGCACCAGCAATAACGGACGAACCTGGACGGAAATAACCATCCCACTTTCATCAAAGCTCTCCGGACTGAGCAAGCTGGCCTGCCCCACGCGGTCGGTCTGCTTCGTCACGGCGTCACCGAGCGGAGACCCCTTCACCTGGTACACCCACTCCGCCGCCATCTTCAAGACCAGGAGCGCCGGCACCTTCTGGCAGCGGGAGCGAATCCCTACCCGGGTGAGTTGCCCCGGGAGCTGCGGCCCCAGGTCCCTCATCGGGTACGACCTCCAGTGGATCTCGTGTCAGAGCGCGCAGAGCTGCCGTGCCGGAGGAGATACCTTCATCGGGAGTCACGAGGGCTGGGCCAGCGGCGTGCTCCGAACCGACAACGGCGGCACGACCTGGGGGCTTGCCAACAACAACTCCGCCCCCAACGTCGGCACCTGCCCGACCGTATCTGTCTGCGCCGGCGTCTACTATCAGCCGCTCACCCCGAACATCGGCCCCTATTTCGAGCGCTCGACGAACTCCGGAGGAGGCTGGGTCCAGAAGCCGCTGTCCATGGTCCTCACCGCCATCGCGTGTACCGGGCCCAGGTTCTGTGCCCTGGCCGGACCCCATGGAAAGCTCGCCACCGCCATGACAATGCACATCACGGCACAGTCGAGCCCGACCAGGACGAATCTGGCCGCGATTGCCTGCGCGGCGCGCAATGTCTGCTATGCCGTGGGAGCGGGAGGAACGGTCGTCGCGCTGAAGCCGTGAAGGTTCATACTCCCGACTCGCTTCCTCTTTCGTAGTTCTGGCAATTCATTGCCGTCTGTTCGGCCCGCTGTTCTTCCCAGTTGCGGCTGGGAGCCCCGAAAGCAGTGCAGCGTCAATTCATGCACCCTCGATGCTCGATCGAACTCCATAGGTCACGTGCCGTAGCAGCAACCCTTGTGGTTGCCCTGGCCTCCCTCCAACATGGTACGGGCAGCGAGGATGGTTGGTATGCAGACTAGGCGGCCACAAGGGCCGCGACTACGGCACGTCAGGAGCGGGTTCCACGTCCCGTGGCGTGTGACTCGACGCTGCGCTGCGGCGCGGACGGCAATGAATTGCCAGAACTACGAAGAGCAGCGCGCTACCCCGATGTCGCGCTCGTTACCAGGCTTCTGACCTCGTTCAGGATCTCATCGCGGCCGACGGGGGTCTTCTGGATGATTCGCTGCACATACCCGTTCAATCGGTCTCGATCGTCCTGGGTGATGTCCTTGGCCGTGACCACGATCACCGGGATCATCTGCAGCGCCGGATCGCTCTGGAGCTGGGAGACAACGGCAAAGCCATCCATCTCCGGCATCATCAGGTCCAGGAGGATGGCATCCGGCCGGCATGCCTGGATGGCCTCCAGACCCTCCTTGCCATTGCCCGCTTCCACCACCGTCCAGCCTTCTTTCTCCAGCGTCCGGCGCGCCAGCATCCGCGCCTCGGGATCGTCGTCTACCACCAGAATCCGGGAGGTCTCCGGTTGCGGGCAGAGCTTCTCCAGGACCGCGATCAGCCGATCGCGGTCGATGGGCTTGGTCAGGTAGTCGGAGGCACCCAGGGTATAGCCCAGGTTCTGATCGTCCAGGATGGAGAGGACGATCACCGGAATCTCGGCCAGATCGGGATTGGCTTTGAGGGCAGTCAGGACGGCCCAGCCATCCATCCCCGGCATCATGACATCCAGCGTGATTGCATCCGGATGAATGCGTCCGGCAAGGTCGAGCGCCTCCTCGCCAGAGGAGGCCGTCACCACATGAAAACCTTGCTTGACCAGATAGCGCTGCAAGAGATCTCTTGTATCCGGCTCGTCATCCACCACCAGCACCGTTCGGGCACCGGGAGCCGCCTCCTGGGTCATAGGTGGATGGGTGGCCGGGGCTTGTTCCACGTCTCGTGGCATCCGAATGGTGAAGGTTGAGCCTATGCCCGGCTCGCTGTACATCGTGATGTCGCCGTGCATCATGCGGATGAGCCTGCGGCTGAGCGCCAGACCCAGTCCGGTTCCACCGTACCTGGCTGTTACCGCGCTGTCCGCCTGGGAGAACTCCTGGAAAAGTCTGGCCTGCTGCTCCGGCGTCATCCCGATGCCGGTATCGGAGACGCTCATGGTAATCCAGCCGGCCGTCTCCTCATCCACCTGGAGCGCCACCCGGCCGGCTTCGGTGAACTTGCAGGCGTTGCTCAGGAGGTTGAAGACTGCCTGCCACACCTTGGTGAGATCGGCACGGACCACGCCAATATCGTCGGGGCACGAGACCTCAAGCTGGTTGTGGTTGCGATCGACGAGCGGACGGATGGTGCTTACCACGTCGGCAATGACGGTCGAGAGGTCGAAGGTCTCGAGGTGGAGCTCCATCTTCCCCGCCTCGATTTTGGAGAGGTCGAGGATGCTGTTGATCAGCGCCAGCAGATGCCGGCCGGCGCCCGCGATCCGATCGAGGTCCGGGAGATATTCCTCCTGCCCCTCCTCCTCCGCTTCCTCGGACAGAATCTCGCTATAGCCGATGATGGCGTTGAGCGGAGTGCGCAATTCGTGACTCATATTGGCCAGGAAGGTGCTCTTGGCCTGGCTGGCTGCATCTGCCGCCTCCCGCGCCTGCTGCATCTCTTCAAACAGCCGCGCGTTCTGGATAGCGATACTGGCTTGCTGCGACAGGCCTTCCAGGAAGTTCAGATCGGCGTCGGTGAAGAACTGCTCGTCACCGTAGCGCCAGACCGCCATCATGCCGATGACCTCATCACCCACTTTGAGCGGCGCGGCCATCATCGGCTCCACAGCGGCCTGCGTGGTCCCCGCGATCATCTGGCGACGGGGGTCCTGTTGAGCATCATTGATCACCTCGGCCGCCCCTCTGGCAGCCAGATCGCCAATGATTCCGCGACCTACCTGCGTTCGGTGGCCAAGGATCTTCTCCGAGTCCGCGCCCCGCGCCACGATGACTTCCAAGGTCTCCTCGTCCTGGCGAAGGTAGACCGCACTGGTGAGGGAGGTCAATAGGTCTTTTGCCCGGTCGGCGATGCGCTCAAGGACGGTGGCGAGGTCGAGCGAGGCGGACACGTCCCGACCCACCTCCGCGATGGCCGCCATCTCGCCGGCCCGACGCTGCGCCTGGTCATAGAGCCGGGCATTGTGGATGGCGACGCCGACGTTGGCCGCGATCGTCGCCAGCAGTTCCAGATCCGCCTCGTCAAAGGCGTCCTCTCTGTCCGTGCTCTGCACGCTGATGACGCCGATGGCGTCCTCGCCGAGCAGGATCGGCACGCCCAGATACGAGCGCGCGGGTGTCCACAGTACGGGGATGCCCAGCTCGGCCATATGTCCGGCGAGATCTCGATTGACAAACTGGGGTTGCCTCGTCCGCAGAATGTGAGAGACCATCCCTTCCCCGAAGGGCAGGGAGTCTCCGGTAACACGCTGGTTGTCATCGACGTTATACGGGAAGCGGATCAGATCCGTCTGGCGATCGTGGAGCGCCACATACAGGTTCTCGGCCTTGAAAGTTTCCCGCAGCGTCTCGCCCACCACCTCAATAAGGGCATCAAGGTCCAGATGCCCGGCAAGTGCGTGGCCGACGCGGTTAATGACCTCGAGGTCGGCGGCACGCTGCTCGATCGCGTTCTTGGCCTCTTCCAGCTCGGCGGTCCGCGCCGCAACACGGTCTTCGAGCTCTCGGTTGGCGCGGAGCGTCTCCTGATAGAGGCGGGCGTTCTCGATCGCCGCCGCCGCCTGGGCTGCGAGGACGGTCAATAGGTCGAGATCCGCGGGCGTGAACCGTCCAAAGATAGGCTGGACATCGACATACAGGACGCCGATGACAGTTCCCCGAGCGATAAGCGGAAGACAGAGTGCCGATCGGTCGCGCAAGGCCGCTGGACTGTCCGGAGATGCCTCGGGATCGGCGATGTCCTGGCGCAGTTGCGGCTGCCGCGTATTCAGGGTGGTCGCAACGATGTCACTGTCGAAGAGGGCCTTCCAGATCCCGGGATCGAGGTTCCGGGATACGGTGGCGCCGGGACGGCCCTCATCGAGGAGCGTGAGGAAGGAGCGCTGGGCCCCGCTCAGCTCGACCACCTCGTCCAGGATGAAATCCAGAATCGTCGCGTCGCGTCGCTCATTCATGCGGACGCTGATGTCGAGCATGCGCTTGAGCTGGTCTTGCACGCTCTGCTCGGGCGCGGTGCCGGTCAGGGTTTCCAGATCCACCCAGCCTCCACGGCGGTCGGCCTGGCGTACCCACTCCTCCATGATGGCGCGGTTAATCGAGACATTGTTCATGGAATGCCGCCGCAGACCGGCGTCGCCCAGCGTCTCGATCGTTCCCAGCAACACCCGCCCAGAGCGCTCCAGGGTTTCCCATGCCTCCTGATCTCGGCCCCCCAGGGCGGCGAGCACGCGATAGCGGATCCACCACACATCCTGCTCGGGCGTATCGCTGTCGCCGTGACTCATTTGCAGCATTTGCGCGGCAGCCTCGGCGGTGACCTGGTCGGCTGCTTGCAAATTACCCGCGGCAAGATGAGCCGCGCCCAGCCAGGCCAGCGAATACATGGCAAACAGCTGCACGCCCAACTCCCTGGAGCCCTCTGCCGCTTGCTCGAGCAGGGCCTGCGCCCATTCCAGGTCACCGGTTTCCAGAGCAATTCGGCCCAGCGACAGCTTGTCTACTGACTCGACGAAGCGCTCTCCCAACTCCGCTCCAACAGTCATGCTCTCGTCAATCGTCTCTCTGGCCTGCTCGTAGAGCCCCATGTCAAGGTAGACGTGACCGAGCGTCTCCAGCGCGTACGGTAACAGGCGATCCCGCCCAGCGGATCGTAGGATTTGAACCGCTCGCTCGGCGTTGTCTTTGGCGCGCCCGAATACGCCCATCGCCCGATAGTTCACGCCGAGGTTGTTGTACGCGCGCGCCTGGTCCAGCGGAGCATCCATCATCTGATAGATCTGCAGGGATTGCTCGAGATAGGTACGGGCCCGGGCAAGGTCATCCTGGACCAGACCCAATCCCATCAGCTGTCTCGCCTCGCCCCGCCGGTTGCCCATGGCTCGAAACAGAGCAAGGGCCTCTTGCGTCATTGCAGATGACTTGTCGGCCTGGCCCAATGTCATGAACACGCCGCCCAGGAAGTTGAGATTCCACGCCTCGCCGGAACGGTGCCCCAGCGAGCGATAGATCTCGAGAGCGCGTTCGTGATAGGGCTGGGCCGCGTTTGCTTCACCGGCGCCGGTGAACAGTTCACCCAGGGCGGTGAGCATGTCTGCCTCGGCCTCTTTGTCACCGATTTCCCGCGTCCGAGCCAGCGCCGCCTCACCTCCGGGTAACAGTGAGAGCGATTTGCCACGCTGGGCACCGATGGTAATGCGGCGGGCCACACTATCTATTTGCCGGCGCACATCGCCCATCTCATCGGCGATCCGGCCCATTGCCTCGACATCGTCGGCGGCAGCATTCAGCATCCCGAGCGTTCGGTAACAGACGGCACGCTCGGCGAGCGTATCGTAAACCGCCGCCCTGTCCGCGGACTCGGACAATGACTCTAGAATCCGGTCGTAGAGTTCAACGGCAGTATGGATATCGTAGGCAGCACGAGCCTGCTTGACGGCTGCTCGCAGATCCTCGAGTGAGGCCGACGGCGCGACCGTCACGACACCGGACCCGAGAGAGCGGTTGCGCCGGCGACCAGGCTTCTGACTTCGTTCAAAATCTCATCGCGGCCGACGGGGGTCTTCTGAATGATTCGCTGCACATACCCGTTCAATCGGTCTCGATCGTCCTGGGTGATGTCCTTGGCCGTGACCACGATCACCGGGATCATCTGCAGCGCCGGATCGCTCTGGAGCTGGGAGACAACGGCAAAGCCATCCATCT
>JAICWV010000210.1 GCA_025966365.1 Chloroflexota bacterium | reverse complement strand
CTCAAGGCGCTGGCGGTGGCCGAAGACCGGCTGATGATGGGCCCCGACTGCGGGACCGCCATCATCAACGGCGTCGGGCTCGGCTTCGCCAACCGCGTCCGTCGCGGGCCCGTGGGAATCGTCGGTGCCTCCGGAACCGGCATTCAACAGGTGACCTGTCTGCTGGATGCAGCCGGAATCGGAACGGCGGAGGCCATCGGTACCGGTGGTCGTGACCTCTCTGCTGCAGTGGGTGGGTCCATGACCTCGCAGGGGCTGCAGATCCTGGCCGACAACTCCCAGGTGGAGATCATCGCCGTCATTTCCAAGCCGGCCGACGCCGAGTCTGCCGCCGATCTGCGGCGGCAGATGGAGGCGCTGAACCGGCCCACCGTCGCCTGCTTCCTCGGCGAGACCTATCCGGATAGCGGCAAGGTGCGCTATGCGGGCACGCTGACAGACCTGGCCGAGATGGTAGCGGCGGAGCTGGTGGTCCGGGATCTCCCCTGGCGCCGCGAGGCTGCTCCCGCTGCAGGACGTACCGGCGGAAAGGTGGTACGCGGCCTCTATACGGGGGGGACGCTATGCAGTGAGGCCGGGCAGGTGCTCAACGCGGCGGGTGTGCCCCATGATCTGACCGATCTGGGCGCGGATGAGTACACGCGCGGGCGCGCCCACCCCATCATCGATCCCCGCCTCCGCAACGCCATGCTCGATGACCTCCGCGGCCGCGGCGACGTGGGGGCGGTCTTGCTCGACGTCATCCTGGGCGATCTCGCCCACCCCGACCCGGCGGGCGCCCTTCTCCCGGCTCTTGCCGGCCTGGACGTTCCCACCGTCGCCGTGCTGATCGGCGCCGAAGGTGATCCACAGGGACTGGACCGGCAGCGATCGCTGCTGGAAAGCGCGGGGGTCTCCGTCTTTATGAGCAACAGTCACGCAGCGGCCGCGGCGGGAGCGCTGGCGTGAAGCTGCCGGACCCGGTCCAGCCGATTGTTGCCGGCCCGGATGATTTCTCCACCGCCCTGGAAGCGCAGGGAGTGGCCGCGAGGCGCATCGCCTGGCAGCCGCCTCCCAAGGGCGTGAGCCGCGCTCTTTCGGCGCTTCTCGGCGATGCCGATCGCTACCAGGCCATGCAGGCCGGCAATCAGGAGGCGATGAGACGCATCACCGAGGCGCGCGCGCTGCTCGTGGACCTCCGCGCCGCCAGAGACGTGGTCCCCGGTCTGGAGGGGAAGATGCTGCTCCATGCCGGTCCGCCGCTCTCGTGGGAGACCGCCTGCGGTCCGATGCGCGGTGCTCTGGCCGGCGCGCTCCTCTTTGAAGGTTGGGCGCGGTCGCCGGCCGAAGCCGAAAGTCTGCTTTCGGGCGGTGCTATCCGGCTCTCTCCCTGCCACGAGCACGGTACCGTCGGCCCGATGGCGGGCGTCGTCTCGCCCTCCATGCCGGTCTTCGTGGTCGAGAACGACACCGGCGGCAACCGCGCCTACAGCAACCTCAATGAGGGGCTGGGCAAGGTGCTGCGCTACGGCGCCAACGACGCCGGGGTCATCGCCCGCCTGCAATGGCTGGCGCAGGAGGTGGCGCCCGTGCTGGGCGTGGCCATCCGCCGCTCCGGCGGGATCGACCTCACCAACATGATCGCGCAGGCGCTCCACATGGGGGATGAGCTCCACAACCGCAACAAAGCGGCCACCGCGCTCTTCTCGCGCGCCATCGCCCCCTTCCTGGTCGAGGGAGAGGCGCGGAATCAGCGATCTCTTCCCGGCCTCTTTCGCTATCTGGCTGAGACGGACGTCTTCTTCCTCAACCTCTCCATGGCCGCCAGTAAAGCGGCGCTGGACGGGGCGCAGGGTATCGAGGGCTCGACGGTGGTGACGGCGATGGCGCGTAACGGCACCGAGATCGCTATCCGAGTCAGCGGTGCCGGTGACGCCTGGTTTACCGCTCCCTCCCCGGCCATCGAGGGACTCTACTTTCCCGGCTACGGCCCGGAGGACGCCAATCCCGACCTGGGCGATAGCGCCATTACCGAGACAGGCGGGCTGGGTGCCTTCGCCCTGGCCGCCGCGCCCGCCATCACCGACTTTATCGGCGGCACGCCCGAGATGGGGCGGGCGATCACGGAGGAGATGTATGGCATCACGCTCGCCGAACACCCGCGCTATACCATTCCCGCCCTCGACTTCCGGGGCACGCCGGTCGGCATCGATCTGCTGCGAGTCGCCCAGAGCCGCGTCTCCCCCATGCTGGATACCGGTATTGCCCACAAAGAGCCGGGCATCGGGCAGATCGGGGCCGGCATCGTCCGCGTCCCCATCGAGCCCTTCGACGCCGCGCTTCGGCGCCTCGCCGGTGTCTAGCTACACGTGGTGACCCGATGCGCACCCTGATCACCAACGGCACCGTCGTCACCGCCAGTGACACCGTTCAGACCGACATTCTGATCGACGGCGAGCGAATCGTTGGCCTGGGCTCCGATCTGGGGCCGACCGACCGAACCATCGATGCCGCCGGCCGCTACGTCTTTCCCGGCGGGATCGACGAGCACACCCACTTCGGCCTGCCCGTCTCCGGCACCGTCTCCGCACCCTGGCAGACGGAAAGCGTGGCCGCGGCCCTGGGCGGCACCACCACCGTTATCGATTTCGCCATGCAGTCACGCGGCGAAACGCTCTCGGCCGGCATCCGCGACTGGATGGAGAACCGTGCCCTCGGCAGCAGCGCCGTCGACTACGGCTTTCACATCACCCTGATCGACCTCAATGAGAAAGTCGTCAAGGAGATTCCCGAGGTGGTGGCGATGGGCGTCACCACCATCAAGTGCCTGATGGCCTACAAGGGATCGGTGATGGTGGACGACGAAACGCTCTTTCGCACTCTCCAGCTCGCGCGGGAGGTGGGGGCGCTGGTCATGGTCCACTGTGAGAACGGCGATGTGGTCAGCACGCTGCAGCGGGAGCTGGTGGAAGCGGGCAACACGGGGCCGCGCTTCCATCCCATCAGCCGGCCGCCCCAGTGCGAGGGCGAGGCCACGCATCGCGCCATCGCCCTGGCGGGAATGGCCGGAGCGCCGCTCTTCGTGGTTCACGTCACAGCAGCACAGGCAGCCGAGGAGATCCGCAGCGCCCGCGCGCGCGGACTCCGCGTGTACGGCGAGACCTGTCCGCAGTACCTGACCCTGACCGAGGAGAAGCTCTCCGAGCCCGACTTCGAGGGAGCGAAGTGGGTCTGCTCCCCCCCGTTGCGGCCCGCCGAGCACCGGGAGATTCTCTGGGACGCGCTGGCCGACGGCACCCTGCAGGGCCTCGGCTCCGACCACTGTGCCTTTACCTTCGAGCAGAAAGAGCTGGGCCGGGACGATTTTCGCCTCATCCCCAACGGTATTCCCGCCGCCGAGGAGCGGCTGCCGATCCTCTACGCCCACGGAGTGGCCGCGGGCCGCATCACCCTGAACCGGTTCGTGGACCTCGTCTCCACCTCACCTGCCAGGATCATGGGCCTCTACCCAAGAAAAGGCACGATCGCCCCCGGCGGCGACGCCGATCTGGTCCTCTTCGATCCCGAGCCCGAGTGGACCATCACCGGAGTGACCCAACACAGCGGCATCGACTATAGCCCCTTCGAGGGCCTACCCATGAAGGGCAAGGTCGATACGGTCCTCCTCCGCGGAGAGATCATCGTGGAAGGCGGCCGCTACGTCGGCGCCCTCGGCCAGGGGCGATACATCCCCCGCAAACCCTACGCCGAAGCCTACGGCCCGTTAACGGTGTAACCGCGGTACGGCGATGAATTCCGTCCTTGCCCCATCTATCGTCATAAATCCATAGCTGCCCGATTTATCGCAACCCCTTCGT
>JAICWV010000011.1 GCA_025966365.1 Chloroflexota bacterium | reverse complement strand
GCTGCGCTGGATGAAACCAACGTGGATAGGTATCTGGAGGCGCTTCGCGACCTGAGCGAACGCATGCAAACGATCGTGGTTACGCACAACCGCGCGACCATGGCTGCGGCGACGGCGCTCTACGGTCTCACCATTGACGCCGAAGGCGCCTCAAACGTCCTCTCTTTGCGCCTGGACCAGTACGACGCCGCGGTGTCCTGACTGCCTCAGCTCAGTCGGCGTCGAACCTCTCCGCGAACTCGATTCTCTCCTTCAACGTCGGGTGGTTGTGGAAGAACCACTTGATCAGCCGCGGAGGATCGGGATCGGCCAGGTTCATCGTTCCCAGTTTGCGCATGGCCGTCACGAACGCGGATGGGTTGTTAGTCAGATGGAGACTGTAAACATCGGCCCGATGTTCGACCGCGCGTCTCACCACAGCGTTCACAATCGGGGCGGACAGGACGCTGAACCCGGTCCCGACGAGTGCAAGAAGCGGAAGCGCGGCCGGGTCTCGAACACCGTCCTCCGCACGGATGTTCCATGCGGCGCCGCAGCGATGGAGCAGAGGCGGGGCGACATGCTGCATCGCGAAGAAGCTGCCCAGCGTCAAGGGCGTCTGCAGTAGGATGAGCTTCCAGAGGTCGCGGTGGACCTGGTGTCCCAGCTCGTGCGCCAGAACCACTTCAATCTCTTCCGGCGTGAATGCCTCGAGCATCGTGTCTGCCAGGACAATCCGTTTGGTGTTTCCCACGCCGGTAAAAAAGGCGTTCGCCTTCTTGGTTTGCTTGCTCATGTTCATAGTCATGACCTGGGAGACCGTCACTCCCTGATGGGCAGCCAGTTTCTTGATCCGGACCTCCATCTCCTCATCGGCGATAGGCTCGAACTTGTTGAAGAGCGGAAGGATCAGAACCGGGGCCAGATTGACCATGAGTACACTCACTGGAACCAGCATGGCCGAGAGCACGGCCCACCATCGCCGCGGCCATCGCCTCATCACCCAGTGAGCTCCTTGCGCGAACGTCGCGCCCAGTAGCGCGCCCAGAACGGCTCCCTTGAGCCAGTCGGCAAACCAGCTGACGGGGGATTCGTTCGACAGCTCGAATCTCCGCTCGATCACGTGTCCGCTGTAGAAATTGAGCGGCAGCGAGATTAGCGACATGAGCGCGATCCCGATCGAGGCGTATACCGCGGTTGAGAACCGGCGCGACACGCGTTCCGCCCCGCCGCGCAGGCGTGCGGATGAGCCGGAGGCCAGAGCGAGCAGCATGAGTGAAATGCCCAGGGCCAGATCGGCGAGCGCCAGCCACTGGTGCGTACGCGCATAGCGAACCGCCTGCTGGTCGTCCCCTGTCTCTATGTCGTGGCTCACAGTAGATGCTACCCCGCGACCTGGGGACTGCGAAACCTGCCTATTGCGGGTGTAACAGTGCGCCTAGGAAACGCGAGCCAGGAAGAGGGAGATAATTACGAAGACCGCGGCCACCCCGATGGTGACGTTAAACAGCACCCGCTCCGCGCCACGTCGCGTGTGGAAAACGCTTCCTTCCTGACCGAACACGCTTCCCAGACTGGTGCCCCTGGACTGCATGAGAATCAGCACAACCAGGCTGATGGCGAGGATGAGCTCCGCGAGCTGAAGAGCCTCTTTCACGGTAGAACCTTTCGACCAAAGAAAAACCGCCCGACGGCGGAACGTCGGAGTATATCACGTGAATGTCCCATCCATACAATGGAATGAAGGGGGTACGTGTGGCACGGCAATCCGACCCTAATCCTGAGGACAGGCAGACCGTCGAGGAGGCTACCCTCCCCCCCGGCGCAACCACCGCCGACGAATCGCTGCTTCAGCGCAGGTTTGACCGGCCCGATTTTTTGCACGGCGATCCATGGCGAATGTGGCGGATCGTCAGTGAATTCGTCCAGGGCTTTGACACGCTGGCAGGGCTCCCACCTGCGGTGACCATTTTCGGCTCAGCGCGAACGCAGCCCTCCGATCCCTTTTACGAGCAGGCGCGCGCGTTGGGAGCCGAGCTGGTGAAGGCAGGATTCGCGGTGATCACCGGCGGCGGCCCAGGAATCATGGAGGCAGCCAACCGCGGGGCCTGGGACGCGAAAGGCATTTCGGTCGGCCTCAACATCGAGCTTCCCTTCGAGCAGGGTACGAACCCGTACGTCTCCGTCGCGATCTCGTTTCGCTACTTCTTTGCCCGCAAGACTATGTTTGCGAAGTACGCGGAAGCCTTCGTGGTCTTTCCGGGGGGCTTTGGGACGCTCGACGAGCTGTTTGAAGCCCTCACGCTGATCCAGACGGGAAAGCTCAAGCACTTCCCGGTGATTCTGTTTGGTTCGGAGTACTGGAAGGGACTCATCGACTGGATCAACGGACCGATGCTGACGGAGAGCAAGATTTCGGCGGGCGATATCACCCTCCTGTCAATTACTGACTCCGTGCAAGAGGTCGTAAACATCATCACCGCCGCTCACCGTGCGGCGACGGCATCGGCTGGAGGCCTCGCGGCCACCGCGGAGTAATCAATGCCGGACACTCCCGCGCTCGTCTTTCTACTGGACGTTGACAATACCTTGCTCGACAATGACCGGGCCAAGGAAGGAATCAATGCCGAGGTAAAGGACATACTCGGTCCGGACGGTGCGCGCGAGTTCTGGGATCTGTACGAGCAGGTGCGAGCCGATCGAGGTTACGTCGACTTTCCCGCCACTGTTTCTCGGATGTCTGCCGGGCATGGCGGCAAGCGGACCCGCGAGCGGCTCATGAACATGCTGGACTCGTTTCCGTTTCGGCGTTACCTCTATCCGCACGCACTCGACACCATTGCCTATCTCGCGACGCTCGGTGAGCCGGTTGTCCTGTCCGACGGAGATCCCAATTTCCAGCGCCACAAGATAGAGGCGAGTGGAATCGGCGAGGCAGTGGACGGGAGGGTCATGGTGGTGGCGCACAAGGAACTGGAACTGGATAGGGTATTTGCTCGGTTCCCGGCCCGCCACTACGTTGCCATTGACGACAAGCCCCGGATTGTCTCGGCGCTGGAGAAGGAATGCCCGTCGACATTCACCACCGTGCTGGTGGAACAGGGAAAGTATGCTGCCGAAACGGATCCCGGCCCCGCGCCCGACATAACGGTTGCCAGGATTGGTGACGTGCGAGAGATTGGGCAGAGGGAGTTCCTTCAGCCACACGGGGCGTCCGGATCAGCTGGCTGAGCTCCGCTCCGCCGCTTCCTCCACGGCCGTCAGAACGTGCTCAAGCTGCCCGTATTGCTGCACCACCCGGTAAAGCTGGGGTGCCATGTCACGGACTCGCATGAGCAGATCGAGGTCCTTCGGGTTGTCCGCCAGGCCCTCGAGGATTTCTCGCGCCTCCGCCAGCTCGTCGTCGGTCATTGGCGGCGCGGGCACGGAGGCAACAACGTCGCGGATGGCGGCGAGGTCAGGTGCTGCGCCCGGAGCCGAAGTGACGTCGGCATCCCGCGAGATCGAAGTAGTGGCCAGCCGTTGCGCCAGATCGGATAGATGGGCCGCGGTTGCCACGACCTCGTCTGCCAGGCGTCCGGCCTCCTGCCCGTCGGCGGGAGGCGTAACGGGCAGCAGCTCCGACGATTCAGGCGCGACGGGCTGCTCCGCCGGCACCGAAGCTGCTTGGGTGGAGGCCGGCGCTCGGGGCTCATCCGGCGCCGTCGCGGTTGCTACATAGGTCCTGGCTGGTGTGGAGACGTCTGGCGACGTCTCCACACCGGTGCGGTCCTCAGCAACCGCTGGCTCCTCTTCTGGCCCCGCCATCCGGAACTCCACGGTTCCGAACGTCAAGGAGTCTCCCGGTCGCACGACCGTCGCCTCCGTGATTCTGTATCCGTTGACGAGGGTTCCGTTGGTACTCTGCAAATCTTCAAGTAGATACCCGCCCGCCAGTCGGCTCAGGCGGGCGTGCTCACGCGACACGGACTTGTCGGGAACGGACACGTCGCACGTATTCATCCGCCCGACGACCATGCGCTCTTCCAACGCAATCGGCAGCGCTCCCGAGGCCGGCACGAGGACAAATCGCCGTGTCTCCGTGTCCGGTTCGATGCTGAGGCCGGTCTCTAACCTCTCCCCGCACTGCTCACAGAGAATGTCTCCCGGGTCGTTCTCGGCCCCGCAGGTCGAGCAGATCATGACGTTCCTCCTTGGTCCCTGTCTGGAGTGTATCAACGTCGATAACGAGGCGGGAATTAGACACCGAGAAACCAGAGGAGGGCGAGAATGACGGCCGCGCCCACCAGGTCCGGGAGCAGGCGAAGGTCCCCGAAACGCGTGAAGCTCCAACCAAGTGACTCAGCGGCCGCTTCTGCTCCCAAAATCCCCACAAGGACTGCCAGCCAGTACGCTGCCAGGCGCCAACCATAGCGCCGGGTAGCCAGCTGATAAAGCGCGGCGAGTGCCAGTGCCAGCACCGCGGCAAAAACGAGCCAGGCCGGCATCAGCGCGTTGCGTGATGTGCCAGGTAGTCCGCTGCAGCCCTCAGCTGGGGGTCCCCGCCCGGGGAGGTGCTCGAGGGTACATCCACGTCAGGCGTCAGCCCACGTCCCTGAATCGACTGCTTGCTGGGCGTCAGCCACAGCTTGTCGGTAATGTGCAGCGACGATCCGTCACTCAGGGTGTATACGCTTTGCATGGATCCCTTTCCATATGTCCTGGTTCCCACGACCACGGCGTGTGCGTCGTCGTGCAGGGCAGCAGCCATGATCTCGGCGGCACTCGCGGTCGACCGGTCCACCAGGACCGCCACCGGGAGATGGGTCAGCTGTCGACCTCGTTCGACCGGGAGCGTCTGCACGCTACCGTCACTTGATCGCTCGTACGCCACCACGCCGGAACCCACAAACATGCTGACAATATCCTGCGCTGCCGCGACGTACCCGCCCGGGTTGCCGCGCAGGTCCACGATCAGGCCGCGTGCGTTTCGAACCTGGGGCATCTCCAGCGCTGCACGCACATCCGGAGCGGTGCCCGAGCCAAAACTGAAGATGGAGAGGAGCGCGAGGTGGCCCGGGAGCGGCCGTGCATAGGCGGTGATAGCCGGGATCTCTTGCCGGGTTACCGGAATGATGAACGTTCGGTGGCCGCGCTCGACCGTGAGCTTCACGATAGTTCCAGCCTTGCCGTGGATCCGCTTTATGGCAGTGCCGTTCGGCATAGCGCCGATCGGGGTACGGTCGATTTTGGTAATCAGGTCGTTGAACTGGAGCCCTGCCCTGGCAGCTGGCGTATGCGGAAGCGGCGCCATCACCCGCAGCTTCTTTCCTTCCTGGACGACAATGGCGCCGATGCCCGCATAGTCGGACCCATTGAGCTCCTGCGAGGCGATCTGTTGCTCCTGCGGAGGCAGAAAGGTCGTGTGGGGATCGCCGGTGGCGGACATCATCCCGTCGATGGCCGCGTAGATCAGCTGACGCCGGTTCAAGTGCTGGTTATAGGCCTGTCGAGTCAGAAGTTGATAAGCCGAAAGAAATTCCTGAAGATTGCGATCAGATGCCGACACTGTGCCGCCCCGAGTTCGATCGAGCACGACGCCGGTAGCGGCGCCGACGCCGAACACCAGCGCCACCGCCAGGCCAATCGTCAGTCCCAGGAGAAAACTGCCCCGCAGCCGTGTCATCGGTCGGTACCCGCCGTGGCTGCGGTGGCTTCGCCCTCAGTAGCTCGATAGGGATTGGCCCGAAGGTATGCGTGCATGAAGGCGTCCAGATCCCCGTTGAGGACGCCGGTTGTGTTGCTCGTTTCGTATCCGGTGCGGTGGTCCTTGACCATGGTGTATGGGTGCAGCACGTATGAGCGGATCTGGTTGCCCCAGCCCGCCTCGACGTGTTCTCCCTTTAGACGTGCCTGTTCCACCTCTCGCTCCTCCAGGCGGCGCTCCAGAAGGCGCGAGGCGAGGATGCGCATGGCCACCTCCCGGTTCTGCATCTGAGATCGCTCATTTTGACACGTCACCACGAGTCCCGTGGGCAGGTGAGTGATCCGCACCGCGGAGTCGGTCTTGTTGACGTGCTGGCCGCCTGCGCCGCTCGATCGGAAGGTGTCGATGCGAAGGTCGTCGGGAGTAATCGGGACCGGTCCTTCGTCCTCCTCAATCATCGGCAGCACCTCGACCAGTGCAAAGCTGGTGTGGCGACGGTGTGCGGCGTCGTACGGCGAGAGCCGGACCAGGCGGTGGACTCCGCGCTCTGAGCGCAGATAGCCGTAAGCGTAGTGCCCGTCGATTTGAACGGTGGCGCTCTTGATTCCCGCCTCTTCACCCTCGGAACGGTCCAGGAGTTCGACCTTGAACCCCTGAGTCTCCGCCCATCGCATGTACATGCGCAGCAGCATCTCTGCCCAGTCCTGCGACTCCGTTCCGCCTGCACCGGCGTGCACGGCCAGGATGGCGCCGTTCTCGGCGTGCTCGCCGCCCAGCATGGTCGCGAATTCGAGCTGGTCCACGTCTCGCGCCACGCGCGCTGTCTCGTCGGTGATCTCCACCAGAAGATCCTCGTCCGCGACTTCGAGCATCTCGGTCAGATGCGTCACCGATTCCCGCAGCGAGTGCCACCGGGCAACGCGTTCCTTGAGCATGGTGAGGCGTCGCATGTCGCGGCCTGCCGCCCTGGGATCGTCCCAGAACGCGGGGTCGGTGCTCTTTGCTTGGAGGTCGTCTATCTCACGCTCGGCACTGACGACGTCAAAGATGCACCTTGAGGGCGTCGAGCTTGGAGGCGAGGTCGGTCAATTGTGGGTAAAGGTCTTCCATGAGAGGTCCTGTATCGGAGTGGTGAAGTACCGGCGGTCAGCCAAGAATGCTCGATCCACGTCTCACGCGCTGATCCCGGTTGCACTGCCGTGGCAGTGTTTATATTTCTTGCCGCTGCCACAGAAACAGGGGTCGTTTCGTCCGATCTTGCCAGGAGACGATGCCTTGCGACCCTTGTTGCGCTTGCTATGGGCAGCCACTTCATGGGCGGTCTGATCGAGCTGGGCCGATTGCGCCGAGACATGCGTCTCGGATGGGGCGTCTCCGACAATCCGCGTCTCCATGAGGATGAGCGATGCGTTGGGGTCGAATAGCACGTGAAAGATCTGGTAGACGACGTTTTTCCGGAAGATCACCTGGAACTGCTGGAACATGTCGTACCCTTGCCGCTTGTAGGCGACGAGTGGATCTTGCTGACCGATCGCCTGGAGCATGGCGGCCTCACGCAGCTCATCCATGGCATCCACGTGATGGATCCAGAGCCCGCTCATGGTGACCAGCAGGATCCGGCGCTCCCAGGCGCGGACTACGTCGTCACCAAGCGCCTGCTCGCGTTCCGCATAGGCGGCTTCGGCTGCCTGGATCAGGACGTCCGCCAGCTCATCCTGCGAGTAGGTTTCCATGCTGTCCGGTGTGAGGTCGCGCGGAAGCTTGAAGATACTGCTCACCGCGTTGTACAGCGACGTGGTATCCCATTCGTCCGGGTGCGGGCCAGGGCAATGCGCATCCACCAGCTCCGCAATTTCGTCGGCGATAAGCCCGGTGACGATGTCCCGAACGTTCTCCCCGTTCAGGATGCGGCTCCGATCTGCATACACGATCTGACGTTGCTTGGCGAGAACGTCGTCGTACTCCACGAGGTGCTTGCGATAGTCGAAGTTCATCCCCTCGACCTTTGTCTGCGCCTGCTCGATCGTTCTGCTCACCATCCGGTGCTCAAGTGCCTCATCGCTGTCCATGCCGAACCGCTCGAGTAGCGTCTTGACTCGCGGTCCGACGAATCGGCTCATCAGCTCGTCCTCCAGGGCCAGGTAGAACCGTGAGTAGCCGGGATCGCCCTGGCGGCCCGCGCGGCCCCGGAGCTGATTGTCGATCCGGCGCGACTCGTGGCGCTCGGTCCCGATCACGGCCAGACCTCCGAGATCGGTGACGCCGTCGCCCAGGATGATGTCCACGCCACGGCCGGCCATATTCGTCGCTACCGTCACCGCGCCGGGCTGGCCAGCCTGGGAGATGATGGCCGCCTCGCGCTCGTGCTGCTTGGCGTTCAGCACCTTATGGGCGATTCCCTGCCGATCCAGCATCCGAGACAGCTCTTCATTCTTCTCGATAGAGGTCGTGCCGATGAGAACGGGTTGTCCGCGCTCGTGACGCTCCTTCACGTCGGCAATCAGCGCCTTCAACTTTGACTTCTCATCCCGGAAAACAAGGTCCGCCTGGTCAACCCGGCACATGGGCCGGTGAGTGGGGATCACCATGACGTCGAGCCCATAGATCTTGTGAAATTCCTCGGCTTCGGTCTCGGCCGTTCCCGTCATTCCCGCCAACTTGTCATACATGCGGAAGTAGTTCTGTAGGGTAATAGTGGCGTGGGTGACGTTTTCGCGCTGGATCTTGACACCTTCTTTGGCCTCCACGGCCTGGTGCAGCCCATCGCTCCAGCGTCGACCCGCCATCATCCTCCCGGTGAACTCGTCGACAATGACAACTTCACCCTCGTGCACTACGTAATCCTTGTCCCGCTGATAGAGCACCTGCGCTCGCACCGCCTGCTCCATGTAATTGACCAGCTGATAGTTGTCTCCGTACAGGTTGTGAATCCCTGTGAGACGCTCCATCTTGGCAATTCCGTCGTCAGTCAGCGAGACTGTGCGAGCCTTGGGATCAACCGTGTAGTCCGTTTCGGCTTCCAGGCGTGGTGCCACCCGTGCGAAGGTGCGGTACATATCCGACGATTCCTCGGCCTCACCGCTGATGATCAACGGCGTCCGGGCTTCGTCGATCAAAATGTTGTCCACTTCGTCCACGATCGCGTAGTAGTGGCCTCGCTGTACGGTGTCGGCGAGGTCCAGGGCCAGGTTGTCACGGAGATAGTCGAATCCGAACTCGCTGTTCGTGCCGTAGGTGATGTCGCACAGGTAGGCCGCTTTCCGGTCAATCGGGCGGAGATGCTGCAACCGCTCATCCCCCGCCTTGTCGTCGACATATTCGGCGTCGAACTGCAGGGACATGTCGCCGGCAATAGCCGCGGCGCTCATGCCAAGCGCATAGAAGATATTCCCCATCCAGCCGCAGTCGCGGCGGGCAAGGTAGTCGTTGACAGTCACCAGATGACATCCCTCGCCGCTAAGGGCATTGAGGTAGAGGGCGGTCGTTGCGACCAGCGTTTTGCCCTCGCCGGTCTTCATCTCCGCAATGCGGCCCTGATGAAGGACGATGCCTCCAAGAAGTTGTACGTCGTAGTGGCGCTGGCCGAGAGTGCGCTTGGCCGCCTCCCGTACCGAGGCGAACGCTTCAGGAAGGAGTTCGTCCAGCGTCTCTCCGGTAGTGAGACGCTCGCGGAATCGCGTCGTTTGCTCTCGTAGCTGACTGTCTGAGAGTTTTTCCAGGTCAGGCTCGAGCGCGTTGATTTGATCGACTGTAGGTTGGAGCTTCTTGATGACCCGGAGGTTCGGGTCTCCAAAAAGCTTGGCGAGTGCGGACATGCGAGGTGCTCCAGATAGTAAGAACGCCGCCCAGCGGACGGCGATGCGCATCAGAGTTTAGCATGGAATCGCGGAATCATCAACGGGCGGCAAGGGCGTTTGAACAGGAAAACACTGCGCGATCTTCTGGAAAACGTACGGTCAAATCGGGTCGACGTGGACGAAGCCATGAGCGCTCTCTCGCGTCTCCCGTATGAGGATCTGGGTCACTCTCGCGTCGATCATCACCGACAGCTGCGCACCGGGATTCCGGAAGTCATTCTGTCGGAGGGCAAGACAGGAGAGCAGGTAATGGAGATTGCGCGGTCCATGGTTGAAGGTGGTTCCCGTGTGCTTGTGACCCGCGTGGCCGCCGACCGGGCCCGAGATCTTCTCTCGGTCTTTCCTCACGCCGTCCATCACGATTCCGCACGCATGGTCAGCATTGACGCGAGCCCGCTGCAGGCAGTACCGGGGGTGACAGTGTTGACCGCAGGGACGTCAGACATACCCGTGGCGGAGGAGGCGGCCATTACTGCGCAGGTTATGGGCAACGCCGTGGAACGTCACTTCGACGTGGGCGTCGCCGGGCTCCATCGGCTCCTTGACGTGCTTCCTCGGCTCGCGGACGCCCGGGTGGTTATCGTGGCGGCGGGGATGGACGGCGCTCTGCCGAGTGTCGTGGCCGGGCTGGTCGCCTGCCCGGTAGTGGCGGTTCCGACCAGCACCGGCTACGGGGCAGCCTTCGGCGGCATCAGTGCCCTGCTCACGATGCTGAATAGCTGTTCCCCCGGTGTGTCGGTAGTCAACATCGACAACGGTTTCGGCGCAGGCGTACTGGCTGGCATGATCAACCGCGGGCGGGCAGAGTAGATGCGTATCGCTTACTTTGACGCGATCGGTGGCGCAGCGGGAGACATGATCCTGGGAGCCCTCATCGACGCGGGACTTGACGTGGGGCGCTTGCAGGCGGAGCTGGCGACGCTGCCGCTTGGCGACGTCTCCATTCGCGTTGACCGGGTCTCCAAGTTGCACATCAGCGCGGCCCAATTCGAAGTGGTTATCTCCGGACGGGAGGAGCATCTCCACGACCACACCCACGACAAAGGAGGGCGCTCGCTTGGCGAGATCCGCGACCTGATCGAGTGCAGCTCGATTTCCCCGACTGCCAGGGCGCGAGCGCTCGACATTTACCGGCTGCTGGGCGAGGCGGAGGGAAAGGTCCACGGAGTGCCCCCGGAGGAGGTGCACTTCCACGAGATCGGCGCCATCGACAGCATCGTGGATATAGTCGGGTCGGCTGTCGCCGTGGAGATCCTCGATCTGGAGGCGATCTTTTGCTCCGACTTGCCGGCCGGGTCAGGGGTGGTCAGGACGCAGCACGGCCTCTATCCGGTCCCGGCTCCGGCCACCCTTGAAGTGATTGCCGCCGCGCGCATTCCCACGCGCCCCAGTCGGATACGTTCCGAGCAGGTAACGCCCACCGGTGCCGCCATCCTCGCCTCTCTCGCTACCTTCGAGCAGCCGAGGATGCGGCCTGACACGGTGGGATATGGAGCGGGCCACGCCGATATGCCGGTGCCCAACGTCCTGCGCGTCTGGATCGGAGACTCGCAGCGGGATGATACGGAGCGGCTGATCGTCCTCCAGACCAATATTGACGACATGAGTCCCGAGCTCAGCGCGCATGTGCTGGAACGGTGCTTCCAGGACGGTGCGCTTGATGCGTTGCTGGTGCCCGTCGTGATGAAGAAGGGCCGCCCGGGGGTGCAGCTGGAAGTGCTTTGCAGGCCCGACGGATTGGAACGCCTACGCCAAGTGGTCTTCGAGGAGACCACGACGCTGGGCGTCCGGTGGTGGGAAGTACAGCGGCAGGCACTGGCGAGAGAGCGGCGCGTGGTCACAACTCGATTCGGACCGATCGCGGTGAAAGTGCGCATCGCAGTCAACGGGGAGGAGCGCGCCTCCCCCGAGTACGAGGACTGCCGCCGCGTTGCCGTCGAGTCGCACGTGCCCCTGGCCGACGTGTACCGGGCGGCGCTGGCGGCCGCGCAACGCGATTAAGGCAATGCCTCATGCGGTCATCGTAATCGTCGGCCCGACGGCAGTGGGGAAGAGTGCCCTCTCGCTCCGGCTCGCCGAACGGTTTGGCGGCGAGATTGTGACTGCCGACTCTCGCCAGGTGTACCGATACATGGATATCGGTACCGCGAAACCCACCCCGCAGGAACGCGTCCTGGTTTCTCACCGCATGATCGATCTGGTCGATCCGAGCCAGGTTTTTACGGCTGCCACCTACCGGGAAGAGGGGGAGCGGGTCCTCCACCGACTGGCGGCGGAGGGGAGACCTGCCTTTGTGGCGGGGGGCACCGGCTTCTACGTGCGGGCTCTCCTGGACGGACTCTCTCTGCCTCCTGTTCCGCCTGATCCCGAACTTCGTGCCCGCCTGCGCCGTGAAGCGGCAACTCTACAATCTCCGGCGCTCTGGCAGCGATTGGAGCAGGTGGATCCGGCGTCGGCGGCGAGGATCCACCCGAACAATCTCCCGCGAATAATCCGCGCGCTCGAAGTTGTTGAGACACTCGGTGGGCCGGTACCGCGCAGTCGGCCGGCACCGCGGCACGACGCGCTGTATATCGGCCTGACGATGGACAGGCAACGGCTGCATGCGATTGCAGATGCGCGCGTGCGGGAACAGGTGCGGGCCGGACTCGTGGAAGAAACACAGCTGCTGCTGACCATGGGCTACAGCCCGGCCGGCCCAGCCCTCGACGGGTTCGGGTACCGGGAGATGATCGCGCACATCGGCGGCCATCTCAGCCTCGAGGAAGCGATTGAAGGCTACCAGACCGCCACCCGGCGGTACATCAGGCGCCAGATGACCTGGTTTCGTGCCGACACTCGCATTCGGTGGTTCGACGCCGCCCAGAGTAATGGGGCTCGGATCGCGGCGACGGTGGACGAGTGGCTGGAGGCACGGAGCCGCTAACGCGACTTGCTGCCGGACTTCCCGGAGGGCGGACGCGTGGTAAGCGGAGCCTTGCCAGTGGCGATCCGGCTGCTGGGAGAGTAAATGTCCACCCTGTTGGCGTCCGGGTCGCTCACGGCGACCCGTCCAGCAGGTTGAGCGGCGACCCCGATCGGCATGGAAAGCGAGGGACTGGCGATGGCGCCCACAACTCGCCCGTCAGGGCTAAAAACAAGTACCTGGTGAAGTTGGGGGTCGCTGGCGAGGACATTGCCGGTGCCCGGCTGAACAGCCAGGTACGGTTCATCATACGACTGCGGCGTCCAGTCTGTGACCGGCCAGGAGCGCACGAATTTGCCGGCTGAATTGAATACCTGGATCCGCTGGTTCCAGAAGTCGGCAACGTACACGCGGCCCTGGGTATCAACCGCGACCGAGGAGGGCTCGTCAAACTGGCGCTGCGCTGCGCCGCGACTGCCGAATGTTGAGATGTATTTGCCATCGCGTGAGAACACCTGAATGCGCTCGTTGCCGGTGTCCGCAACATAGACCCGGCCGGTGGTCGAGACGGCCACCGAGCGCGGTCCGAAGAACTGACCTGGCCCGTTCCCGATGGGGCCGCCGCCCCATTGACGGATGAACGCGCCGGTTTTGCTGAAAACTTCGATGCGCTGGTTCCAGGTGTCGGCCACGTAGACCCGGCCGTCCGGCCCCACCGCCAGACCTAGCGGCGAATCACGGGACGAAAACTGCCCCTTGCCGGCACCCGCGCTGCCCCAGGCGCGCACGAACGTGCCGTGACGGTCAAAGACGGCGATGCGATGATTCAAGGTATCGGCGACGTAGAGATTACCGGCCGGATCCGATGCTATGCCGCGAGGTCCGTACATCGGTACCTTGCCGCCCGACGTATGCGCGGCAAGCGCGAAGGGAAGGGATCGCACCGGGCTGGAGCTGGGCTGAGGCTGGGCGGTGCCGGTGGGCGACTTGAAGTATTTGGCGCCGGGGACAAGATCACGCCGCACCAGGACATACAACTCCCGAGCACCACGCATTCCAAAGGGCCGCCGGTATACCAGCCAGTTCCAAATGTTGTGCCAGTCCTGACCGGTGCCGGCCAGATCTGAGAGATTCCCGCTTCCCGACCAGAACGCTCCCCAGTGCTGCGGGAACCAGACCTTGTAATCTTCCGGGAACCACCAGTTCCAGCGATATTGCTGGACCACGTAGTGGCTGTTGAGCTTTGAAGCGTAGGTGTCGTACGTCGGTTGAAGCAGGAGGAGAACCTGGCAGTACTGTCCTCCGCACGTCGGTCCATTGAAGGTGCCCGACTCCGTCACCGCGTGGTCATCCCGCAAATACCAGATGAAGGGCCACCCGCCGACGTCGGTGTTGTCCAGCCCGATCGTCACATTGGGCCAGCTCGGCATCTGCTGAATCTCATGGGAGACGTTTTTCACATCCTGGGCCGTCTGGACATATACCAACAGCTCTGTCGGATTGGCGCCGTCCAGGTAGCTCAGGGCGAAGGCGCTGTGTATCTCAGTCAGCAGGAGCAGTCCGAACACGGCCACCGAGAGGATCCGGGGCCAGAAGGTGGCCCTGGTCAGCACGGTGCCGAGGAAGAGGCCGGCAAGGAGGACCAGCGGAAGTGCAATGTGAATGGTCAGCCACGGCATCTTTTCTCCTGCCCACGAGTACATCCCGAAGGCCAGAACCGCCCACCATAGGAGGAAGCTGCGGAACAGCGAGCGCCGGACGACGCAGAGAATAGCTCCTGCCACGCCGAACAAAACGGCGATCTGCTCGTACAGAGAGAGAGTCAGGAGGTAGTAAAACCAGGGCTGGCCGCCCCGAGCGACTGTCTGCTGGGAGCCGAGCCAATACGTCAGTCCGCCCAGGATGTCGGTACGGTCGGGACTCAGGAGTGAATGCTTGGTGTCGAAAACACCCAGAGGATTCGTGAAAAAGGTCGAGTACAGGAGGACCGTGATGACAACGAAGATGGCGATCCCGGTGAGCCATGTGTCGAGCGACGTCGATCGCAGCGCTTGAAGGACCGGACCATTTCCGGCGATTCGCTCGCGGATCCCCTCAAAGATGAGGAAGGTTCCGAAGATGAAGAACGTGATGTAGGCAGCCTCCATCGAGGCCATGGCGAGCGCCGCAGCGGCTGCCCCCGTGTAGAGCCAGTGGGGTCGAGGCCGCTCGAGATATTGGACGACAGCGACGAACAGGAGCAGCGAAAACGCGGCCAGGTAGATGTCGTCCCGGATAAAGCGCGAAAAGTAGAGAAACGCAGGCGAAACCGCCAGACCGAGAGCAGTGAGGAGCGCTCCTACCGGATTGAGATACCGCCTCAGGAAGTACGGAAGTGCGATCAGAGCCGTGCCCAGGCAAACGGCCATCAGTCTGGCGGAGAAGTCACTGACTCCGAACAGCAGATAGAACACCGGAACGACCTGGAATTGCAGCGGGCCATGCATCAGCGGATCGTAGGCGTACCCCTGACCGGCAAAAACGTTCCAGGAGTAATAGGCGTGCAGGCTCTCGTCGTGGTGAAGAGCGCGGCTTCCCACATCCCAGATCCGAAGCATGAAGCCGATCGAGACCAGCGCGACATAGGCCAGGATCTCCCGATCGAGCACCTGCGCCCCGATACGCTGCCACACGGCGGCGACCGGGCGATCCAGCCACGAGGTGCGCGGGGACGGTAACGAGATATCGGCCATGACTTAGAAGGGGCTCGCTATTCCGTGCTTGACGTAATAGTAGAACGTGACTCGGCCCTTGGGACCAAATGGCCTCCGCTCGGTGAGCCATTGCCATATAACGGACCAGTAGCCCGGGTTCACGGCGTCGTGCGCGAATGTTCCCCAGCTCAGCTGCTTGTAGTCTTCGGGGAACCACCAGCGCAGGATTTCCTCCCGCCGGGAGTACTTTCCGTGGAGCATGGGATCCAGGGTGGAGACGTCGCCGGTGTCGGCGATGATGACGGGGCTGGTCGAGTACGGCTTCTGAGCGAGCTGTGACGGTGAGGGATAGGACACCGCAGTCATATGGCGCAAGTACCATGCGAAGGGCCAGGTGTCGGTGCTGTCGATGGTCACAGGCATGGAGAGATCGTTCTTCACCTTGTAGGAGAGTGTCTCGATCTGCCGGGCAACCACCGGTGTGTCGGGTGCGCTCTGCACGTATACCATCATCTCGACCGGGTCAGCGCCGTTGACGAAGTTCACCTCATACGTGCTGTGCAGTTCGAGGATGGTGAGCGCCGCCAGAATTACCAGTCCGCCTATGACCACCGGCCGGGCCATGGTGAAAAGCCGCACGATAAACATGCCGGCAAGCAAGGTGAACGGGAGCAGCGGATGGACCAGGAGCCATGGAAACTTCTCGCCGGCCCACGAGTAGATGCCGAACATGGCCACTGCCCAGAAAGTAACAAAGGTCGTGAACAGGCTGGGGCGGCGGAGGAAGTAGAGCAGGCCGGCCAACCCAAACAACAGGGTCACCTGCTCGTAGAGGCCGAAGAGGAAGGAGTAATAGAACCAGGGCTGGCCACCCCGGGCGACCTGGTGCTGACTCAGCCAGTAGAAGAGGCCGCCGATGATGTCCTTGCGGCATGGATTGAGCGGAAACGGATTATTCGGGCAGGAGCCGTTGTTGAAGAAGGGCTGCGCAGCGTCCCAGAGTCCGCGCGGATTTGTCCCGAACGTGGAGTAAAGCAGGACCAGGACGGCAACGATGATGGTAGCGGCATTGATCCATTGCATGCGCGAAATGCTCTGGAGCGTTGTCCAGAAGGGCCGTACGCCCGCCAACTGCGAATCGACCACGGACTGCCGGAGTACCAGAGCGATGAGGACGAGCGCAACGACCGCCGGCGCCGGGGGATACAGTCCCGTCGCGATGCTCAGAACCAGCGCCACGACCAGGAGGACAGCCGTGACCCCTATTGCCGGCCAGCCGAGTGGGCCGCTGAGCCCAGATGGGCTGACGGCTCGTTTTGAAATGACGCCGAGAAGTGGAGAGCGCGGCAGGACCTCCCCAACGATCATCAGGATGATGAAGGCCCCGAAAACGAACAGCGTGATATACGTGTTTTCCATGGCCGCAAGCGAGAGTGAGGCGGCGGCGGCGCCCAGGTAGACGTACCGGGATTGTCTGGTACGGAGGTATCCGAAAATCGCAATTGCCAGGACCATGGCGAAAAATACGGTGTAGGCATCGTCGCGCTCCAGCCGGGAATCGTACACGAACTCCGGCGATATGGCGATGATGGCCGCCGACAACAACGCCGCTGCTCGGCCCATATAGTGGCGCAAAAAGTACGGCAAACCGACCAGGGCGGTCCCCAGCAGCGCGGCTGAGAGGCGCCCGGTCGTTTCCGAGTCGCTGAACAGGAAGAAAAACGCGGCGGTTACCGGGAACTGGAGCGGCCCGTGGTAAACGGGATCGTATGCATATCCCTGGCCCGTGAACAGGTTCCACGCCATCCAGGCATGGACGGATTCGTCGCCGTGCATCGCGCGTGCCCCCAGGTCCCAGACGCGCAGGAGAAACGCGACGGCCAGAATGAGAACGTAGAGCGCGCCCTGAACGGTAACGGTCGGGGGCGCGACACGGCGGGGTAGGACGCGGCGGCGAGGCGCAGGCGGCGGCGGTGCGGACTGCACCGACGGCAGGGGTCTCTCGACGACCGGGGCCGCGCCCATGCCGGCGGCATGACGCTCCCGGAAACGGGGTTTTCGGCGGGGAGGAGGGCCGGCGGCACCCACGACTTAGCCTCGCCTGGTTGGGGACTGTGCCTGCCGAAATCCCACACTGCCCCATGAACCGGATCGCGGCATGACGGCATAGCCCGTGACGGAGAGATTGTTGACGGTGGGCCGAACGTAGACCAGGCGGTGCGGAATGAACAGCGGCATCCAGGCAGCGTCGCTGACCAGCACCTGCTGCGCCTGGTTGTACTTCGCGGACCGCACGGCTGGACGCTGAGACACATCGGCGGCCTGAACCAGCCGATCGAACTGGGGGTTTTGGTAGTGCACGTTGTTGTTCAATGCGCCGGACTCCCACTGGAGGGTAAGCCAATCGTGCGGATCGGGGTAGTCCGCGGACCAGCCGAAAAGATACAGGCTCAGGGAATTCGACTGCACCTTTGCAAACAGGGTGTTAAGGGTGAGGGCGGCGGTGTTGACTTTGATTTTGAGATTCTTGTGCCAGGCGGCGGCGATTGATTGTGCCAGGAGCGCCACCGATGGGTCGTCAGGATAATACAGCGTCGTGGACGGGAAGGACTTGCCCTTCTCGAATCCGGCTGCTTTTAACTCGGATGTGGCTTCTTTAATGTTGTACGGGAGCGGCTTCAGATGCGGATCATACCCCGGTTGCCCTGAGGGAACATACCCCTGAAAAGGCGTGGCGGACCCTTTCATGGCACTCCGGACCAGGGCGACCCGGTTGAGTGACTGTATCAGTGCCCGCCGCACGTTGCGGTCGTCGAACGGCTTACGTCTCATATTCATGTACACGCCGTCGATTGCCAGGGTAGACGTCTCGCGAACCCCCGGCTCCAGAAGCATGGTCGGATCGTACGTCTGCAGAGCGACAACATCGTAATTGTGCGCTATGTAGCTGTACACGTCCGACGCCGGCAGCGACGCGAGGGAGATCGTGACATGGGAAACCGCCGGTTTCGGTCCGAAGTAGTGCTTGTTGACGACGAGGTCCATCCGCGATCCACCGGACCAGGACTTGAGCCGATAGGGCCCGCTGCCCACGGGGTTGGCATACCAGGACGTGCTCGCCGCTCCGTTTGAGCCGATTCGCTTCTCGTCGAGGGCAAAGCTGGTTGGGTAAGCGAGCTCCATCAGAAAGTACGGAACCGGCCACCGCGCGGTGATCGCAATCTCGTGCGCGTTGACCACGCGGACTCCGGAAACTGACTTTGCCTTTCCCGTCAGATAATCGTAGGCACCCTTGATATCCATCAAATAGGTGGGGGCGGAGGGAGATTTCAAGGCGGGATTCAGGCTGCGCATGATGGCGAACTTGAAGTCAGCCGCCACCACTGGATCACCGTTGCTGAACCGGGCATCCCGACGAAGTGAGAAGGTGTAGGTTGTCCGGTCTCTGGAGACGGTGTAGTGAGCCGCCGTGTCCTTGACCACGTGATACCCCGCATCAAGCCGAACCAGCCCGGAATACAGAAGTCCTGCCAGCTCCATGTTCTGCTCGTCTGCGACCAGTGCCGGGTCGACGGTCAGGGCGGCGTCCGGCATGCCGATGCGAAGGGTGGAGGAGGTTACAGGAGCCGTGATGGTTGCTCGAGCCGGAACGGTCGCGATAGTCACCGCAACGCCGGTCACGATGGCCAGCAAGAGAGCAGGTCGAACTCGATTCACCCCGGTACGTGCACTCCTGCCGCCGCGAAGCGGCCTCATTATCAGTTAACTAGGGCTTCGAAGTGGTGGTGAACCAGAAGCCGCTGAAGTGAGTCTGGCTGCGTCGTGACCAACGCGGCCCGGCTGCGGGCCAGCTGCAGCGGCGCTGCCTGGCGCTTTATCACCGGCGCCACCTGCGTCGCCGTGGGCGGAGCCGGGGACGCTGTCTGGTACATCGGACCCACGTTGATCGCGAGAAGCAGCATGAGAGCAGCAATCGAGCTGCCGACGGCGGGGGGAGAGAACCGCGCAATCCGCAGGATCGGCGCGAGCCTCTTTCGGCGTTCGATCGCCGAGCGCACTCTCCGCTCCGTCTCGGGAGGGACAGGGCTGCGAACGGACCCCCAGGAGTAAAGCACATGGTTGACGTGCCGCATATCCGAGAGCTCGTAGCGACACGCAGCGCACGTCTTCAAATGTTGCGCCATCTCACGCGCCGAGCTACCCTGCAACTCCCCGTCCGCGTATCGAGACAGCAGATCGGTGTCACATCGCATCGGCACTACTCCCCCCGTCTTCGACGACGGCGTAGGCCCGTTTGAACATCTGTCGCGCCCTCGACAGTCGCATCCTGACGGCTTCGGGGGAAACGCCGAGAATGTGCGCGGTCTCTTCGGAGGAAAAGCCCTCCACCAGACGCAACACCAGACACATGGAATATTCGGGCTTCATCGCCTTGAGTGCCGATTGCACAGCCTCGCGCTCCGGCAGCGACTCTTCGTCACCCGAACAGGAGAGGTGTATATCTCCCTGCGGGCTGTCGTTCCAGGAGAGCCAGGAGATCACGCGCTTGCGGCGGAGGAAATCGCGGAAACGATTCGACGCGATGCGGTAGAGCCAGGGCGCAATGTTCGAATCGGGTCGCAACTTCGGCAGAGATTCGTACGCGCTCAGGAAGGTGTCATGCGTCAGATCGTCGGCCAGCTCCCTGCTACCACTAAGGCGGTAGAGATAGTTGTAAATCTGTGATTTGTGGCGCTCATAGATGAAAGTAAAGGCATCTTCTTCCTGACGCCTGAGCTGGTCGATGAGCGCTGCTTCCAAAACTACTGCCATATGGACGCAACCCCTCCCAGCCGTTTACAACGACCGAGGTACGGGGAATGCAACCGCCGGCGTCTCCTTTGTTGTGTTGCACTATTGTGTGTCCACGGTTGCCCTCTCGCCAAATGAATTTGAGATGAACGGACAGGCCCCCCTGGGCTATAGTCCGGATAGCGGATGTGGAATTTACTCTTTATTGGTACTTGACACGTCGGTCTCTCGGGTCTTTAATACCCGTGTCGAGACGCGGCTGAGTGAGGAGGAAGTCAGTGCAGCGCCGGTCACCGCGTAGCGGTCCGATCCAGTTTGGAATGCACGTTTTCGACGCGCATGAACAGCTACTCGGGGCAGTTGTCCTGGCGCGCAAGGACCATTTCGTCATGCGGCAGGAGCTGGGAATCAATCAGCTCGTGGCCGTTCCGTCGGTCGCGGTTGCCGGTGTGGTCGGCGGGATTGTTTTTCTCAGTCTCACGCCGGGCGAGATTGAGATCTTTTGCAAGACCCTCGAGCGTCGCGAGCACGGCGCCGCGGGCTTCAATCTGATTCCCCGGCTGGTCCCGCCGCAGCGGCTGGTAGAGAACGGCTAGACCGCGATCGGCTCGGGAGCGGGCAAACTCTCCAGGACATAGGCAACGCGCTGGCTGAGTTCGTGCGCCGACAATTCTGGAGGAACCGACGTCCAGCGCACCGCATCTCGGCGGTACCTGATCCACCCTTCCAGGACGGATGCGGCGTCGAGGTCACTCTGCTCCGGCTGGATGGTCCGCGCCAGCGGGGCATGGGCGCGGATCCACCGTTCAACCTCCGTGACGCTCATATCTTTCACGTCCCGGGTGGAAAGGACCTTGCCGCGAGCCACCAGGAGCACGCGAGGCTGGTCTCCTGGGCGGCCACGATCGAGGATGAGCACGTGGCGGCAGCGCACGGCTGCCTCCAGCACCACCTGACGGTCGAGCATTTCCCGAAGTGTGTCGAGCCGGCTCTGAACCTCGGCGGCCCGCTCAAACATGAGGCCGTCGCTCAGCCGGTTGCGCTTTTCCTCCAGCCAGTGCACAACCCGATCTTGGCGCCCGTCGAGGAGATCGTTCAAGTGGGCGATCGCTTCCTGGTGTTGTTTTCGGTGGACCTCGTCGAGCAGCGGAGCCGCGCAGGTGCCCATCTGATGGTAGATGCAGGGCCGGCATCGCGGGTGCTGGGCGGCGCACTTGCGCAGGGGGAGAACGTTGTGCAGGAAGGCGACCGTCTCTCGAACGACGGTGGAGGTGTGAAAGGGACCGAAATATAGTGCGCCGTCGGGCTCGATTTCGCGAACGATCTGAAGATAGGGATCGGGCGTATCGCTTTCGAGCTTGAGATAGTAGAGACGGCGAGATGTCCGGAGCATACGGTTATAGGGTGGTTGGTGGCGTTTGATGAGCGCCGATTCGCGGAACAGCGCGTCGAGCTCGGTGGCCGTGATTTCAAAGCGGATGGACCGGGCGCAGCCGACCAGATCTCGGGTCCGTCCGTCCCTCCGCGCGTTGGAAAAGTACGAGGTGACGCGAGCCCGCAAATTAACCGCTTTGCCGATGTACAGGATGCGGTCCAGACCATCGACCCAGAAATAGACACCGGGAAGCTCTGGTAGGTCGCGCGCCTGAGCGCGAAGCTCGTCAAGGTGCTCGTGCATAGGGGGAGGCAGATATCCGTGCCGAGATGAAGCCACTATACCACTGCGGAAGAGGATAAACTTGTGCACCATGGACCTCCACGCATGGGCCGGCGAGCCGGTTGACTTTCAGGACGGGGGCCGCGCGTGGCACCCCTGCCGGCCGGACATTGTTCCCCTGCTCTCCCGTTCCGAGCACGATACATGCATCCCCATCTACTACGGCAGCAATCACACCTTTCTGGTGACGCTCCGGTCCGAGGCTGATGGCGAGAGCCTGGCGGTGTACAAGCCCGCTCGCGGTGAATATCCGCTGCACGACTTCCCCCACGGCACGCTCTATCGCCGCGAGATCGCTGCCTGGCTCGTCGATAGTCTCCTCGGCTGGTCCACGGTCCCGCCCACCGTGGAGACGAACGGGGTGTACGGGACTGGATCCTTGCAGCTGTTCATCGAAGCGGTTGCGGAGGCAGAGATTGACGTCGAGCTTCTCCGCCGCATGGCACTGCTCGACGTGATCATCAACAACGCTGACCGCAAGGTGGACCACTGTCTCCCTGCTCCCGACGGCCGGTTGTGGGGCATCGACCATGGCCTGACGTTTCACGCTCAGGGAAAGCTGCGCACCGTGCTCTGGCATTTTGCGGGAACACCCCTCACTGACAGCGAGGAGAGCGATGTCCGACAGTTATGGACCGACTTGCGGTCCGAACAGCGCCGAGAAGCACGGCAGCTGAAGCGGTTGATTTCGTCCCTGGAGTGGAGGGCGTTGGGATTGCGTCTGGAGGGTCTGACGCGGACCGGCGAGTTCCCGAATCCGCGCTATAAGCCGGTTCCCTACCGCTGGTAAGCCCGGCGGTTCTGCCGCCCATATAATCGGCGGTGGACACCAGCAGCTTGGACCTCGGTCTGGTTGCCCGGCTGACGGTCGAGTCGTTTGGCGAGCCCGGACACCGTACCTTTCGGATTTACGCCGAAACCGCTGAAGGAACTCTATCCCTCTGGCTCGAGAAGGAGCAGGTGGTAGGCCTCGCCAACGCGCTGGATGAGCTCTTGGCGCGGGTGTCGGCCCCGCGAGGGAGCCATCCCCGAGACGCTGGCCGCTCAACGTTTCTGGGAGATCTCGAAGTGAAAGTCGCGACGCTTGCCGTTGGCTATGATCCCGAGGTCGAAGCCTTTTCGCTCACGGGGTCCGAGTTCCTGAGCGATCTTCCCGTGGAGCGTGTTTCGCTCCTGGCCGACCGCACCCAGATCGAGGAGATCCGGGATCAGTCAGAAGAAATCGTGGCCGCCGGTCGGCCTCGGTGCGTTCTGTGCGGAGCTCCGCTGTCCGGAGAACCGCATTTCTGTCCTGAATCCAACGGCCACGCGCCCGTGGACCCGGGGAGCGTCGAGGAATAAGCTTCCTCTTTTACGCGACTAGCTCCGCGGTCTCCGGGCTCCAGCTCACGCGCATGTCTTTCAAGACATCGAGGTTCAACACATCGGCCAGCGCCCAGAGATGCTTGCAAGGCATCATATAGTCATGATTCGCGATGCACTCGCAGGCCCATCCCTCACGTGTTTGCTGAAGCAGATAGGATCCAAGCGGATGCGACGAGCTGGTTGCTCGGTACTGTCCGTCCACGTTGACGATGCGCACCTTCTCCTCGTCGGCGCGCTGGGCCGCCCGATGCCAGCGGTTAACAATGTCCTGTTCGTGATTCTCTGTCATTTCCGCGACCTTCTCGACATAATTATAGCACGAATGTACTACGTTGAGTCCGCGCCTGGTGCTGTGTGACGCGCCCGGACGCCATTCTCCGCAAGGCCCGGTCTGTGCTGCGCGAGCGAGGGCACAACGAGACGGACACCGTGCGCGAGTATCAGGACTGGCACATTGTCATCAGAGCGGGCGGCCATTATGTGTCGATATGGTCTTCGGGAGAGATGGTTTTCCTCTCGCTGGCGGGCGTACCCGTCTATCACCGTCCGGGACCGTGGCAGCAATACCTGGACCGGCTATTCCACCGGATGCCGCTCAGTGCTCCATCCGGCGAGCGCGAGCAATAGCCGCATTCGCAGCAGAAAGGCTCTGCTGGGCCACCACGAGCGCTGGGTAGTTGAGTGAGGACGCCCCGGACGCGCAGGCCTGAAAGCCTCTCCGCGCAGACGAGTAGGCTGCCCGCAGTATGTGTTGCTCGCGCGCCTCCTTTCCGGATAGCTTCACTTTGAGGATGTCCGGATTGTTGCCCAGGTCCACGTACGCCTTCCGGCACGCGGCAGCGGTTCCGGCCAGATCGGAAGGGTGGGTGTCGTTATACGCGTGGATCACGCTCTTCAAATTGGAGACCGACGAGCGGACGCTCTCGGCGGGGGAGCCCCCGCAACCGCTCACCAGGAGCACGAGAGCGAGACAGGAGACAAGAGTTAAGCGCGGCACGGCAGATCACGATCCTCCGTCGGATAGTTTCGCACAACGAAGGTTGTGTATCCGAGTCGATGAAGTTGGGCTGCCACACGCTCGGCGTTGTGCGGTCCGGCGCAGCGCGAGACCACCGTCGGCCCGCTGCCCGATACCCAGGTTTGCCCTGGGGCTGCCCGATCGGCGGCTTGAAAGCATGCCTCTGCCTCGGGGTAGAGCGCAAAGAGCGTTGGCGCGAGTCCATTCACCCCCAGGTGACTGGGGTCGCCGTCACGGATCTCCTCGGCGAATTTTCGCGTGTGGGAACCCGAGGACCATTCGGTGGGCGGGAGCGCTGTGAAAACCCTGGCCGTGGACACGTGAAGTCCGGGATTGGTCAGGACGTACCAGGCAGTCCGCGGGAACGGGACCGGGACCACATGCTCGCCACGCCCGGTCACAAGCGCCGTGCCTCCGGTGAGGAAGAAGGGAACATCCGACCCGAGAAATGCTGCCATCCGACTCAGTGTCTCGCAGTGGCAACCCGCGTCCCACAGCCGGTTCAGCGCCATCAGAGCGGCAGCGCCGTCACTGCTCCCACCACCAAGCCCGGCCCCGGTTGGGATTTGCTTTCGGAGCCCAATGGCGGCGCCCTTCCCGATTTCAACTGTCTGCCGCAGCAACCTGGCTGCCCGCAGGACGAGGTTCTCGCTTTCCGGACCGCACTCTCCGTGTGCCTCGAGAATCAGGTCGTCCGCTTCGGCGAAGACCAGTTCGTCGAAAAGGGTCACCTCTTGCATGACAGAGACGAGCTCGTGGAAACCGTCCGACCGCTTACCCACGATCTCAAGCGAGAGATTGATCTTGGCGGGCGCCAGAGCGGGCATCAACGTTCCGATCGTAAAGGAGTCTGAGTCCCAGCAGAGTGAGGTCGAGGTCGACCTGACCCACGGTTCGCGTGTGGGGCACCACGATAGGAGCCAGGCCGCCGGTTCCGATGACCGAGGCGTTCTTCCCGAGAACGTTCTGGAACCGCTCCACCAGCCCATCGACCAGTCCGGCGTAGCCATAGATGATTCCCGACTGGAGACTCGACGTCGTGTCGGCTCCTATCGGACACACCGGAGGTTCCAGCGGAACGGGACGGAGTCGCGCGGTGCGGGCGAAGAGGGCGTCCACCGATATTTGCAGCCCGGGAGCGATGGAGCCGCCCACATATGCACCCCGGGCAGAAATGGCGTCAAGGGTGGTGGCAGTGCCGAAATCCACGACGATCGCGGGCACGGAATATTTGTCGATTGCCGCCACGGCATTTGCAATTCGATCCGCGCCGACGGCCTCCGGGGGGGAGTAGTCGATCTCCATGCCGAGATTCAGGCCGGCAGGTACGATCAGTGCGTCAATCCCCCAGAACGACTCGATGGCGACGCGGAAAGCCTCCTGCACGGAGGGGACGACGCTGCAGATGATTGCACCGTCGATGTCGGAGATCTCGAGATTCTCGATCTCAAACAGGGATCGCAGCAAGACCGCGTATTCGTCGGCCATACGCCGATGCTCGGTCGCAATCCGCCAGTGAGCGGCCAGCACATCAGAGGACCAGACACCCAGAACGATGTTCGTGTTCCCTACGTCAACAGCAAGCAGCATCCCGTTCTCAGGTCAACTCTAGCAGCCAGTTCCGCCACGCAAGTCCGATGCGCGACAATACGCAGATTGAGGTGCGCACATGTTTGTCCTTGGAGTGATCATTGGTCCGGCCGTTGGTCTCGCCATCGGCTACCTTCTGAGCGGTTCCCGCGTCTGGCGAGGCTGGCTTCTCGCGGGGGGTATGTTTGTCCTTCTCCTGGTCATTGCCATCATCCCCATCGGTGATGTCGGCTTCCGGCTTGGGCTCATGGCCGGTCTCGGCCTTGGCGTACTGGTCTATCTGACGCCGATTCCGGCCGTCACTACTCAGGGAGTCGTGTTTCAGCCCGACGGGGGAGTCCCGCCGGAAAGCGGGGCAAACGGGTTATGAGGGTCATCACAGAGCCGCAGGTATACGTGGTGGGCCGTTCCCAGGTTGACGCCGCGGCGGTGCAGCAGTTCCTGGATGATGAGGAGACGACCTGGGTCACAGACACGGACGCCGGTACCGAGCTTTTGTCCGAGCTGGCGGGACGCCTGTGCTATATGAGTTTCGGCGAGCGACAGGGCCGCAAGTCGAACCGCGATTACCTGGCCAATATCATCAATCTCGAGCACGGCAGCGTGCTCGAGCACGTCGTGTGGAATTTCATCGTGACGGGCGTCTCGCGCTCATTCACACACGAGCTGATTCGGCACCGCGCCGGATGGGCGTACTCGCAGCTCAGCCAGCGCTATGTAGACGAGTCCTCCGCCGACTTCGTCGAGCCCGACATCATCGCATCGGACCCCGAGCTGCACGAAATCTGGCTTCACTCGGTACGCACAGCACACGAAGCCTACCGATCTCTCAGCGAAGGACTGGCCGCCAAGATCGAGCGAGAGCACCCGGACTGGAAGGCGCGTGACAAGCGGAAGAAGGCTCGTGAGGCGGCGCGCAGCGTGCTCCCCAATGCCACAGAAACCAAGATTTTCGTGTCGGCCAACGCCCGAGCGCTCCGGCACTTCATCGAATACCGAGGAGCAGCTGACGCCGAGCCCGAGATTCGCAAAGTGGCCCACGCTCTCCTCGAGGTGATGCAGGTCGAGGCACCCGGCGTCTTCGGCGATTACGAGGTGGTACAGCTACCGACGGGAGTAAGCGAAGCTCAGACCGCGCACAAAAAGGTGTGAGCGCGGGCGTTCAGAAATGGGACCAACCCGTTGCGTCCAGCGGTTCACGTGTCCCACCCGGCTGCTCCAGCACGATGCCTTCGCCTGCAGCCAGGACCGTTCCCACCTGGTACAGCGAGGTTTTCTCGCCCACAGACGCCTCCAGCATCTCCCAGTCCTCTTCCGGAGCGGCAATGAGAAGCTCATAGTCCTCGCCGCCGCCCAGCGCCAGCGAGAGGGGATCAATGCCGAGGAACTGCCCTGCGCGCCGCGCCGCGATTGAGACAGGTATCCGGTTGGCATACAGAATAGCGCCGACATCGCTGGCCCTTGCCAGGTGCCGAAGGTCTCCCGAGAGCCCGTCGCTAATGTCCATCATGGCGTGCACACGGCGCGTTTCTGCCAGTGCCCGGCCGGCCGTCACGCGAGGAACAGGGACGGGCAGGTCGACGTCTGTTCGGGCTCCTGTCAAGGCACGACGCGCGGCTTCCGTGCCCAGCACCCCGGTGACGCCCAGGATGTCTCCTGGTCTCGCCCCACTTCTGGTGAGTAGCTCTTCCCTCGGCACGCCGCCCAGGACCGTCAGGTCGACGCACCGGGGCCCGTCGATCCGGGACAGGTTTCCACCCGCCACGGAACAGCCGAACGTGCCGGCTTCTTCCGCGATTCCGGAATACAGGTCGACAACCCACTCCTCAGGGGTGGAGGCCGGGAGTGCGAGCGAGACGAGCGCCACCCGCGGACTCCCTCCCATGGCCGCGATGTCGCTAACGTTGATGGCCAGTGCCCGGCGGCCGAGAATTCGTGGTGGAGCGTCTGCCAGAAAGTGCACGCGCTCCACCAGCATGTCCACGGTGGCCAGGAGGTAGTCGGGGCCGGCTACGTCTATCACCGCCGCGTCGTCGCCGATGCCCAGGACAACCCCATTCCCCGGCGTGCCGACGATGCGGGCAATGCGGCCGATCAAGCCGAACTCACCCGCGTCGTCGAGGTCTTTCGCGATGTGGTTGCCGGTTATGGGTAGATGGAGCGTGCGTCGGTCGCGTCTGCGACAGTGCGCACGGCGACAATGTACGCGGCAAGGCGCATATCCACGTCGTTCGACTCCTTGGTGGAGAGAACCCTGGCGAAGCTGTCCCGCATGATTCGGTGCAGCCGCTCGTTAATCTCGTCTTCGCTCCAGAAGAAATGCTGCAGGTCCTGCACCCACTCGAAGTAGGACACGGTTACCCCGCCTGCGTTTGCCAGAACATCGGGAACCACGAAGACTCCCTTGTCGTTAAGGATTGCGTCGGCTTCCGGCGTGGTCGGTCCGTTGGCGCCCTCGACAATGATTTTTGCCTGAATGCGGGCGGCATTGCGATCGGTGATCTGGTTTTCGAGTGCCGCGGGCACAAGCACGGTCACCGGCAGCTCGAGGAGCTGGTCGTTGGTCACCGATTGCGCGTTGCGGAATCCCTTGAGCGTCCCGTGTTCCTGGGTGTAGCGCAGTACGTCGGGAATGTTCAGACCCGCCGGGTTGTAGATGCCGCCTGAAACATCACTCACGGCCACTACTTTGACGCCCTGTTCGGCCAGCAGTCGGGCGGAATTGCTCCCGACATTGCCGAAGCCCTGGACCGCGACCGTAGCCGTGGACGGGTCGATCTGCGAGTGCTTGAGCGCTTCGAGGGTCACAATCATGACCCCTCTTCCGGTGGCCTCTTCACGTCCCTGCGACCCGCCGATGCTGATCGGCTTTCCTGTCACGACTGCCGGAACGGAGCGCCCGGCGTGCATGCTGTACGTATCCATCATCCACGCCATGGTTTGCGCATTGGTCCCCACGTCTGGAGCCGGAATGTCGCTCTCGGGCCCAATGATGATCGATATCTCTGAGGTGAATCGTCTGGTCAGATTCTCGAGCTCATGGGTGCTCAACTTCTTGGGGTCGACGACGACGCCGCCCTTGGCCCCGCCGAAGGGCAAATGGAAGATCGCGTTTTTCCACGTCATCCACATCGCCAGAGCCTTTACCTCGGGCAGGCTGACCGAGGGGTGGTAACGAATCCCACCCTTCGTCGGCCCCCGGTGCATGTTGTGCTGGACCCGATATCCCTTAAAAAGGCGAATGCTGCCGTCATCCATGTGGACGGGGAAGTTGACTTCCAGGACGCGCTGAACGTCGCGAAGGACCGTTCTGGCGGCCGGATCCAAGTTCAGGTAATCGGCCGCACGGTCAAATTGTCGCTGTGCCGTCACAAACGGATCCGGCCCGTGCTCCACACCTCGACTTGCTGTACCGACTCGCTCCGTTTCCAATTGCTCACCACACCTTTCCGGTACCACTTATCCGAATTCGGCTATGGCCGGCGGCAATACTCGTGCCACACCGCTCACCCTACTATGGCGTCTGGACGCGGTGGCCGCAAACCAGGGCGTCAGTGAACGGTGGGGAGGAGTATCGTGTAGCCGCCGCCGGGATAGGGTGTGCCAGAGAGTGCGAGGACTTCCGATTGACCGGGCGCGAGCCCAGAAAAGGACGCGTAGGCGGCTCCGCCCTTCGCATAGGCGATCTTGACCGTGCCGCTAAACGTGCTGGTGCTGCGGTTGAGAACCGTAACGGTTCCGAGACCGGAGCCAGTTCCCAACGTGGGATTGAAGGCGACCACCTTCCAGGACGCGGGCACGCCGCTCAGGTCGGGAGCACCAGACACGCCGGCGGAGCCGACCGCTCCGCTCGAGGCCGCGCCTCCGGGGGCTGCACCGGTGCCCGGTGTACTCGGGACGTTGGACGGAGGCACACCGGAGCCGGCTGGCGATCCCGCGGGCGGCGGGGGGGCGGCGGTTGGGACGGCAGCCGCTATCGCACCCGCCCTCGACCTGGCAGTGGCGACGAGAGCGGTTGCTTGCGTTCTGGCGCGGCCGGTTACTCCGCGAGCCGCTACTTTTGCGTTCTTGCGAGCCTGGGCGACGATTTTCGTCGCTTGAGCCTGGGCGCGGCGAATGTCCTGAAGTGACGAAGGGACGGGCGTCGTGTGCGTTCCCCTGGCACCGCTCTTCGCGCTGGTGCTGAGTGCCGAGCCGAGGAAGATTCCGGCACTGACAACCCCGATCACGGCAAAGACCAGAATGATCGCAAGTCCCAGGAAGACGAGCCGCCGCCGGCCGGTTCGATCATCTGGAGGGGAGACGGGATGCGTGGTAGCCACAGTCAACTCCGGAACGAATGTCCGGCATTATAGCAGCGTCACCGTACGTGAAATCCTGCTTCTTGCAGTGCCGCGATCATGACCTTCCGGGCCACCGGTGCAGCGTATTTGAAGCCCTCACCGGAAAATTCCCGAAGCACAGCGACAGCGATGATGGGGTGGTCGGCAGGGGCAAACGAGATGAACCAGGCGTGCGGAAAGTAGGCGCCGCTGGCCGCCGTGCCTGTCTTTCCGGCCACTGCCAGGCCCTTGATCTGGGCCTTGAACCCAGATCCGTGTTGCACCACGAACTCCATTCCCCGCGTGACCTCTCTCGCCGAGCCCGCGCTCATGACACGTGACAGGGAATGGACCCTGTAGGCGAAGCTGGGCCGGCCGGCCGCGTCTTCGACCCGCTCTACGAGGTGTGGCGCCATCACGACACCCCGATTGGCCACGGCGGACGCAATCAAGGCCATCTGCATCGGTGTCACTCTATCGGTTGGGGCGCCAAATGAGCTTCGCGCTACTTCTGAGGGCCCGGGCCGGGCCTGCCCGTCTGCGACGACGCTGGGCCTGACCGGGTAGACGAAAGGGATTTTGCGGCCGACGTAAAAGCGGTGAGCGTACCGAAGAAGCGTGGGGCCACCGAGGGTCAGGCCGATGTGAGCGAAGGTGAAGTTATCGCTGAAGGCGAGCGCCTGCGCCAGCGTAAGCTGCGTGAGATCGGTCCGGGTGACGTTCGAAGGGTAGGTGGTGTTGTCGAAGTACGGGCTGGGGCCAAAAGCGTCAGCTCCCGAGAAGACGCTCTTCAAATGGAATGTGCCGGTATCGATGGCCGCCGACAGGGTCACGATTTTGAATGCGGATCCGGGCGGAAGGAGGAGACCTGTGGCACGGCGAAGCAGTGGCCGGGACGGGTTCGACGTGCAGCGGGCAAAGCCCGCTTTGGTCGAGAGGTCGGCGGACACGCACGCGGGCGTACTCACCATCGCCCGCACGGCTCCAGTTCGCGGATCGATGGCGACCACCGCTCCTCTGGCGCTGCCGAGCGCAGTTGCTGCCGCCCGCTGCACGCGCGCGTCCAGCGTCGTTTCCACGGTGCCGCCGCGAACGGACTGGCCGCGTAGGTTCAGAAAGAACGACTTCCAGTCCCGCCGAGCACGGCTGGCGCTCAGTGCCGCGTTGTATTGCCGTTCCAATCCATGCCACCGCCCGTCCGGCCCGCGGTAACCCACTGCCGTGGGCAGATCACCATCGCCCTCGACCAGCCGGGCTTTGCCATGCACCACGGTTGTCCAGGCCAGGCGCGTGCCGGAGCGGTCGAGAATCGAGCCTCGGGTCTGGCCCAGATCCTGGGCCGCCCGAGCGGCCGACGCGTTGTCATCGGCGGCGGCGAGAGCGACAGCGCAAGCTGCAGCGATGACGACGCAGGCAACAAGCGGCCTTGCACCGCGCAAGAAATCCGAAGAAACCCGGGCGGGGTCGCTGATAGGGGGAACAGACATGCTTCCGATGTTAGGCGGGAGCGGGCCAGCTCCGAAAACGGAAGCCTGATATAGCATTGGGATGGCCGCGGATCGCGGTTCGTGGCGGCAGTCAGCAACGACCGGGAGGTCAGCATGGTTACTGAACAGAAATCAACGGCCGCGCAGGCCGCCAGCGGCCCCGCCGTGCGCCTGGAAGTCGAGGACGGGATCGGCTACATCAAGATCAACAAGCCGAAAGCCAATCTCTACGACCGCGCTTTCATCAACGAGCTCAACGACGCCGTGGACGAGATTCGCTTCAACGACGACGTCAAGGTGGCCGTGATGATGAGCGAGCTCGAAAAATTCTTCTCCGCCGGTGCCGATATCAACATGCTCAAGTCCAGCGAGCCCAATTACAAGTCCTCCTTCTGCCTCGGTGCCCAGGAGACCCTGAGCAAGATGGAGCGCACGCCCAAAATCTTCCTGGCGGCTCTGAGCGGACACACGGTAGGAGGGGGACTGGAAATCGCTCTGGCAACGGATATTCGCTTTGCCGCCGACACTCCCGGGCTGCAGATCGGGCTTCCGGAGGTCAAGCTGGGTGTTTTGCCCGGGACCGGCGGGACACAGCGGCTCACGCGCCTGATCGGGAAGTCTCGGGCGCTGGACCTGATGATTACGGGACGGACCATGGGAGCGCAGGAGGCGCTGGATCTCGGCATCGTCAACTACGTCTACCCGGCCGACCAATTGATGGACAAGGTCGCGCAATATGCCGGGAACATCGTGAATGGGGCGAGCAGGGCTATAGGCCTCATCAAGCAGGCCGTTGTGCAGGGCGCTGAGGTGCACCTGGATGGTGGCCTGTTCATGGAGCGCGAGCTCCAGAACCGCCTGTTTATCACGGACGACGCAAAGGAGGGTATCACCGCCTGGACCGAGCGCCGCGAACCCGAGTTTCACGGACGATAGAAGCGGGCCATGGTCACCGCAGACGTCAAACGCTACCGCATGATCATTGGCGGCGAGGAGACTGACGCGTCGTCGGGAGAAACCACCGAAGTCGTCAATCCGGCAACGAACGAGGTAATGGGGACAGTGCCGCGCAGCAACAACGTTGATGTTGACCGCGCGGTCGCCAGCGCGCGCGATGCGTTTACGGGCGCGTGGGCCAGGGTCTCGCCCTCGAAGCGGAATCGTCTGTTGATGCGCTTGGCCGAGCTTGTTCGCGACAACCTGGACGACCTTGCCCGCCTGGAGACCATCAATTCAGGCAAGGCGATCACGTCGTCCCGTGGGGAGATCCTGGCGGCGGTCGAAGATCTCGAGTTCTACGCGGGAGCTGCGACCAAGATCACGGGAGAAACGATTCCTGCTCCCTCCGGCCTGCTGTACTACACAGTCCGGGAGCCGCTCGGGGTGGCCGGACAGATTATTCCCTGGAATTACCCGTTCCTCATGGCTGTCTGGAAAGTGGCCCCCGCCCTGGCCGCGGGAAACACCGTTGTTCTCAAGCCCGCCAGCCTGACCCCGCTGACGGCATTCCGGCTCGCCGAGCTCGCGCTGGAGGCCGGGATCCCGGCAGGGACCTTGAACGTGATCTCCGGACCCGGCGGCTCGGTCGGGGCATACCTGGCCGGCCATCCCGGCGTCAGCAAGGTGGCGTTTACGGGAGAGACGTCCACGGGACGGCTGATCATGCAGCTGGCGTCGCAGACCATGAAGCGCGTTACGCTCGAGCTGGGCGGAAAATCACCAAATATCATCTTTGATGACGCCGACCTGGACGCGGCGATAAACGGCTCCGTCTACTCGATCTTTTACAACGCCGGACAGTCGTGCGAGGCGCGTTCGCGTCTCCTTGTCCAGAAGACCGTCCACGACGCGGCGCTGGATCAGTTCGTCGAAAAGACGAAGCGCATCACGGTGGGAGACCCGTTGGATCCCGAGACCCAGATCGGCGCGATCGTGTCGCGGAATCAGATGGAGACTATCGAGGGCTACATCGAGACCGGCGTCGCCGAAGGGGCCGCAATTGCAATCGGCGGCAAACGTCTGACGTCGAATGGCCTCCAGCGCGGGAACTTTCTTCAACCGACGGTACTGACCGGGGTAACCAACGAGATGACCGTGGCCCAGGAGGAGATTTTTGGACCTGTCGTGGTCGTTATTCCGTTCGAGGACGAGAAGGACGCTATCCGCATGGCGAACGACAGCATCTACGGCCTGGCCGGAACGATCTGGACTCGCGATGTGGGACGAGCGCATCGAGTGGCAGGCTCGGTTGACACCGGTGTCATCGGGATCAACACTCCGGCCACCGCGATGCCGGGGCTGCCATTCGGCGGCTATAAGCAATCCGGCATGGGCCGCGAACGCGGCTTCGAAACCATGAAGCAGTACACCGAAGTCAAGAGCGTGCTCGTGAACACGAGCACGCGATCGGCCAATCCCTGGAAGTTATGACCGAGCTTCGAGGCGCGGTCATCGTGGCCGCGGTCCGGACGCCCATTGGACGCTACAGTGGGTCCCTGAAGGACGTTCGACCAGATGATTTGGCGGCTCTTGCCATCAGTGCGCTTGTCGAGCGCAGCGGTATTGATCCCGCCGAGGTAGACGACGTTTTTTTTGGAGACGCGAATGGAGCGGGCGAAGACAACCGTAACGTCGCCCGCATGGCGGTACTGCTCGCCGGGCTCCCCGTCGATATCCCAGGCGCCACTATCAACCGGCTGTGCGGCTCCGGACTTCAGGCCGTCGTCTCGGCCGCCAGAGAGATCCAGGTTGGGGCAGCCGACATGGTCATCGCGGGAGGTGTCGAGAGCATGACCCGGGCGCCATTGGTGATGCTGAAATCGGATGGTCCCTTCGAGCGCGGAAACCGCACCGCCTGGGATTCGACGCTTGGCTGGCGCATGGTCAATCCGCGCATGGAGAAGCTCTATCCACCCGTATCGCTCGGGGAAACTGCGGAGAACGTCGCTCGGGCCCACGGCATATCGCGAGAAGACCAGGACGAGTTTGCACTGCGAAGCCATCGACTGGCAATCGCGGCGCAGGACGGTTGCCGATTTTCGGAAGAGATCGTACCCGTCGAGATCCCGGTAAAGGGCGGTACCGTGATAGTCGAGCTGGATGAGGGGCCGCGTCGCGACACATCACTGGAGAAGCTGGCGCGGTTGCGTCCCGCGTTTGTCGATGGAGGAACGGTGACGGCGGGTAACGCATCCAGCCTCAACGACGGCGCAGCCGCCCTGCTACTCATGTCGGAGGACGCCGCCGGGCGGGCCGGTCTGCGTCCAATGGCTCGGTTTGTTGCGGCCGCGGCCGCCGGTGTGGATCCCGCCTATATGGGGATCGGCCCTGTGCCTGCAACGCAGAAGGTGCTGGCGCAGGCCGGGGTATCGGTGGAGGACCTCGACGTGGTCGAGATCAACGAGGCGTTTGCATCCCAGGTGCTGGCCTGCGTCCGCCAGTTGCGCCTGCCGCTCGAGCGGGTGAACCCGAATGGTGGCGCTATTGCCCTCGGACATCCCCTTGGGGCCAGCGGAGCCAGGCTGGTGACGACGCTCGCTCACGAGCTCGGGCGCCGTGATGCCCGGCTCGGCCTGGCAACCATGTGCATCGGTGTCGGCCAGGGCATCAGCGCTCTTTTCGAGAGGGCGCCATGACCGAGCCCGTTCGCCCGGTGGACGCGTCCACCGTCATCCTGGTCCGCAATGGCGTTCCAGTTGGTGCACCGTGGCAGACCTTCATGGTGCGGCGGCACATCAAAAGCGACTTCGCCGCAGATGTGTTTGTGTGGCCGGGCGGCAAGGTCGATGCCTCCGATCGGGACCCGGAGCTCCTGGAGCAGGTCGTCGGTCATCCGCTTCTCCCGCAGGGCGCTCCGGGACCGGCCGAGTGGAAAGCGATCCGCATGGCGGCCATTCGGGAGTTGTTCGAGGAAGCAGGGGTGCTGCTCGCGCGCCGCGAAGATGGTGGGTTGCTCGACTTGATGCGTGAGGATGCGGATCGCTTCGATCGGTATCGGCGTCAACTTCAGGCGGGGGGCACCAGTATGCTCGAGATCGCCCACGAGGAGAAGCTTCGCTACCTTGCCGACGCGCTCCATCCCTTTTCGCGCTGGATTACACCCGTGCCGTTTCGCCGGCGGTTCGACACGCGCTTTTTTGTAGCCCTGGCTCCCGAGCGGCAAATGCCCGTCCACGATCGGACGGAGACAACGGCGAGTACCTGGATCTCGCCCGACGACGCCCTCCAGCGCTACGAGGAGGGCGAGTTTCCCCTGGTTTTCGCAACCGAACAGCATCTGCGTCGGATGCAAGCGTTCTCCTCGATCGATGAAATGATCGCCGCCTGCGAAATCGCGGATCTGGAGCCGGTGACTCCCAAAGTGATTGAGAGGGATGGCCAGCAAGGCTTCCTGTTGCCGGGAGATGATGGGTACGAAGCCGCTCCGCAGCTTGGTTAGCCGGAACGCAGGGTGTACGTGTCACCGGCGTTCAGGACCATGCCCTCGCGTTCCAGTTTCTGCAACTGTGCCGCGACTGAGCCGCTCGCGAGGTCATGAAGGCGGGGGTCTGTATCGACATACATTCGGGACACGAGTTGGGCGATGGTACCGGGCCCCTCTGCCAGCGTTTCAAGGAGCTGCCTTTCACGCCGGCGCCGGTGTGCGACGTAGTCGTCAATCTTGGTGTTCGGGTCGGACACGATCGGTCCGTGGCCGGGAAGAATGACCCGGGGATACAGGGTGCGCATCTCCTCCAGCGTCCTCATGTACGAGATCATGTCGCCCTCGGGAGGTGCGATGAGTGTGCTTCCCGAGCCGAGGATAGTGTCGCCGGTAAAGAGAATTCGAGCCGTTGGAATCCAGAACGCGACCTGATCGGGCGCGTGCCCGGGCGTCGCGAGAACGCGGAGCCGGTCCGAGCCCAGGTCGAACGTCTCCTCCGTATCGAAGTACCGGTTCACGCCGGCCGCCGCCGCACTTGCTGGATCAATGAAGCGACTGGCGATGACCTCTACTCCCAGCAGGTCTTTCAGAACTCGGGCGCCGGGTGCATGGTCAGGGTGACCGTGGCTGAGCAGGATGGCAACGGGACGAGTTTCGGCCGAGCGCAGCGCCGAGGCAATCCCCTGCTGATAATCGGGAGCCACGGGACCCGGGTCGATGACCAGGGCCCTCTCCTGCCCGACGACGTACGTATGGGTGCCGGTAAGTGTCTTCGGCCCCGGGTTGGGGGCTGTGTGCACCACCACGCGCGGCTTGTAGCTGACGACCGTGCCCGGGACGTCTCCGTGCGGCATCCAGTGTCTCCGCAGATTCGGTACTATTCAATACTCCCATTACCAGAGAGAAGGCGCCCCACATGGCTGTGCAACAGAGTCCCGTAGAAGCGCAAGTCACCATGGAGAAGATTGCTGCGCTGTGCAAGCGCCGAGGGTTCATCTACGGCAGCAGTGAGATCTATGGCGGGCTTAGCGGGTTCTGGGACTACGGCCCACTGGGAGTCGAGTTGAAGAACAACATTAGGCGCCGCTGGTGGTACGCGATGGTGCAGGTCCGGCCGGACGTGGTTGGGCTGGATTCGGCGACCCTGCTTCCGGAGATCGTGTGGAAATCATCCGGGCACCTGGAAAATTTCGCCGATCCGCTCGCCGAGTGCCAATCCTGCAGGCGGCGCTTCCGGGCCGATGACATTGACGTATCGGCGCCATGTCCCCACTGTGGCGGAACGCTGACGCCGCCCCGGCAATTCAACACCATGTTCCGTACTCATGTGGGCCCGATCGAGGAGGAAGGCTCCGTTGCCTATTTCCGTCCGGAAACGGCGCAGGGGATTTTCCTCAATTTCAAGAATGTGATGCAGACCACCAGCCAAAAGGTACCTTTCGGCATTGCCCAGATCGGTAAGTCGTATCGCAACGAAATCACGTCGGGAAACTTCATCTTCAGAGACCGGGAATTCGATCAGATGGAGATGGAGTTTTTCGTACGTCCCGGTACCGATGACCACTGGTGGGAATATTGGAAGGAACAACGGTTCCGCTGGTGGACCGACGAGCTCGGCATCCATCCGGGCAATCTCAGGACGCGCAATCACGAGCCGTCGGAGCTTTCGCATTATTCCAAGCAGACCGCGGATATTGAGTACGCCTATCCCTTTGGGATCAAGGAGCTGGAGGGGATCGCCGACCGCACGGACTACGACCTGAAGGCGCACATGGCGGGCTCAGGCCAAGATCTGCGCTACTTCGATCAGGAGACTCAGGAGCACTTCGTTCCCTACGTCATTGAGCCCGCGGCGGGACTGGATCGTGCGGTGCTGGTTGTGCTGCTGGACGCTTACGCGGAGGAGCGGCTCGGACCCAAGCCCGGGGATGTCCGCACCGTGCTTCACCTCAAACCCAAACTCGCCCCGTTCAAGGTCGCGGTTTTCCCCCTGTCGGCCAACAAGCCGGACCTGGTGAGCCGGGCACGGTCAATCTACGAGTCGATTCTGCCCCTGATGACGGCGGCGTGGGACGATATCGGCAATGTCGGCAAGCGGTACCGGCGCCAGGACGAAATCGGCACCCCGTGGTGCGTGACCGTCGACTACCAGACGCTGGAAGACGGGACGGTGACGATCCGGGACCGGGACTCCATGACACAGGAACGGCACCCTGCCGACCAGCTGAGTTCCATCTTCCTGGAGCGCCTGGGCCCAATCTAGATCGGAGCTCCCAGGCACGGGAGTATAATTCGCAGGCCGCTCCCCAGCGGCACGCGCGCGGCATTTCCCGCCCCATTTGTCACGGCATAGCATTTCGCCGTGTTTCCGGGCGGACATTCAGGAGGCATGGCATGGCACAGACGCTGGCCGAGCAGAAGTCGGGGCAGCAGACGAACAAAAAGTGGGTCTATCTCTTCCAGGAAGGGAACGCGAGCATGCGGGACCTTCTCGGCGGCAAGGGAGCGGGCGTGGCCGAGATGACCCGGGCGGGACTGCCGGTTCCACCGGGATTTACCATCACCACCGAGGCGTGCAACGCGTATTACGCGAATGACGAGCGATTCCCGCCGGGCCTGTGGGAACAGGTGACTCAGGCGCTGAAAGACATCGAAGAGAAGACCGGGCGAGGATTTGGGAACGCCGTCAATCCGCTGCTGGTATCCGTTCGCTCTGGAGCAAAGTTCTCGATGCCCGGCATGATGGATACCGTTCTCAACCTGGGCCTGAATGATGAGACCACACAGGGACTGGCGCAGCAAGCCGACGACGAGCGGTTCGCCTACGACGCCTACCGGCGCTTCATTCAGATGTTCGGCAAGATCGTGCTTGACATCGATCCGGATCTGTTCGAGCACGCACTTGAAGTCAAGAAGCAGGAGGCTGGAGCCGGGACCGACGCCGATCTATCTGTCGCGGCGCTCAAGGATCTCGTTGCCCAGTTCAAGTCCATTGTTCAGCAGCAGAGCGGAAAGAGCTTCCCGACCGACCCGTACGAGCAGCTGCGGGAAGCCATCGCCGCCGTGTTCCGCAGCTGGAACGGGGCGCGGGCCCGCGCCTACCGCGAGTCGGAAGGGATCGCGCACAACCTGGGGACCGCGGTCAACGTCCAGGCGATGGTCTTCGGAAATATGGGCTCGGACTCTGGAACCGGGGTTGCCTTCACCCGGAATCCCTCGACCGGCGAGAACAAGCTGTACGGCGAGTATCTCCTGAATGCCCAGGGCGAGGACGTGGTGGCCGGCATCCGGACTCCACAGCCCATCAGTACGCTGCAGAGCGACATGCCGCAGGCGTACGGCCAGTTCCAGGACATCGCGCACCGGATGGAGACCCACTACCGCGATATGCAGGACCTGGAGTTCACCATCGAGCGCGGCAAGCTCTACATGCTCCAGACGAGGAACGGCAAGCGCACCGCAGCCGCGGCGGTCAAAATCGCAGTTGACATGGTCAATGCGGGCGTGATCAGCAAGGAGGAAGCGCTCCTGCGGGTCGATCCCAAGCACGTGGTGCAGCTTCTGCTGCCGCGGTTTGACGACGACGCGCGGGCCAGGGCCCTCAGCAGTGACAGCTTCCTGGCCAGGGGACTCAATGCCTCGCCTGGGGCCGCTGTGGGCAAGGTCGTCTTCGACGCAGACCGGGCGGCTCAGCAGGGAAATAACGGGGAGTCGGTGATACTGGTTCGCCCGGAAACATCCCCGGACGACGTCCATGGGATGATTGCGGCCAAGGGCATCCTTACCGCCCGGGGCGGCGCCACCAGCCATGCGGCGGTGGTGGCCCGCGGCATGGGCAAGCCGTGTGTTGCCGGGTGCGAGGCACTGAAGATCGATCTGGCGAAGCGGCAGATGGCGGTAGACGGGAAGACGGTGAAGGAGGGCGACACGATCTCGCTCGACGGCGCCACCGGGGAAGTGTTCTCGGGCGCGATCGAGACCATCCTTCCCAAGTTCTCGGAGGAATCCGATCTTGCCCAGATCCTCCGTTGGGCCGACGACATCCGCCGGCTCCAGGTATGGGCAAACGCCGATTATCCGCGGGACGCGGAACGCGCTCGGGAGTATGGCGCCCAGGGCATCGGCCTTTGCCGCACCGAGCATATGTTCTTCGAAGAGGAGCGGCTGCCGATCGTGCACCAAATGATCCTCTCGGCCGAGGAAGCGGCTCGTGTCGAGACCGCGCTGGTCCAGCTCGAGGAAGAGGCTGCGCGGTCGGGGCGCCAGGACCCCAGGCTGCACGAGCGGCTCGCCGACGCGCGCAAGCAGGCCGACTCTTCCGAGGCGCTGAAGGACTATCGCGACGCGCTGACCAAACTCTTGCCGATTCAGAAAGAGGATTTCCGGGGCGTGCTGAAGGCGATGCAGGAATTGCCGGTAGTCATCCGGCTCATCGATCCTCCGCTGCATGAGTTCCTTCCCGATTACTCCGAGCTCATCGAGGACGTGACCGCTCTTCGTATCCGGGGTAATAATCCGGACGAGCTGAAACAGAAAGAGGAACTGCTGCAGGCAGTGGCTCGGATGCACGAACAGAATCCGATGCTCGGGCTTCGCGGCATCCGGCTGGGAATTCTCTATCCCGGCATCATCGACATGCAGGTGCGAGCCATCCTCAGCGCCGCAGTCGAGCTTGAAAACGAGGGTATCCACGTCAAGCCGGAGATCATGGTCCCGCTGGTGGGCACGGAGAACGAGATGAAGTTCGCCCGCGACCGAATCGAGCACGTGGCCGAGGACGTTCTGAAGGATGCCGGAGTGTCGCTCGAGTACAAAATCGGAACCATGATTGAGGTGCCGCGTGCAGCCCTGACCGCCGACCAGATCGCGCATGACGCCGAGTTTTTCAGCTTCGGGACCAACGACCTCACCCAGACCACTTTCGGCTACTCGCGAGATGACGCCGAGGGCAAGTTCCTGCTGAAGTACGTCGAGATGGGGATCCTCCCGACCAACCCATTCCAGGAGCTCGACCGGCAGGGTGTCGGCAAGCTGATGGAGATGGCGGTGAAGGACGGCCGGGGCGTGCGCCAGGACCTCGAGATCGGGATCTGTGGCGAGCACGGGGGCGATCCCAGTTCCGTCGAGTTCTGCAACAGCATCGGGCTGAACTACGTCAGTTGCTCGCCCTTCCGCGTGCCGGTGGCCCGGCTGGCGGCCGCCCAGGCAGTCATCGCCGAGAACGCACCCGCGTCAGATACGCGATAGTAACGAGAAGCGGGGCGGACAGCATCGTCCGCCCCGCTTCCGTCTACCCCACGTCCGGTCTGGTGCCCCAGTGCAGCGCAACTGTCCCGAAATTGAGCAGCCGGTAGGTGACTTTACGGAGCCCGGCGTTCTGCATCATGGCACCGAGCTCCTGAGGCTCCGGGAATTGCTCCGCCGACTCCGGCAGGTAGGTGTAGGCATCGCGCGCTCTGGCTAGAAGCTGGCCCAGGCGCGGAACGACATCGTCCATGTATCGCCGCGCCAGCGGGTTTTGCGGCGGAGTGAGCTCGAGAATCACCACCCGCCCTCCGGGAGCCGTGACCCGGGCCATCTCGTCGATGCCCTTTTGCCGGTCTTCGAAATTCCTCACACCAAAGGCGCAGGTGACCGCCTGAAATGTGGCAGACGGAAAGTGAAGGTACTCCGCGTCCCCCTGCACGAAGGAAACGGATTGACCTCGCCGCGTGGCCTTCAGGCGCGCCAGACGCAACATCTCGGGTGTAAAGTCCACCCCGACGACCCGGCCTTCGGGACCGGCCCGGTTGGCAAGTAGAAAGGCTAGATCGCCGGTACCGGTAGCCACGTCAAGTGCAGAGTCGCCCGGTGAGAGACCCGCAACGTCGGCCGCCTGCGTCCGCCAGCGCTGGTCGCGGCCCATGGTCATAACCCGGTTCATCAGGTCGTACCGGTCGGCAATGGCGCCGAACATGCGGGCAACGACCTCCCGGCCAGGGCGGGCCGGATCAGGCGACCGGGACATACGTCGAGAGCGGGTCGGTCAAACTACGAGATGGGAGCCGGAGCCGCCCGGATTCCGCGGCCGGCGCCCACCGGCGTTAGCCAGTCCATGTACTTCGGGTTCCGTCCCTTGACGATGTCGAAGTAGAGCGACTGCAGCGACGAGGTGATGGGCCCGGCCTTGCCGTCACCAACAATGCGGCCGTCAACACTGCCTACCGTGGCCACTTGAGCTCCGGTCCCGGTGAGAAAGACCTCGTCGGAGTAATACAGCTCGGTTCGCGCCACGTTCCGCTCCACCGTGGGGATCCTTAACTCTTCTTGGGCGAGCCGAATGATGGTGTCCCGGGTTATTCCTTCCAGGATGCCGTCGGCAACTGAGGGAGTAATGAGGACGCCGTCCCGCACCAGAAAGATGTTCTCGGCGCTGCCCTCGACCACGTAGCCGTTGCGATTGAGCACCACGGCCTCGTCGTAGCCGTTGCGCACGGCCTCATTCTTGGCCAGCGCCGTATTGACATAATTGCCTGTGACCTTGGCCCGGCCCGGGATGGAATTGTCATCGGAGCGCAGCCAGGAGCTGACTCCCAGCGTCAACGGCCTGTCCATGGGGACATAGTCGCCGTAGGGCACGGCGAACAGGGTAAAAGCATCACGGACCCCTTCCATGGATACCCCGATCTGCTCCGAGGACTTGTACGCCAGCGGGCGAATGTAGGTATCTGTGGTGAAAGCATCGCGACGCAGCAGCTCCAATGTCAGGTCAACGAGCTCATCCGCCGTCCTGGGAACGGTGATGAACATCATGGCGGTATTTTTCAGAAATCGCAGGTAGTGGTCGCGCAGGCGAAAGATAAAGAGCTCCTGCGCTTCCTGGTTCCAGTAGCCTCTGATCCCCTCGAACACGCCGGTTCCGTAGTTCAGGGCGTGGGTCATGACGCCGACTTTTGCTTCCTCGAGCGGGACAAATTCGCCCTGGAAGAAACAATAAATTTGCGAGTCTGATTGCGCCACGTGTAGACCCTCCTGCGGGACTGAATGCCGAAGTTCCGACGGGCTCATTATAGTGGCGGTTCCCGCCGGGGGTGCGGCGTGGTGGGCGCGACAGGACTCGAACCTGTGACCACGCGGATGTAAGCCGCGCGCTCTACCAACTGAGCTACGCGCCCCGACGTCGGAGCCCGCTCATTGTACAGGCGGAGTTTCGCCCCACCGGCTCAGCTCCCGGCGGGCTGCGCCCAGCCGTTTGAGTACCCGTTCGCGGCCCAGAGCGGCCAGCGTATCGAACAGGGGAGGCGCCGCTATCCTGCCGGTCACTGCCACCCGAACAGTGCCAAACACGATTCCCGTCTTTAGACCGAGCCTCTCGGTCAGCGCTCGAAATTCCTTGTCGAGGTCGCCAGCTTCGAACTCTGCAGTTCGGCACAGGTCCTCCGCAGCTTCAAGAATCGTGCGTGCGTCTTCCAGCGATGACTTCTTCACGATCAGGAGCGCGGGGTCGTAATCGAGATGATCGGTGACGAAGAACTCGACAGCCTCGGGGGCCTGTGCCAGTGTCCGTACTCGCTCCTGCTCCAACGAAAGAGCCCGGCTGACGTAGGCGAGCTCGTCATCGGAGGGGGTGCTGGAGACCAACCCACGCGCCTGCAGAAATGGCAGACAGCGCTGAACGAAATCCCCCAGCGACAGATTGCGGATATAGACGCCGTTCATCCAATCCAGTTTCTCCGCATCGAACACTGCCGGTGACCGGCTCACGTGATCGATGTCGAAGAGGCGGATGATCTCGTCGCGGGAAAATATATCGCTATCTGCCTCGTAGGAGATGCCGAGAGTTGCCATGTAGTTGAACACAGCCTCGGGGAGATAGCCCATGTCCGCCAGGTCCACGACGGCGGAGGCGCCGAAACGCGCCCCGATCTTGGCACCCTCACTGCTCACCATGAGCGGAACGTGGCCGAAGGCTGGAGGCTCTTCTCCCAGCGCCCGGTAGATCAGGATCTGCTTGGGGGTATTGGAGATGTGATCCTGACCACGTATCACGTCGGTGATTTTCATGGTTAGATCGTCGATCGTGACGGTGAAGTTGTACAGCGGAATGCCGCTGCTTCGCCGGATGACGAAATCCCCGATCTCGTCGTTGTGATAGCTGATCCGGCCGAGGATGAGGTCGTCCCACGACGTTTCGCCGTCGTCCGGAACGCGGAGCCGAACTGCCGCCCTGAGGCCCTCTGCCTCTTTCGTCCGCTGTTCCTCGGCTGACAGATTGCGGCAGGTACCCGGATAGCGAAAGGGACGCCTCTCCTGCTCTGCCTGCCGCCGAAACGCGTCCAGCTCCTGGGTGGTGCAGTAGCACTTATAGGCGTGACCGCTGCCGAGCAATCGGTCGCAGTACTCGGCGTAAGAATCCAGCCGGCCCATCTGGAAGTAGGGCGCGAACGGGCCTCCAACCTCGGGGCCCTCGTCCCAGTTCAGCCCGAGCCAGCGTAAGGAGTCGAGAATGCTTTGCAGATGTTCGGGCCTGGAGCGCTCGACGTCTGTATCCTCGATCCGAAGCACAAAGGTTCCGCGGTTGTGCCGGGCAAAAATCCAATTGACGATGGCGGCCCGTGTGCGACCGATATGAAATGCGCCCGTGGGTCCGGGCGCCATGCGTACACGGATGTCGCTGGTCTGGGTCATTTCGTGGTTGCGTCCCTCCGTGTGAGTATCGCACGGCGCCATTTGTCGCTCTGGTGCTCCCTATAATGGCCTTGCGCAGCTGGAAGACGAGGTAGGCCGTTGACGCGAAAGCAGTCCATCCGCGACATGGACGTGCGGGGAAAGCGCGTGTTTGTCCGCGTGGACTTTAACGTCCCCATGCAGGGCGGCGTCATCACCGATGACACCCGCATCCGTGCCGCCCTGCCCACCATCCGGTATCTTCTCGACCATGGAGCCGCGGTTATCCTTGCCTCGCACCTTGGCCGACCCAGGGGCAACGTGGTCGAGGAGATGCGGATGCACCCGGTTGCAGACCGACTTGGCGCTCTGCTCGGGCGTCCTGTCCAGTCGGCTCCTGACTCGATTGGCCCGGATGTGGAGCGAATGGCGAGGGCCCTCACCCCGGGGGATGTGCTTCTCCTCGAGAATCTCCGGTTCCATCCCGAGGAGGAGAAAAACGACCCGGGCTTCGCCCGGCAGCTTGCGTCGCTCG
>JAICWV010000038.1 GCA_025966365.1 Chloroflexota bacterium | reverse complement strand
CGCTGCCCAGACGCTGGTCAAAGCCGCGGTCAGTCAGTTGCACCTCTCCGCCCGTGCCTTCCATCGGACCTTGAAACTTGCCCGGACGATTGCCGATCTGGCGGGAGCAGAGGTGATAGGGGCAGCGCATGTGGCCGAGGCCATTCAGTACCGGCCCCGAGCGGTAGTCTGATGCATGGCTGTTCAGATACCGATTGACCGCGAAGCAATTGCCGCCTTCTGTCGCCGCAATCACATCCGCAAGCTGTCTATCTTCGGCTCGGCAATTCGCGAGGATTTCAGCGCCGAGAGCGACGTCGATGTGCTGGTCGAGTTCGATCCCGAGCACATTCCGGGGTTGGAGTTCTTCGGGATGCAAGACGAGTTGGCAGGCATGCTCGGTCGACGCGTTGATCTGAATACCCCTGGGTTCCTGAGCCCCTACATTCGCGATCGAGTGATGCACGAAGCCTTTCTGCTACATGACGAGACCTGACGACGAAACGCGGCTGAGACACATGGTCGAAGCTGCCGAGCGGGTCGTTACCATCGCGTCTAGCCTTACCCGGTCCGATTTAGAAGCGAGCCGTGTGGAAACGCTCGCGATTGTGCGGCTGCTTGAAATCGTAGGCGAGGCCGCACGCGGCGTGTCAGCTGACTCTCGGAGCCGGTACCCAGAGATTCCATGGCAGCAGTTGATCGGAACGAGGAACCGTATCGTCCATGCGTACTTTAACGTGGATCTCGACATCGTATGGCGGATTGTCGACTCGGAGTTTCCGGTGCTTGTCAGGCAGTTGCGGGACATACAGGAAGACCGGGACCCGGCTGAAGCGTGAGAGATATTCTTTTGGTTCGGCGTTCCGCTCGCAGGTCAACCCGGGTTGCCGAGGCGATTCAGTACCGGCCGAGAGCGGTAGCGTGATGCATGAGCAGCTCTCGATCGACGCAATCGTCGGAGGTTCCGACCCTGGATGAGCTGCGTGCGCGCCGAGATGGTATTCTCCGGATCGCGCAGGCGCACGATGCAACGAACGTTCGAATTTTCGGCTCGGTGACGCGCGGCGAATCGCGCCCGGACCGCGATATCGACCTCATCGTTGATCTGCTGCAGGACGCTGTCCTGCGTCGCCTCAAAACGGTCACAGACGCATGCTCGCGTCGGTCGGGAAGCCTGTAGTCTCGTCATCTGCGCTTCGTACCCTTCATCGCAGCTTCAGGCTGGCGCGGACTAGTGGCGCGTCCAGATAGGTTTGAGGACCTGTGAGCGTTGTCTCTGAACTCGTGGGCTGGCGGGAGCAATCGAAACGTTGATTGTTGAACGAGTTCGAAACCGAGAAATCGGCTCTGAACTACCGAGCGGGACCCGCCCAGTGGTCAATGCCGCAAGCTAAGCTTACTGCGACCGTCCACTTCATTGATGCACTGTCACGGAACCGCCGGGCTCTTCTTGGGCGTGGCGAGCCAGGCTGCGATCGTCCATACTGGTGGTATGGACTAAGAAATGCCCGCCAGATGGACTGGACAAGACGGCAAAGGGGAGCCACGCCATGTCAGAGTCCGCGATGCTCATTCTCTTCTTCGTCGCCGTAACCGCCAAGGGACTCGTTTTCGCCGTGAACTGGTCCTTCGGGCTCTCCGTCCGCCTGGTAGACGAAGGGTTGCGCCTGGTCGGCAGCGTGGCGGCCGGCCGAGGCATCTCTCAGGGATCGAAGCGCTAGATTCGTCGTACTCCGCTTTAGCAGGCCCCACCTGTTCTGCGCTGACCTCAAATCTATCTGGACGCGCCACTAGTGTCGATCTGGCGTTCATACGCGCGGGCCCCGCGTGCCTGAGCAGGGAGCGGATACGGCGCGGATATTTTCTCTCCTGACACCCGAACTGGTCGTCGAGGTCGTATCACCCAGACAGCTCCGTCCGGAGATGGCGGCGAAGGCCGAACTCTGATTGACATGGGGGTGGTTTGGGTCGTCTGGCCCGATGCGCGCAAGGTTGATGTCTGGCTGAGTGGCGAGCCGGCACCGGCCGTTGACCGGTGATGACGTACTGGACGGAGGAGAGGTTTTACCCGGCTTTTCCCTCCCGCAGGCTCGCCTGTTTGCCACGTGACGGGAGTACCCTGAATAGGCAGGGACGCGAGGGGACCACGGGCCACCCACAGACAGCATGCCAGGGATGCATGGCGGATAGGAGGTCACCCAGTGACGGGTCAGAGCGGGCTGGCGCCCAGTCATATCCTCAAAGTGACGCTCGACAACGTCGAGCCGCCGGTCTGGCGGCGATTTCAGATCCCGGTCTCGGCCAGCCTCGACGACTTGCACGCCGTACTGCAGATCGTCATGGGCTGGCAAAGTGAGCACCTCTTTGACTTCCGCGTGGGAAAGCAGACGTTTTCTCCGCCGGAAGAGGAGTTCGCGCCGTTTCTGATCGAAGAACCGGATATCGAAGAGCAAGATGAAGAGGCGGCGAAAATGCAGGTCGTCGAGGGGCTCAAGCAACTGGTGAATCTGATCGAGCACCCGGAAGCACAGCCCGAACGTCAACAACTGCTCTCGACCGTGCTGCAAGGGATAGGCGGCGGATCGTCGCTCCTGGACCGGATGGATGAGGACAGCGGCCTGGTGGCAGTGGGCGAGGTGCTGAAACGAGCCCGGTCCAGGCTGATCTACACCTACGATTTCGGTGACGGCTGGAAACACACTGTGGTGGTGGAGCGGAGCAACGTTCCGACCAATCCCGAGCAGCCTTCCATCTGCCTCGACGGGGCTGGCGCCTGCCCGCCGGAGGATTGCGGCGGGCCGTGGGGGTACCAGCGTATCGTCGCCGCCGTCGAGCATCCGGACGATCCGGACTTCGCAGACGAACGGGAGTGGCTCGAGGGGTGGTACGAGCGCTTCGATCCCAACCGGTTTGACAGCGCCGAGGTCAACCGACAGTTAGCGCGGCTGGTCTGGAGTCTCGGCCTGGAACCGGCGATGCTGGGATGATAGCGGTATGCAAGAGCGAACGCGTTGCGTTGCCGGCGCTCTCCCGACCGGGCAGCGCGCTAGACCGCGACCAGGTGCGGACGTCGCGGAAGGGCGAGCCGCTCCTGCATCATCTCGGCAAAGGCCATGGCCATCCGGGGATCGAAGTGTGAGCCGGCATCTCGAAGAATGATCTCCATCGCCAGCGCGTGAGGTGAGCCCCGCCGGTAGGGCCGATCGGCGGTGATGGCGTCGTAGGCATCCACAACCGCAAAGAGACGGGCGCTCTCCGGTATCTCTTCCCCGCGGAGTCCGTCCGGGTAGCCGGTTCCGTCCCAGCGCTCGTGGTGATGGCGAACGATGGCGAGAGAGGGATCGAGGAAAGAGATGGCTCGAAGCATGGTGTAGCCGATGACGGGATGCTTGCACATCTCTCCCCATTCCTCGTCGCTAAGCGGGCCGGGCTTGAGCAGGATGCTGTCGCTGATCCCGATCTTCCCCACGTCGTGGAGCAGGGCGCCGCGCTGGACGGCGCGGATTGCCTCTTCATCCCAGCCGAGCCAGGTAGCCAGAGCGACCGATAACTCGGTGACGCGGACAGAGTGCTCCTCGGTCGAGGTATCGCGGATGTCCACGGCGGCAGCCAGGGAGGCGATGGTCTGGTTATAGCTCCCCTCGAGCTCATCGGTGTAGCGGACCAGGGCCTTCTGCTGCCGGGCAATGGTTCGGGAGCCCGATCGGACGATGCCAAAGAGCAGAAGATACAGGACCAGCAGGCCGGCGGAGAGATTGATCGTCACCATCCGCTCGGTCTCTGCAATCTGCCGGGCTACCGGCGCATAGCGTTCATAAATCTCGAAGACGCCATAGACGTGCGGATCGTGGGGATAGCGGATGGGAAGGTAGACTTCCAAAAGTTTGCTGCCCAGTGTGCGATCGCCTCGGTTCTCCGCCGACGTCAGCGACGAGACTTCGGCCGCCGCTTTCCCGCCGATGGCCTCCTGCAGCTCGTCCTTGAGCGGAAATCTCTTGCCGATGATGTGCTTGTCGGATGAATAGATCACGCGTCCCCACTCGTCCCACACCTTAACGCGCACGGTTCTGTGCGAGAGGACCCCGGTTGCCAGAGCCCGCTCGAAGGCTCGCCGCTTGTCGGCATCCACCATGGCCCATTTGAGCTGGGTGCGCGGAACCTGCGCGATCAGACGCGCCTGAAGCGTGTCCTGCGCGGTTTGCACCGCCCCGTCGATCGCCGTTTCCTCGATGGACTGGCTGAACCGGTAATTGAGCCCCACGCCGAGAGCGGCGAACACAACCAGGCTCACCAGGGCGAAGCGCTGCAGAAGCGACACCGAATGACCACCCCCCGGCGCCTGTAGCACCACTGCTCACTCTACGACCCGGCCCGGCGTGAGAACAGTGCCGATTGTCCCCGTCGATGGGAGCCGAATGTCGGACGGCCGCGGGTCGTGTAACCCCCGCCGTAGGAGATGATAGATCTCTAAAAATAATAGAAATACGCTTTAGAGATCAGACGTTCGCAGCTCGAGTCACGGAGCAGGAGGATACCCATGAGTCAGCAGCACGACGTTTCATCCCTGTCCAAGACCCGGTTAGATCGCCGGTCACTCCTCACATCCGCGGTTGCGGTTGGTGCCGGAGTTGCCGGTCTGGGTCTCATTGGCGAAGCGTCACGGGTCGCGGCGGCGGGAATGTCCGACACGGCCGCGGACGCGTTGGGCGAAGCCATGCGCAAGCTCTGGCAGGAGCACATCATCTGGACCCGTCTCTATATTGTCAGCTTCGTCGCCGGGCTCCCCGATCTCAACGCCACCACCGAGCGCTTGCTCCGCAACCAGACGGACATCGGAAACGCGATCAAACCCTACTACGGAGCAGCAGCCGGGACACAGCTCACCAGGCTGCTTCGGCAGCACATTCTGGGCGCGGCGGCCCTGCTTAAAGCGGCAAAGGCCGGCGACACCGTCGCCGTCGCACGCGCCAATTCCGACTGGTACGTCAACGCCAACGAGATCGCGGCATTCCTGCACGGCGCCAATCCAAAGAACTGGCCGCTGGGCGACATGAAGCAGATGATGCGCCGCCACCTGAATCTCACCCTCGCCGAGGCAACCGCCCAGCTTCAGGGACGCTATACGGACAGCGTTGCCGCCTACGATCGGGTCGAGACCGAGATTCTCGGGATGGCCGACATGCTGGCGGACGGAATCGCCGCGCAATTCCCACGACTGCACAACCAGGGCCAGGGCCGTGGCTAAGAGCGAGCAACACGCGCGCCCCCTTTCGTTGCCCAACGACCCGTCGCCCCGAGGAAAGGACCCTCCCATGAAACCATCCGATTCGTCGCCCCAACATTTCCCGGATTCCAACCATGGCCAGGGGCCGTTCCCCGTGGGACGCGACCCCGGCAGGCCCGGCAGCAGCGTGGTCAGGAGCCCGCGCCTGTCCGACCTTCAGCTGATGGCGTGGGCCATGGCCAATTGGGGCTATCAGGTGCCGGATGGCGGCGCCTACCGGGCGGAGGCCATGCATCTATATCGGGAGGATCTGCACGATCGTGTAGCTCTGCTTTTCGCCACGCTGGATGCACAAAACGCCGAGATCGACGCCGCGCTGGGAGAGGCCGTGGCCGGCGGAAAAACCCGCCGGGGCCGAACATCTCCATAGCCGGGGCGTGAGGATCGAGGGTCGCACCGCCTGCCAATTTGGCAGGTCGTGCCGCTCGCGCCAAGATGGAGATTGAGGACGGTGCAGTGATGGCGCACGTCTCCGGCTCTGTTCCAGTGCTCCGCGGCCCGATCGAACCGGTTCACGCCGCCTGGCGGGTGCCGTTCGACGCGCTCGCGGACTTCTGGCGTGACAACGCCATGGGCATGGCGGGGATGATCGCCTTCTATGCATTCCTCTCCATGATCCCCCTCCTCATCCTTCTGCTCGCCTTTATCGGTGAATTCTCACAGGGCCACATCTCTCCGCATGCCATCCGCAGCCTCTTTCACAACGTGGTCCCCGGCCTCTCCCAGCATGACTTCCTCCATACCTACTGGGATCCGGTGCGTCACAGCAAGGTTGCCACCCGCATCCTGGGCGTGGGCTCGCTCCTGGCCGGTAGCCTGGGCCTTCACGATGCCGTGGATTGGGCGGTCAGCCGCATCTGGCGGTCGCCCCGGCATCGCTCCTTCTGGGTCAGCAAGCTACGCGGCCTGGGGGTCATCGTCTGGGTTATTGTCTTCAGCACGCTGTCGCTTGCCCTCGGCTGGCTCTGGGCGGTTGTGCTGGGCGCGGTCCACAGCCCTGCGATGGCGGAGGCCGGGTGGCTGGCATTGATTCCCGGCATCGCCCTCGATGCCGCGGTTTTCACCGCGCTCTACAGACTGACGCCGACCTCAGAAGTACGGATAGGCCCTGCTCTTGCGGCCGGTGTCGTGGGTGCTGCGCTCTGGGAGATCTCGAAGGTGGTCTTCGGATGGTGGGTGCTGACCGATCGATACAACCGTGTCTATGGTCCGCTGGCTGCCAGCGTCATCGTCATGATCTGGCTCTGGGTCTCGGGCATGATCTTTCTCTACGGCGCCGAACTTGCGCACGTGATCCAGCTGCGCGGCTCAGGCCCCACGGCACCGCCTGAATCGCTCCGGCCGCGGTAAGTGGAACCTGCTGTGCTCCTCGACGCCTGCTTCCTGCCAGGTGCGCTGTGCCATGGGTGGTCTCTCCCTGGGAACGCTGTCTCGCCTCGCTTCAATGTCAAGGACAACGGTTAACTTTTGCAACTAGTACGCCGCGTGCGTCATCAAACGTTCATCTCCCTCGCAGCCGCCTCACATGGAGCCTCTATACGCTGAGATCGAGGCTCTCATCAACCCGTGGTCCAACTCATGCTCATCTGGTGACGGGGGAGCCAACTACTTTCGAGGAAGAGCCCATGTGTGACGTCTGCGCGAGTCAGCGCGAGCGTATCGCTCCGCTTCATCATTCGCAAGAAGCTTTCGACCGCCGATTCGGCACCCACCTGCGCGCTCCCGTGAGTCGCCGTCTATTCCTGAAAGGACTTGGAGGCGGGCTTGCCGGAGCGCTTACTCTGGGAGCACTTGGCCGGAGGTTCAGCGTGGCGGACGCAGCCGGGCTCCCGTATGTCGTCCTGATCGTTCTGGACGGCGCGCGCCGCGAGTACTTTGATACCCCCAACATGCCGCACGTGCGGGCGCTCATGCGGAATGGCACGCAGTACTCCAACGCCTTTGCCGGCATTCTCGAGTCAGAGACGCCGTCCGGCCACGTCAGCATCGGGACCGGGTCCGCGCCGAGCAGGACCGGCATTCCGAGCTTCTGGTGGGCGGACCCCCGGAACGAGCGTGTAAGCCTCTTCAGTCCCACCGTTATCCGGGCCGGGGACATGGAGAAAATGATCCGCCGGTCGGGAGTTCCGACCCTGGCCCACCTGGTCCACGCCAGATCTCGCAATGCCAAGGTGGTGGCTCTCTCCGGGAGCAAGTATTACGCGGCGGACGCCATCGGCGGCCCGGATGCCAACGTGACGATGTACTTCCAGGGCACCGCACAGGGGCATTTTGTGCCCACCTACATCCCGGGACACGCTCCGCCCGCTGGACTCCTTAGCAATCCCGGACTCAGCGTCAAGACCACGCATCTCCCGCTAGGCCTCGAAAACCATCTGGCCATGTCACTGGCCGTGAACACGTTCGAGCGGATGCGGCAGCAGGTGACGCTGATTAATCTGCCGGAGTTCGACTGGCCCCTGGGCCATGTAGACGGCGGTATTATCGATCCCGCCGGCGTCAAGACCTTGATGCACGGCTTCGATCGTGATCTGGCTGCGCTGCAGGACGCCTACCGCAAGGGGGGCGTCCTGGGTAACACCATCTTCATCCTCATGGCGGACCACGGGATGATGCCGCTCCACCATAAACTGTCCGAAACCGATTTCAGCGACGCCGTTTCCCGGGGCGGAACCAGCATCGTCACCTTCGCCTACTCCTCGGCGGGATATATCTGGGTAAAGGACTCGTCCCGGGCCAGAGCAGCGGGGCAACAGATCGCCAGGACCAACAATTCCCACGTTCAATCGGTCTACGCGCGTGTCCGCGCGTCGAAGGGTTATTCCTACACGCGTGTCTCGGGCTCGTCGAACGTACCAGTGGGCGGATTGGAAGCAGCGAACCAGTACCTGTTGAACAGCTTCAACGGACCCAACGCGCCGGACATCGTTGTCCTTTTCAAGGAAGGAGTGGGCTGCGAGCCCGGAGGTCAGGCCGGGTGGAAGGGCGACCACGGCGGCACCAGCTGGGAAGCTCAGCACATTCCGCTCATCCTGTCGGGCCCGGGCATCCGCACCAACCATGTGTCGTCGCACCCGGCTCGCCTCATCGATATAGCGCCCACCGTCCTCCAGGCCATGGGAGCGTCGCACAGGGGTATGGAAGGGATTCCGCTGGCCGACGCGCTGGAAGCGCCGCCCGCCTGGACCGTGAAGTGGCAGCAAGCGGCCAACAAAGAACTGGCGCCTCTGGTGGCAGCGCTCCAGCAGCGATCACGGCTGGAACTGAAGGCTGCCTGACGCACAAGGGGCGCGCAGGCGGCAGCAGCCGAGGCATGCGGCAGCACCGCGGCCTCAGAGCAACGCCGCCTGTATTTCGGATCAGGACATACGAGGCGCTTACAGGGAGCGTTTACCCGGCAGCGACGCAGACTGTGTGGATGCAGGACCGCGGTGTCTAGGCCGCGCGGCGCACGCCAAGCGTGATCGTCGCCACATACCCGCCCTTCTTGTCAGGATGGACGGTCAGCATGGACTGCGCTCCGCCCTGCTGGAAGATGCCGTCGGTTCGGTTGAAGGTGTCCCGGGACGCTGCGCGGCCCTTATACGGGCTGCGCTGGTACACCCTGGACGTGAGCGTGTCCTGGAAATAGAGCTGCCCGGTGTGGACGACATGGCCCACCGGGTCGCTTGCCAGGTGGACCTTCACGTGGATGTGGACGGTCCGTCCCCGATACCATCCCGGATACATCGTCTGGAACTGCGCGAGTCCGTGCCCATTTGTCAGCTGGATTCCGCGCAGGAACGTGGCTTTGTCGGTCGGTCCGGATGAGCCGGGGGCTCCGCCCACACTGGCCGCTTGAAAGCCGGAGTAGATGCCGCCTGCATCGCAGTGCCAGATATCGACGGCGGCCTTCTTGATCGGCTCGCATGTGGCCGCGTCAACCACATTGAGCTTGAGCAAGAGCGGGATACCCGGTCTCTTCTCGCGGATGTTGCGGCGAACTTTCTCCCTGGCGATGTAGTACGGCCCTTCCGTCTGCTCGGGTGTGAGGACGCAGCTGACCGCCGATGCCAGCGGCTCTGCCCCCATGGCCCGTTCCGGGTCCAGCGCTTTCCACGTGCCCGTGACAAGAGCGGTCACAGCCAGGCCGCTCGCTCTGATGAAGTTTTTTCGGTTCAGCAAGTCCTCTTCCTTGTCTGATGCATGCGAGAGCATGCACGTAGTCGTGTCACCAAGTTATCTGCTGCAGATGACGGTCATCTGCCATGGGGATGACGAAGTAATGACGATCTGCGCCGACAGCGGCTAGATTCTGGCCGCGGTAACCGATTCAGCGCGAGCCCTTCGTTTCCCAACTGATAAGCGGCAGTGGGGATAGACGGGCCGCGTGCTAAGCCCCCGGGCTTCAGTACGGGGGTGTATGCGTTTGCGCCAACCCGTCTATCCCCAGTCAAGCGAATCACCAACGTTCAGGCGGTCGACTTCCTCCGCATGGCCGTCATCTCCGTCGCATCAAAGCGTCATCTGGCCGGACTACTGTGACGTTGGAGGGGCTTGCCATGGGACCGTGAATCCTTCGTTGAGGTCGACTCTGATGTCAGCCGTTCGCGACTGTGAGCGGACGAGTAGAAAGGTACCGCGTATGAAACGACTGATAACAAGCGCGCGCCTGATGCCGTTGGTGGCAATTGGCCTCGCCGGTTCAATGATTCTCTCAACTCACACAGTGAGAGCACGGACTACCGTCCCTGCTGCCGCGGGACAGTCAGCGGCCGTGAGCGTCGCCCATCTCTTGCGGTACTCAGCAGCCGCATTTGCCCTCAGCCCTGCGACCGCGCACACGGCGGTGCGCCACAGCGCCCGGACGGGAGTTAACCGGGCACGCGGATCACACGGACGGTCCGGAGCTTCCCGCTCCGGCTACCCTGTACGCCGGCTCGCCTCCACATCGACGGTGCGGTCGAGCTATGCACGACACCGGATCGGAACGATGGCCGGCCGCTATGCGACGTCGCGGCACGCGGCCACAGGGACAGCGCGCAGTTGCCCGCATATGACGTCGAGTACGTCAACCTCGACGAGCACTCAGTCCGGAAAGTAGCAGTACGTCCCGCACTCACTGCAGGAACGCAGGTTCGGTGGGACCGGCGTTCCTGCTTGCGGCCAGGTAGCGCTCTGGAGCCCCCCGTGAGTCTGCAGCCCTCCCCGCCCTGAATACGAGCCGGTCGCCCATGACGTAGTTTCCCGCGGCACCGACGGCGATGCCCAGAAGCGATGCGATGGGCGCCGGGAGAACCGCGCGTGTGGGCAGGAGAGCGACCAGGTTGACCCCGGCCATGAGCGAGATAGAGCCGTGGAAGAGCAGCCAATGGCCCCACCGGGACCCCCGACGCGCGTCCCACTCCCAAAGGCTCCAGCGAATGTCCCGCTGCGCTTGCCTCCGTTAATGGCAGCGCCGAGCAAGGCAGCGGCGGCCGCGAGGGCCCCATAGCCGGTGATTCTGCTCGAGGGGCGCCAGAGCCAGAGCAGGGCTCCAGCTACAAGAGTCAGGCCAATGGCTGTCTCGCCCACTTCGGTGAGGACGAGCTGGACGATGACCAGCCCGGCGGGGACAGCCACGTCGCTGGCGGAGGCACTCACTCGGGCTGCGTCCCGCTCCCCTGAGCGTTTGGGCAAAAGTAGTAGATTCACGTCTCGTTCTCTTGATTCATGAGGACGTCCGGCGGCCCCGTTGCTGATATGAATCCAGCCTATGGAGACGAGATGATGGTTCTATTGGGCGCAGATGATCGCTTGATGACGTCTCAGGAGGCAGCTGAGCCGCGTGCCAGCGGCAGCGTGACGGTAAAGACAGCGCCATGGGGAGAGACGTTTCCGGCGGTGATCTGCCCGGCGTGTGCGCCCACGATCCACCTGGCGATGGCGAGTCCGAGACCCGTCCCTTCTCCGGTTCGAGCCTGATCCGCCCGGTAGAAGCGGTCGAAGATGTGCGGGACATCCTCGGGTCTGATGCCCGGGCCGCTATCCGCCACCTCCATTCGAGCGCGCCCGCCATGGGCATCCAGCCGAACGCTCGCAACGCCGTCCTCCGGCGTGTGCTTGAGCGCGTTGTCCAGCAAGATCAGCAGAAGCTGTCGCAGACGGAGGATGTCTCCAGAGACAGTCACGCCTTCCTCTACGTGGGCATCAAGCGTGATTCCTCGATCGGCCGCGAGATAGCCGATCTCCTCCGCGGTTTGCGCAACCAGCGTTGACAGATTGACGGGCTTCCGCTCGATGGCAACCACGCCGGTGTCCGTGCGGGCAAGCAGAGACAAGTCCTCCACCAGGCGTGTGAGGTGCCGGTTCTCACCAAGCATCTGGGCCACGGAGGACTGGAGCTCCTCCGTCGTCGGCTCTGCCATGCCGATTTCCGCCACCGTGCGCTGAATGGCAAGGGGGGTACGAAGCTCATGTGCGGCATCCGCCACGAAGTCGCGCTGTCGCTGCATGGCGGCCCGGATCGGCCGCAGAGCACGGCCCACCAGGGCAAGACTCACCGCGGCAGAGCCGAGGATGCCCAGGAGGGCCACGATAATGAGCGATCGTAAGAGCAGGTTCATCGTTTGCTCGTACTGATGCTCCGAGATGCTGGTCTGGACGGCCCCGACAACGCTGCCGCTGGGCGACACGAGCGGCGCCGTGTAAACGAGGAAGTCCTGACTCGCGTACCGGTGAACTGAACAGCACTGCGGCTTCCCCGATTCGACCGCTTCCTCGGCATCATCGTCGCTGAGTAGCACGCGTCCCAGATACCCATCCCAATGCACCAGATGGATGGACTGGTTGACATAGGCGGCAGAAACGTCGGTCGGGCCGGCAAGCGGCGTGAATCCCGGTGATCCGCCGGGACCGGGGGGCGGCCCGTTTCCCCCGGGCTCCGGGGGCTGACCCTGTCCGTGGCCGCCATTCCCACCGTTCCCTCCCGTCGGTCCCCCGCACACCGCCGGAAGTGCCTGGCAGAGGTCCGGGTCTGCCTGTCCGGCCCTGGTTTGCAGGGACGTTTCGAGTGAGCTGATCAGCGTTTGTTGCGTGATGATGTAGACCACCGCTTCCAGCACGAGCAACATCACCAGCAGAAGCAAGACCGTCTGCATGGCAAGGCGGCCGGCAACGCGCCGCAGGCTGTCGTCGGGCCGCGCCAATCGCTTGGCAGCTCTCGTGCCGAATACGTTTTGGGCGAGAGCCCATCTCACGCCTTGATCCTGTACCCGACCCCTCGAACCGTCTGAATGAGCTGCTTGTCGTACCCCTCATCCACGGCTTTACGCAGACGCAGGATGGCGGCATCAACCACGTTGGCAAAGGAGTCAAAGCCGTACTCCCAGACGCGGTCGAGGATGATAGTGCGATTGAGCGCCTGACCGGGATGGCGCATCAGGAACTCGAGCAGCGCGTACTCACGCGGCGGGAGATCAATATTCTTCCCGTCCCGGATCACTTCGCGCGAGCGGGTGTCCATGACCAGATCGCCGACCACCAGCCGTTCCTCCTCAATCGGGGTGTTGCCGCGCCGTGCCAGGGCGCGAAGTCGCACCAGAAGCTCTTCGAAGGCGAAAGGCTTGATCAGGTAGTCGTCGGCCCCGGCATCGAAACCGCTGATCCGGTCGGGCAACGCGTCGCGGGCAGTCAGCATGAGGATGGGCACATGAACGTCATCCTCGCGGACTCGCCGCGCTACCGCCATGCCGTCCATGATCGGCAGCATCACATCCAGGACCACCGCATCATGCACGCCGCTCTCGGCCAGCGTCAGGCCCCCGGCACCGTCGTGGACCACATCCACCACGTGCCCTTCCTGGGTCAGTCCTTTGCGGAGCGCTTCCGCCAGGGACCGATCATCTTCTACCACCAATACGCGCACGGGTCTGACTTTCCTCTTCGCTCGATTCTCTCACGCGGAGGGCGGCGTGCGGACTGCCGCCGCCACTCCCATGCACATCTCCAGGCTACGAATCTCAGGTGATGGCAACATGCCGCAATCATGACGATTAGATGACATCCACGCCCGAGGACCGCGGGCCACAGCCTTCGGCTGCGGATGCGGTTTTCTCAACCGTTGCGTGGTCGCTCCGTGCAATAGACGTTTTCCCCGCATGGTTGGCTGCCTGATCCGGCAACCGATACGCCGTGCCTGTTTAATCAGGCGCTACTCGAAGCCGAGTTTTTTTCGGCGCAGAGACACGTAACGCTGGTGCCCGATGACCAGATGGTCGAGCACCTCGATGTCGAGGAGCTTTCCCGCCGCCGCCAGGTCGCGGGTGACGCGTACGTCTTCAGGGGAGGGGGTGGGATCGCCGGAGGGGTGATTGTGGGCGATGATGACGGCTGCCGCGTTTTCCTTGATGGCGTCGCGAAAGACCTCCGCCGTCCGGATCATCGAGCTGTTGAGGCTGCCCTTGTACACCACTCTCGTCCCCAGGACGTGGTTCTTGGTATTGAGCAGAACCACGTGCAGCTCTTCACGCTCGAGGAGGCCCATCCGGATCTGGAGCATTGCCGCTACATCTTCCGGCGAGCGAACCTGCGCCCGCTCTTCGGGCTCTTCCAGTAATAGCCGCCGGCCCAACTCCAGCGCCGCCTTGATCGTGACTGCCTTGGCCGGCCCCATGCCGTGGATGTCGGACAGCTCGGCGACCGAGGCGCGGGAGAGCCCGACCAGCCCTTCGTAGCGAAGGATCAGCTCCCGGGCCATGGTGACGACGTCCTGCCCGGTCACGCCAACGCGCAGGAGAATGGCTAGAAGCTCGGGGTTATCGAGGCGGTCGGGACCGAGATGCGCCAGCTTCTCGCGAGGCTGCTCGCTCTCCGGCCATTCCTTGACCGCCCGGTGATAGCCCGACGCGTCCGTGACCATACGGGCACTCTATCACGCGGCCCATTGTCCCTGCGTCGTCTCCTCGGGCAATGGACACGGGGACGTGGAGGGCGCGATAGAATCGCGACCCTACAACGGTCGGATGGTAACGTCGGGCCCGGACGCTACGGGGAATCGGTGCCGGTGGCCGTGGTCAGGCGGGGAACCGCGGTGGTCTGCTGGCTGACCTCGCCTCCGCCGATCGAAACGGGACCCACCTTGCGCTCGGTGGCGCAGTAGGGGCAGACGCTCCAGTCCAGCTCGTTGAGCCTGCCACAGTTCATGCAGACATCTTTTAGCTTGGTGAGGCAGTGCGGGCAGACGCGATAGTCATTCTCCACCCGGTGACGGCAGTTGGGGCAGATCGGCCGCTCCTCTATTTCCTGTAGGAGGGCTTCCTCTTCCAGCGATCGCTCGTAGGCCTGCATCAGCGTTTCGTGCGGTCGTAGGATGAGGTAGACCACCAGGCCGAAGACGTTGAAGACAAGCACCATCAAGGTGGCAAAGAACCAGATGAACTTGTCGCGCGTACGCGAGCGAATATCGATGAAGGTCCATGCGACGATGCTCAACCAGACAGCCAGTCCGAAGGCCACGAACCCGGCAATGACAATCGGGCCAATTTCTCTCAAGGTCGACATGTGCGATCGCTTTCCTTCCCAGCCAGCTATATGGTCGGCGTATGGTAGATAATGCCCGCTCCTGAGTCAAGGACGCAAGCGCAATCGTTCCTCCGCACCTTCCTGGCTATTGAGCTTCCCGATTCCGTCAGGACCCGTCTGGCGGGCATCGAGCGGGAGTTTTCCCGGTTTGGGCCCGTGCTGAAGTGGTCCGGACCGGACCTCCTCCATATTACTCTTCGATTTATCGGTGGTGTCCCGCAGAGCCGCATGCCCCTGGTTATGGAGGCGGCACGCGATGCCTCCGCACCGTCCCATCCCTTTCGTCTGACATTGTCCGGGTTGGGTGCCTTCCCGACCGTGCGGAATCCACGGGTGATCTGGGTGGGTCTGAAGAAGGACAAGGGCTATGACGCCGTACAGGCACTCTTTTCGGATGTGGAAGCGGGGCTGATTGTCCGCGGCTTCGCGCCGGAAGAAAGGGCCTTTGCTCCACACATCACCCTGGCGCGGACGCGTGACTCCATAGCGGAGCCGGAGCGTCGGGAGCTTGGCACCCTGCTTGCCGGAGTAGACGCACGGACTGAGATGACCGGCACATTTCCGGTTCAGGAGCTGACCGTGATGCGAAGCGAGCTGAGCCGAGGAGGCCCGCGCTATACCCCGCTGGCGCGCTATCCACTGGCGGGAACGGCAGAGAGTCAGAGGGAGACAATATGAGCCAAATCGCGGTCACGGGAGCCGGCGGCTTTGTCGGACATCATCTGATTCCGCAGCTTGTGAGCGCGGGGCATCAGGTTCGCGGTCTCGTCCACGAGCAGCGCCTTCATGTCGGTACCGGCGCCGTCGAGATCCAGCATGGTGACGTGCGCCAGGCGGAGAGCGCTCGATCGCTCGTTGATGGCTGCACCGTGCTCATCCATCTCGCTCCGGGCTTGACCCCGGACGCCGACCTTGAAGACGTCATCGTCGCCGGAACCGACTCCGTGATAAAGGCGGCGGAGCATGCAGGAGTGGAGCGCATCGTACTTGTCAGCTGCCTCGGTGCCCAGGCAGCCAGCCGCTTCCCCTTTTATGCGGCCAAGTGGAAGGCCGAACAGCTGGTGCGTGGTTCCGGACTTCCCTACGTCATCCTGCGGCCCTCCCTCGTTCTGGGTCGCGGGGACGGACTCACTGCACCGCTCGCCTCTCAACTGCGGTCCTTTCCTCTCGTGCTCATGCCGGGGAAGGGAACACACCGGCAGCAGCCGATTGACGTGGATGACCTTGTGCGATGCATCGTGCTGGCGATCGAGCGTGATGACGTCCTCAACGAAGAGGTTTCCGTCGGCGGCCCCATGTTCGTCACACCACGCGAGCTGGTCGATCTGCTGTCCGGCGTCCTGGGCATCCGGAAACCCAAGGTGGCGATTCCGTCCACCTGGCTTGCCGCGGCCGGAGGCGTGATTCCGCGGAGCGTTGGCGCCCTGAGCCCGGCCCGTATTGCCCAGCTGGAGACCGAGAGCACATCTTCTCCCGGCATCGTTGAGAGTATCTTCGGCTTCGCGCCGCAATCGGTGATTCCGCGGCTCGGCAGTTACCTTGCGGCTGATACACTTTCCTAGCCCAGCACCCCACCTCCAACCATTCCTACCTTTCAGGGGTGTTTTATGGCGCTGCCGATGCCTGAAGACAAATCCGAAAGTCCCGCCGAGCGAGCGTCGCAGCTCCGCCACCAGATCGAGCAAGCGAACTACAACTATCACGTCCTGGATAACCCCACCATCTCGGACGGCGAGTATGACGCGCTGCTCCGGGAGCTGCGAGGGATCGAGGCGCAATTTCCCGAGCTACGCAGCGAGGAGTCGCCGACCATGCGGGTCGGCGGGCAGGTGGGACGCGGCTTCCGGCCGGTTCGCCATCCTCGCCCCATGCTCAGCCTTGGCAATGTCTTCAACCACGAGGAGCTGAACGCCTGGTTCGAGCGGCTGCACCGGCTGCTTCCGGGCACCCCCCTTGACTTTGTGCTCGAGCCCAAGATTGACGGTCTGGCCATCGCCCTCACCTATGAGAGGGGCGGGTTCCGCCTGGGTGCGACCCGCGGCAATGGCCTCGAGGGCGAGGACGTGACTGCCAACTTGCGGACCGTGAAGGACGTGCCCCAGCGGCTGCAGACGGGGCCCATTCCGCAGACGGTTGAGGTGCGGGGCGAGATCTATCTGTCCATCGAGGGCTTCGAGCGCTTGAACGCCCGGCGGGCCGAGGAAGGGCAGGCGCTCTTTGCCAATCCGCGCAACGCGGCGGCGGGGTCCCTGCGCCAGCTGGATCCGCAGATCACGGCACAACGGCCCCTGTGCCTGTTCGCCTATCAGATCGGCTACGCCATCGGCCTGGAGGTGGAGACCCACTGGCAGGCCCTGGACCTCATTCGCGACTGGGGATTTCCCGTCAATCCGCTGGCCCGGCACCTGGAGTCCGAAGAGGAGGTCTGGGAGTACACGCAGTGGCTGCAGGACGAGCGCGACCGGCTGGGGTATGAGATCGACGGCGCCGTCATCAAAGTCAACTCGGTGGCGCTCCAGGAGGAGCTGGGCTTCGTGGGCCGCGATCCGCGCTGGGCAATGGCGTACAAGTTCCCGGCTCGCCAGGCCACCACCCGGCTCCTGGACATTCAGGTGAATGTGGGCCGCACGGGAACAATCAATCCGTTTGCCGTGCTGGAGCCGGTGACGATCGGCGGCGTGGTGGTTCGCCTGGCGACTCTCCACAATGAGGGAGATATCCGGCGCAAGGACATCCGTATCGGCGATCGCGTGATCGTGCAGCGGGCTGGGGACGTCATTCCCCAGGTGGTGAAGCCGATCGTGGAGGACAGGACCGGCTCCGAGGAGGTCTACCAGCTTCCCGATCGGTGCCCGGCGTGCGGCACTCCCATCGTGCGGCCGGACGGTGAAGCGATGGCGCGGTGCCCGAACCCGCGCTGTCCGGCCCAGCGCTATCGCTGGATCGAGCACTTCGTCTCCGAGCCGGCCATGGATATCCGCGGATTGGGTGAGCGACTGGTCCAGGAACTTCTAGAACATGAGCTGATTCGCGACCCCACCGATCTCTATGACCTGACAGAGGAGAAGCTTCTCTCACTCCCCGGAATCAAGGAGAAGAGTGCAAACAACCTGTTGACGTCTATCCAGCGCAGCAAGAGCCGTCCGCTGCCGCACGTGATCTTCGCCCTTGGCATTCGCTACGTCGGCCTGCAGACGGCAGAGCTTCTGGCGCATGCCTTTCGAAGTCTTGATGCCTTGCGAGACGCGCCGGTAGACACGCTGGAAGCGGTTGAGGGAATCGGGCGGAAGACCGCGGAGAGTATCGTGGAGTGGACGGCCACGGACGACAATCGAGCCATCCTGGAGCGGCTGAAAGCCGCTGGGGTCACGTCCGACGTGGGACACCTCGACGGAGGAGAGGAGGGGCCAGTCTCTGGCCTTACCTTCCTTTTGACGGGCAAGCTGGAATCGCTGACCCGCGGGCAGGCTGAGACCCGGCTCAAGGATCTAGGGGCCAGGATCGCGCCTGGCATGAGCAAGGGCGTGGACTATCTGGTGGCCGGCGCCGAGCCCGGCTCCAAGCTGGAGAAGGCCAGAAAGCTGGGCACGGCGGTACGCGATGAGTCCTGGCTGGCGCTGCTGCTCGAGACCGGCAGGTTACCGGAATAAGTCCGCCTCTCGGGGCCGCTGCAGGTCGGCAGCGTTGCCATCTCCTTCCGGAACCGGCGCGCCGCGGACGATGACTGCCGGTATCGCTTCGTCCGCGGCTCCCATGAGGAGCGATGCGGCCGCTGCAATCTCGTCGGCGATGCCGATCACGGTGGCGTGGAGTACGTATCCCGTCAGGTCCGGGTCGCCGCGCTTGTCCCATACCGCCGGAACACCTGCCAGACCGATGGCAACCCCCACCGTTCCCTGGCGGAAGGCCCGGCCGTGACTGTCGTTGATGACGATACCCACCTCGACGCCGGTCAGATCCCCTATCCGCTCTCGGAGGCGGCGAGCCGAGGCATCAGGGTCGGCCGGCAGGAGCGCGACCTCTTCGCCGCGGCCGTGCTGCTCGATGTTGGACCGATCGATTCCGGCGTTGGCACAGATGAGGCCGCGTCGGTCTTCCACCACGATAAGCCCGGGACGCGAGCGAAGGACCTCTCTGCTCTCCCGCAGAATCAGCTCGACGAGCCGCTCGTCCTTCTCGGTGCGTCGTGCCAGGTCTCGCGCCGCCCCCGAGGGATGCACGTCGTCCAGGCGCACGACGCGCCCCTCGGCCTTGGAGACCACCTTCTGCGCCACCACCAGCACATCTCCCGGCTGGAATCCGTCCCACTCCCCGGCCCTCTCCACGATGAGATCGGCAAGCGGATCACCGGCTCCAATCAGCGGCAGGCCACGAATCGGGTGGAGCGAGACCACTTAGGGCTGGCTGGGAAGCTTGACCGCGGCCGTGTCGTATCCCGTCCGCCAGTATGACTCCGTGGCGGGCTCGAACTGCAGGCGCGGGTACCGGGCTTCGAAGACCCGATCGCCGTCGCCGTCCGAGATCAGCAACTGAAGAACCGGCGCCCGCGGGTCGAGCTTGGTCAACCGCGCGGTCGCGTTTGAGGCCGGGATGTTGGGTCCGTAGACCTTGGACGTATGGGTGATGCCGATGTCGAACTGCTCGCTCGCACCTAGCGTCCTCGCCACTTCCCGCGCGATGATCTTCACGTTTTCCTCGGACCAGTTCTGCGGCTCGACGAAAATGCGGAGCATCGCCAGCACCGGCACCACCGGCACCGAGTTTGTGAACTCGGGACCGGTGACGAAGGGCACCGGGGAGAGCCGTCCCGCGAATGCCAGCTTATGGGAGAGATCGTACGCTTCCATCGTTCTTAGGGCTTCTTGCTTCCGACCTTGATCTTGGGGATGGAGACCTTCTTGCCCGGGTTCTTGAACTGCTGCTCGGCCGTCTCAACGATGTCCTGGGACGGGGCCGTCAAGGTCGCCTTGAAGCCGACCAGGACGGACGCGTTCTGGGTCACGTAGTAATCCAGGACCAGATGCTCCGGATTCCCCTGAGAGTCCTGACCGTCATCCGTGGCCTGAAGATGCCAGGCCGAGGCACCGGCATAGGTAACCGGGCCGAGATTGGTGAGGTTGCGCAGCGCGCTTCCTCCGCTTCCGTCCCCGCTGGACCCGCTGCTCGACGAGCCGGCTGGCACGAAGCAGGGCAGGGGATTATCCACCGACCACGCGGAGGCCCCAAAGGGGTACGTCTGCTTGACCGCGACCTTCTTCCAGGCGTGGTGCGTCTTGTCGTTGACCACCTGCTTCTTGTAGGAGGACTTGAGGGTCTGCTCGAACCAGTAGTTGATCTTCTTGGACTGGGATGTGCCCTCGACGTTGTCCGAGCCCTTGACGTGGACATACTCCGCTTTGCAATTGGCAACGCCCGCGGCATTGATCGTGATCTTCTCCACGTTGGTCTGCTCCGCCACCTGCTTCAAGGTGAAGGTAATGGTGTTCACCGCCGAGAGCTTCTGGGCGGCGGTGCCAAGTAGATCCACGGGATCGGGATAGACCGGACCCGACGTCGCAGTGGGAGTCGGCGCGGTGGTCGGCTGGCCAGTCGGTGCGGCTGTTGGAGCTGTGGTCGGCGTCCCGGTTGCCCCGGTCTGCATGGCCACGCGCTGATAACCCAGCGGAGCCGTGTGCAGGGCCGAGAGGTGCATGGCATCGCCGCGTAGGGTCGCCGGGCCGGCACTGCGCGCGTGCGACGATGCCGACGCGCCAAACGTCATGGAGTAGGTCAGGCCGCCGACGGCCAGGACGGAGAGAACAACTTTCACGAGGGCGCCTTTCTGAGTGGAGAGGTGGTGGCCTGCCTATCAGAGACGGGTCGTTGAGCCTGTAGCATAGAGCATACGGCGTCTCCCTGCATTATGTGCGAAGTCGGTGCGGTGCCCGCAGTATGGGCGGAGCCGGCCTCCTTCGGGGCTCAGCCTCCGCCCCCGGTCATGGTGCCCCGGATGGCAACGCCGACAAGGAGTAGCCCGGCCAGTCCGAAAATGCCGGAGTCGCGGCGGTCGGTGCCGCCGGTGCCCAGGTAGTAGGCGACCGGCAGGGCGAGGACGGCAAGAACACCGTAGAGGAAGTGGAGGGCATCGGGGGGACGGTGCCCCTGGAGCAGCAGGATCAGGCCAATCACCCCCTGAACCCCGGCCACACCTTCGTCGAGTACCAGCGCTCCGAGGTACCCGGGGGAGGGATTGCTGCCCCGCAGGTAGAGAAAGAACCCCCAGAGCGCCATGAACAGGCTGTAGATCAGGAAGACGGTGGCGAACCCCTGGTGCAGTGTCAGCACGCCGCCGTTGGTCTTGACGGCAAGAACGATCATGAAGGAGCCGCCCGTGCCAGGAGGGCACGAGTTTCTGCACCCGCGGGCATCGATGCCTGTGCCCCCTCGCGCTCGACACTCAGGGCAGCCGCGGCGGAGGCAAAGCGCGCTGCCTCATACAGCGATGCGCCCCGCGCCAGGCCGTGGGCGAGATTGCCCACGAAGGCATCGCCCGCTCCGGTGGTGTCCACGGCATGTGCCGGGAAGGGAGGGACGACGGTTTCCCCGTGGCGATCGACCACCACCGCTCCCTCGTCTCCCAGCGTGACCACCACCGCCGGAGCACCGGCATCGACCAGCATGCGTGCAGCCGATGCCGGATCCACGGGAGAGCCCATGCCGCTGAGACGCCCCACCTCGTCCTGGTTGGGGACGAGGATATCGATGAGGTGCAGGACGTCGAGATTCAGTTCGCCGGCGGGCGCGGGATTGAGGATGACCTTGACTCCGGCCTCGCGGCCGGCTCTGGCAGCATGAACCACGGTTTCAAGGGGAATCTCGAGCTGAAGCAGGAGGACGGAGCAGGAGGAGATGGCGTCGCGGGCGCGGTCGACGTCCTCCGGCGATACTTCGCCGTTCGCTCCCGGTATCACGGCGATGATGTTCTGACCGTCATCGTCCACCAGGATGAGGGCCACGCCCGACGGCACACGGGGATCCACGGTGACAAACTGGGCCGATACGCCCGACTCTTGCAAGCTTTCCATCAGCCCGGCCCCGTAGGGATCGGCGCCCACGCGGCCGACAAAGACAACCTCGCTGCCAGCCCGCGCCGCTGCTACCGCCTGGTTCGCGCCCTTGCCTCCCGGTGAATGAGCTAGCGAGCTACCCATCACGGTAGCGCCACGCTCGGGAAGGGTGTGGACGCGGGCGACCACATCCATGTTGGCGCTGCCGACCACGGCGACGCGTCCGCTGCTCTCAGGCATGCGCGGTCTCCCCCTTGATCTCGGCCTCAAGGTCGCGTAGGCGCCGCAAGCTGCCGGTCGGCTCGCCCTCCACCCGGTTGCCCAGATCGGGCGTTTCCATCACCCATGGAATCGAGGTCAGTTCCGGTTGTCCCAGAAGGTTCCGGAAGCCCGCGTCCCCGATATGTCCTTCTCCGATGTTGGCGTGGCGATCCCGGTGGCTCCCCACCGGCACGGCGGAATCATTGGCGTGAATGACGCGCAGCCGATGCAGGCCAAAGGTGGCACCGGCCTCGGTGACCAGGCGAGTCGGGGTGTGCGGGTCGGTAAAGTCCCAGCCGGAGCCGGTGAGGTGGGCTGTATCGAGGGCGACGTTCAATTGAGGATGCTCTCCCGCCAGCGAGATGAGCATCCCGATCTCCTCGAGCGTGGACCCGATAATCGCGCCCGCGCCGGCGCTATTTTCGAGCAGGAGATCGATATCTGGCGGAATCTCTGCCAGCACCTCTTGAAGCGCCTCGCCGATCTGGCCGGACACGCTCTCGAACCCGCGCTTGCCGTGGCTGCCGATATGGGTGATGACGCCTGACGCTCCCATGGCCGAGCCCGCGGCAAGCGTGCGCTTGAGCGAGCTGATGGACCGCCGGACCAACTCCGGATTGTCGGAGCCCAGATTGATGAGGTAGATGGCGTGGATGTAAAGCGGCGTGAGGTTATGGGCCTCACGCGCTTCGCGAAACGAAGCGGCATTGGGTCGATCCACGACGGGAGGCTTCCAGGCGCCGGGGCTGGACGCGAAGATCTGCATGCTCCCGAAGCCGTCCGCCGCCGCCTGCGTCACGGTAGCAGCAGGATTCCGGCCAAGAGATAGGTGTCCGCCCAGATTCAATCGCGCCATAGAGGTCCGTAACTCCGCCCAGGTTCGTCACCATGCTATCTGAAGGCGGCCAGGTGTCTGGGCGTCCGGGTGAAACGACTGACGGTATACTATCCGACGTGGAGAGCGACCAACCGGTTCCCGCCAAATCATCCAGCGACGCCACGCCGATCATGGCCTGCCCGGTGTGCGGTTTCGATATGGTCGCGATCCGGGGAAGCAAAGAGGCTGTGTGCTCCAACTGCGGCTTCAAAGACTCCTGCTGCTACTGATCGATGGCGCGCTACTTCACGATTGATGACGCCAACGGCCTTCTTCCCACCATCGCGCCGGTACTCGAGAACCTGAAGACGCTTCGGGAGCGTATGGTCCACATTGCCGGCGCCGTGGCCGACTTCGAGCTGCTGACCTCGGGCAACGGCCATAGCCACGATTCGGAGGCCCTGATGCCTGAGAACGACATGCGCGGACTGCGTGATCAGATCCGCGAGCGTCTGCGATTCCTGGACGAGATGGGCATACAGGTCAAGGACATCGAGCACGGGATTGTGGACTTTCCGGCCAGGATGTTCGGACGCGAGGTGCTGCTGTGCTGGCGGCTGGGGGAGGAGTCGGTGAGCTACTGGCACGACGTCGATAGCGGCTTCTCCAGCCGCCAGCCGCTCTGATCGGACGACGTCAATACGGCCGGCACAGGGTTGGAATCATGGGGAAGTGTATGACATTGAGAGTCCATAGCTAGCCCACTGTCTGTCGGTTGTTTCCGTTGCCGCGGAAACGCCTTGAAGGTGGTCGACGAGGACTGACGTATCGACAACGATCGTCACTCAGAAAGCCGACTCTCCAGACCGGGCCGGACCGACTCTACATACTCTTCGCTCGTGCCCTCTCGATCCTTCCACGCGCCTGACGTGGAGCGCAATACGTCCCTGCGCTCGTCGATCGAGCGATGGCCGTACGAGGAATCAATGGCGCGTCGCACAAGCTCACCGAGCCCAACTCCGCTTGCCGACGACTCGCGCCGAAGCGTCTCATATTGCTCGTCGGTGAGAACGATCTGTGTTCTGTGGCTCATGAGATGTACGTATACATCACATGAGTATTCTCAGGGCCGCCTCCGCAGCCTCTATGGTCTCATCGATAATCTCCTCCGTGTGCGCAGACGAGATCATCCAGGCTTCGAATTGAGAGGGCGGCAGCATGATGCCGCGGTCGAGCATGGCGTGGAAGAAGCGGGCAAATCTCTCTGTGTCCGAGCGTTGGGCATCGTCAAGCGAGGCCACCGGACCGCCGGTGAAGAACATGGTCAGCATCCCGGTAACCGCGTTGACGGTGATCGGAACTCCGACGCCGGCTGCGGCGCGTCGAAGTCCCTCCGCCAGCCGTTGCGTGCGCGTGTCGAGCCGCTGGTAGAAGTCGGGCTCCTGCAGGGCCTGGAGATTGGCGAGGCCAGCAGCCGTGGCCAGCGGGTTTCCGGAAAGGGTTCCGGCCTGATAGACCTCGCCTACCGGGGCCATCTTTTCCATCAGGTCGCGCCGGCCTCCGTAGGCGCCCACCGGCATCCCGCCGCCGATGATCTTGCCCAGGGTGGTGAGGTCGGGCGCAAAATCGAGGTACTGCTGCGCACCTCCCAGCCCCACGCGAAAGCCGGTGATAACCTCGTCGGCAATGAAGAGTGCCCCGGTCTCTGTCGTAACGCGCCGAATGGTTTCCAGGAACCCGGGCACGGGAGGGACCACCCCCATGTTCCCGGCGATGGGCTCGACGATCACCGCGGCGATCTCCTCTGCCTGCGCGGCGAAGGTACGCCCTACCGCCTGGGCATCGTTGAAGGGCAGCACCGACGTCTGCGCCACCACGCTCCGGGGGACGCCGGGGCTGGTGGGAACGCCGAGAGTCAGACTCCCGCTGCCCGCCCGGGCGAGCAGGGCGTCGGCGTGACCGTGGTAGTTGCCGGCGAATTTGAGGATGCGATCCCTGCCGGTGGCAGCGCGCGCCAGCCGGATCGCCGACATGGTCGCTTCGGTGCCGCTGTTGACCAGGCGCACCATCTCCACGGAGGGAACGCAGCGAACCAGCGTTTCGGCAAGCTCGACCTCGGCCGCCGTGGGAGCGCCGTAGCTGGTCCCGTACGCTGCCCCACTCTCCAGGGCGTTGACGACGGGACCGAAGGCATGGCCGTGAATCAGCGGCCCCCAGCTCATCACATAGTCCACGTACCCCTGGCCGTCTATATCCCAGACGCGGGCCCCCGACCCGCGCTCGATGAATCTGGGCGTGCCGCCAACCGCGGCGTAGGCGCGAACCGGACTATTCACTCCACCGGGGATGACGGCCTGCGCTCTCTTGAAGAGATCGTTTGAGCGCTCGTCCGTCACCGGCCCATCCGGATGCTTCCGTGCCGCTGCAGATCCTCCATCTCCACCAGCCAGTGGGCGTACGTCCGCGCCCGGCTCAGGAGCAGACCGGTTGGGCGAGGAGACATCCTCCACCAGGGAGCACTGTAGGGTAGCGCCGGAAAGTACACGCCGAAGGTCTCGAGGCGAGTCCGAAGCTGGCCGCTGCGCCAGAGCAGCAGGCCGTGCCGGAACAGGGTCAGCCAGGCCCGCAGCTCTCTCACCGTGTGGCGGACTCCAGGGAACGATCCATCTCGACGTTGTAGGCGAACAGGGCCGGGGAGCCGCCGGTGTGCAGGAAGACAACCGTATCGTCGGGACCGAAGCGGCCCTCTCGCACGTGGCTGATGAGCCCCGCCATGGCCTTGCCTGTATACACGGGGTCCAGAATGATCGCCTCATCCCGGGCGGCAATGGTAATGGCCTCCAGCGTTCCCTCGGTGGGATAGCCATATCCCGGTCCGCGAAAGCGGTCGTCCACGTGCACGCGGTCGGCGGGCACGTCCTCGTCGAAGCCCAGGTGATGGAGTGTGGCGGACGACAATTCCTGGACCTTGGCCTCCTGGAGCGGGGATGGCCGGCTCACGCTGATGCCCTGAACCGGCAATGG